>JALHLN010000068.1 GCA_022844545.1 Burkholderiales bacterium | reverse complement strand
AGCCCGTCATCGAAAGCGCCTGTTGCTTCATTTGGTTATCGCTCCGTCGTCCCATTACTATTCAACGCATGATCGAGCTTCGGGATGACAGAAATGACCGGTAATTCAGAGTTTCCCTAATGGAACGCACTCGTGCGCTAGGACCATGAAGAAGAACTGGCCCGTATTCCTCCTTTGCGCGGTGCTGCTGGTGGGCCTGGTGCTGCCCCTCGCCACCGGCGCCTCCGCGCCGGGGTTCTACGTCGAAGTGCTCCTCGGCGGCCTCATGACCGGCGTGCTGTACTCGCTGATCGCCATGGGCTTCGCCCTCATCTTCAAGGCTTCCGGCGTGTTCAACTTCGCGCAGGGCGCGATGGTGCTGTTCGCCGCGCTGGCGGTGGCGCGCCTGGCCGAGCGCATGCCGCTGTGGGCGGCGATCCTGGTGGGGATCGTGATCATGATCGCGCTCGCCTTCGTCATCGAGCGGGTGGTGCTGCGCCCCCTGGTCAACCAGGAGGGGATCGCCCTCTTCATGGCCACGCTGGGGGTCACCTTCTTCCTCGACGGCTTCGGCCAGACGGTCTGGGGCAGCGACATCTACAAGATCGATCTGGGCATCGCCAAGGAACCGGTGATGATCCTGCAGGGCCTGTTCCAGGGCGGCATCCTGATCAACAAGGAGGACGTGGTCGGCACGCTGGTCGCGGTGGCGCTGGTGGCGGTGCTGGCGCTCTTCTTCCAGAAGACCGCGACCGGCCGCGCGCTGCGCGCGGTGGCCGACGACCACCAGGCGGCGCAGTCCATCGGCATCCCGCTCAACCGCATGTGGGTCATCGTCTGGTCGGTCGCCGGCATCGTGGCGCTGGTCGCCGGGGTGATCTGGGGCTCGCGCCTCGGGGTGCAGTTCTCGGTGTCGCTGGTGGCGTTGAAGGCGCTGCCGGTGGTGATTCTGGGCGGCCTCACTTCGGTCACCGGCGCCATCGTCGGCGGGCTCATCATCGGCGTGGGCGAGAAGATGGCCGAGGTGTTCCTGGGGCCGGTGCTGGTGAAGACCTTCGACCTCGCCGGCGGCGGGATCGAGAACTGGTTCGCCTACGTCCTCGCCCTGCTCTTCCTGCTGGTGCGGCCGCAGGGGCTGTTCGGCGAGAAGCACATCGACCGCGTCTAGGATCGGACCGCAACCATGTTCTACCGCGAGAACGGGCAATTCAAGTCGAGCTACGCCGCCGACCAGCAGCTGCTGCCGATCCTGCAGGACCGCGTCTTCATGATCGCGCTGGTGGCCTTCGCCTTCGTGGTGGTGCCGCTGGTGGTGAGCGACTACCTGTTCCTGTCGCTGCTCATCCCGTTCCTGATCCTCGCGCTCGCCGCGATCGGGCTCAACCTGGTGGTGGGCTACTGCGGTCAGATCTCCATCGGCCATGCCGCGTTCATGGCGGTGGGGGCCTATGCCGCGTACAACTTCGTGTTGCGCGTTCCGCAGCTGAATTTCCTCGTGGTGCTGGTACTGGCGGGGCTGGTGGCGGCGGCGGTGGGGATGCTGTTCGGCATCCCGAGCCTGCGCATCAAGGGCCTGTACCTGGCGGTGGCGACGCTGGGCGCGCAGTTCTTCATGGACTGGGTGTTCGCGCGCGTCAAGTGGTTCACCAACTATTCGCACTCGGGCTCGGTGCAGACCGCGCCGGTGGAGCTGTTCGGCTGGAGCATCGACTCGCCGCAGGAGAAGTACGTATTCCTGCTCGCGGTGCTGATCCTGTTCACCGTGATCGCGCGCAACCTGGTGCGCGGCCACATCGGGCGCGCCTGGATGGCGATGCGCGACATGGACGTGGCGGCGGAAGTCATCGGCATCCGCCCGGTCTACGCCAAGCTCTCCGCGTTCGCGGTCAGTTCCTTCTACGTCGGGGTCGCCGGCGCCCTGTGGGGCTTCGTGCACCTGGGCTCCTGGGAGCCGGCCGCCTTCAACCTGACCCTGTCGCTGAATCTGCTGTTCATGATCATCATCGGCGGCATGGGCTCGATCCTGGGCAGCTTCTTCGGCGCCGCCTTCATCGTCATGCTGCCGATCGTGCTCAACCAGCTGCCCACGCTCCTTGGCATCCCGATGTCCACGGCGATGATTTCGCACCTTGAATTCATGATTTTCGGCGCCCTGATCGTGTTCTTCCTGATCGTGGAGCCCCACGGCCTCGCCCGGCTGTGGGCCATCGGCAAGGAAAAGTTGCGGCTCTGGCCGTTCCCCCACTGAGGGCGGAGGGGTTATGATGGCAGCCAAGCCCGCGGAGTCCCCGCGGCATTCTCTAGGAGGAGGATCGAGATGAAAGCGAAATTGAAACCCGCGGTGCTCGCGGCCGCCCTGGCGGTTTCCGCGATTGTGGCGGCAGTCGGCAGCACGTCGGCCGTGGCGCAGGCCAAGGAGCAGTTCTTCCCGGTGCTGTCCTACCGCACCGGCGCCTACGCGCCCAACGGCATCCCGTTCGCGAACGGGTTCGTGGACTACCTGAAGCTGGTCAATGCCCGCGACGGCGGCATCAATGGCGTCAAGATCACCTGGGAGGAGTGCGAAACCGGCTACGCCACCGACCGCGGCG
This sequence comes from Burkholderiales bacterium, assembly GCA_022844545.1. GTDB lineage: Bacteria > Pseudomonadota > Gammaproteobacteria > Burkholderiales > SG8-39 > RBG-16-66-20. Next base: position 12,178 of record JALHLN010000068.1, on the reverse strand, counting down.
TGGAGTGTTATGAGCGCCTGAAGGGCAAGGGACCCACGGGCGCGACCCTGTTCCACCCGCTGTCCACCGGCATCACCTTCGCGGTGACCGACAAGTCCTTCGTCGACAAGATCCCGATCATCACCGGCGGCTATGGCCGCGCCGACTCGGTGGACGGCACGGTGTTCGGCTGGAACTTCCCGCTGGGCGGCACCTACTGGGACGCCGCGGACATCCTGGTGCAGCACGTCGGCAAGATCAACGGCGGCGTCGACAAGCTCAAGGGCAAGAAGATCGCGCTGGTGTACCACGACTCGCCCTACGGCAAGGAGCCGATCGCGCTGCTGGAGGAGCGCGCGAAGATGCACGGCTACCAGCTGCTGCTGCTGCCGGTCACCCACCCTGGTGTGGAGCAGAAGGCCACCTGGCTGCAGATCCGCCAGCAGCGCCCGGACTACGTGTTTCTCTGGGGCTGGGGCGTGATGAACTCGACCTCCCTCAAGGAAGCCGTGGCCACGGGTTATCCGCGCAACCAGATGTACGGCGTGTGGTGGTCGGGCGCCGAGCCCGATGTCGTTCCCGCGGGCGACGGCGCGAAGGGCTACCACGCTCTCGTGTTCCTCGCCCCGGCCGGCCAGGGCGCGGTCCACAAGGACATCCTCCGCCACGTGCATGACAAGGGGCAGGGCACCGGCAAGAAGGAGGAAGTGGGCGAGGTTCTCTACAACCGCGGCATGACCTTCGCGATGATGTCGGTGGAGGCCGTGAAGCGCGCGCAGGTGCGCTATGGCAAGAAGCCGCTGAAGGGCGAGGAAGTGCGCTGGGGCCTGGAGAACATGGCGCTCGACGCCGGCGCGATCAAGCGCCTGGGCTTCGAGGGCTTCATGACGCCCATCTCCACTTCCTGCGTCGACCACGCCGGCGGCCGCTCCGCGCGCCTGCACACCTGGGACGGCAGGAAGTGGGCGGTGCAGCCCGGCATGTACGAGGCCGACCAGTCCATCATCAAGCCGATGATCCGCGCTTCCGCCGAGAAGTACGCGGCGGAGAAGAAGATCGTCAAGCGCGATTGCGCCAAGGAAAGCCAGCAGTAAAGTGACCCGCGCCGGCGCCGGGACGGAAACGTTCCCGGCGCCGGCGTCTTCATTTTGGGAGGATTGCCGCAGATGTCCGCAACCGCTGCCGCACCCGTGATGCTGTCCGTGAACGGCATCGAGGTCATCTACAACCACGTCATCCTGGTCCTGAAGGGCGTGTCGCTCACCGTCCGCGAGGGCGGCATCGTCGCGCTGCTGGGCGCCAACGGCGCCGGCAAGACCACCACCCTGCGCGCGATTTCGAACCTGCTGAAGGGTGAGCGCGGCGAGGTTACCAAGGGCTACATCGAGTACCTCGGCCAGCGCATCGACGGCCTCACCCCGTCCGACCTCGTCAAGCGCGGGGTGGTGCAGGTGATGGAGGGTCGCCACTGCTTCCCGCACCTCACCGTGGAAGACAACCTGCTCACCGGGGCCTACACGCGCAGCGGCGCCGAGGCGCAGGAGGGCCTGGAGAAGGTCTACAGCTACTTTCCGCGCCTGAAGGAGCGCCGGAGCTCGCTCTCGGGCTATACCTCCGGCGGCGAGCAGCAGATGACCGCCCTCGGCCGCGCGCTGATGGCGCGACCGAAGATGATCCTGCTGGACGAGCCCTCCATGGGCCTCGCGCCGCAGCTGGTCAGCGAGATCTTCACCATCGTCAAGGAACTGAACCAGAAGGAAGGCGTGAGCTTCCTGCTGGCCGAGCAGAACACCAACATCGCGCTCAAGTACGCCGACTACGGCTACATCCTGGAGAACGGCCGCGTGGTGATGGACGGCGAGGGCAAGGCCCTGTCCGAGAACGAGGACGTGAAGGAGTTCTACCTCGGCTTCTCCACCGGCGGCAGGAAGAGCTTCCGCGACGTCAAGTCCTACCGGCGCCGCAAGCGCTGGATCTAGGAAATCAGGAAATCAGGGACAGACCACGATTTCCATGGCGTGCCGAGATGAAGCGTAAGCCCTCAAGCGGAAATCGTGGTCCGTCCCCGGTTTTGTCCGCACACTTCGACCGGCTGGAGACGCGCTCGCCCAGGCAGCGGGAGGCGGCGCTGCTTGCCGCGCTGCCGCGCCAGGTGGCGCACGCGATGCGCCGCGCGCCCGGCTTCGCGCGCATTCTCGCCGGCGTGGACCCCTCGAGGATCCGCACCCGCAAGGCGCTCGCCGCGCTGCCGGTGACGCGCAAGTCGGACCTGGGCGAGTTGCAGGCGAAGGACCGTCCGCTGGGCGGGCTGAACGCCACGCCGGTGGCGAAAATGGCCAAGCTCTTCATGTCCCCCGGGCCGGTCTACGAGCCCGAGGGCCGCGGCCGCAACTGGTGGCGCACCGCGCGCGCCCTCTTCGCCGGGGGCTTCCGCGCCGGCGACCTGGTCACCAACACCTTCGCCTATCACTTCACGCCCGCGGGCTCGATGCTGGAATCGGGGGCACTCGCGCTGGGCTGCACCGTGCTGCCGGCGGGCGTCGGCCAGACCGAGCTGCAGGTGGCGGCGATCCGCGACCTCGGCATCCGCGGCTACATCGGCACGCCTTCGTTCCTGAAGCTGATCGTGGAGAAGGCGGCCGAGTCCGGCGTGGACATTTCGTCGCTCACGAAAGCGCACGTCGGCGCCGAGTACCTGCCGCCCGCGCTGCGCGAGGCGATGCGCGCGCGCGGCATCGCGGTGGCGCAGAGCTACGGCTCGGCGGACCTTGGCTCAATCGCCTACGAATCGCTCGCGCCCGACGGCAGCCCGCACCCGGGCATGATCCTGGACGAAGGCCTGCTCTTGGAGATCGTGCGCCCGGGCACCGGCGACCCGGTGGCGCCGGGCGAGGTGGGCGAAGTGGTGGTCACCACCTTCAACCGCGACTACCCGTTGGTGCGCTTCGGCACCGGCGACCTGTCCGCCGTGCTGCCCGGGACCAGTCCCTGCGGGCGCACCAACGTGCGCATCCGCGGCTGGCTGGGACGCGCGGACCAGTCCACCAAGGTGCGGGCGATGTTCGTGACGGCGAAGCAGGTGGCCGAAATAGTACGCAGGCACGCGGAGGTCCTGAAGGCGCGGCTGGTCGTGGAGGGCGAGGTGGGCAGCGACCGGATGACGCTGAAGTGCGAGGTCTCGGCGCGGCCGGACGGACTGGCCGAGGCGCTGGTGGCGTCGATCCGTGAGGTCACCAAGCTGCGCGGCGAGGTGGAGCTGTTGGCGCCGGGGAGTTTGCCCAACGACGGCAAGGTGATCGAGGACCTGCGCAAGTACGGGTAGGCAAATGTAACCGATCGGTTACATTTGAGGGTGCCGCAGGGCGCGGCTAGGGCGCCTTCCGGGCGGCGGAGGCCGGCAACCCGTCCAGCCGTTCGATTTCCGCGTTATTCACGAACCCCGGATCCGCCAGGAACGCGCGCAGGTAGTCCACCGAGTCCGCTCCCCAGAACAGTTCCCCGTCCACCGCGAAAGTCGGCACGCCGAATACCCCGCGCGCGGCGGCTTCCTCGGTGTTCTTGCGCAGGGCGTCCTTCACTTCCGGCGCGGACAGGCGTGATTCGTCCACACCCAGCTCTTTCGCCAGCGCGGCGAACGCCGCGGGATCGGTGGCATCGCCACCGTCGGTCCAGACCGACTCGAAGATCCGGCGCACGGCGGCTGCGCTGCAATCCGCCGCGATGGCCAGCCGCAGGTGCGGCAGCGGGTTGAACGGATGCGCCGCCGGGTAGCGGAACGGCACGCCCTGCAGCTTCGCCTGCCAGTGCGTGGAGCGGTAGGTGTAGCGGCGCTTGGGCACGATCTCCGCCGGCCCCTTCTGGCCCCAGTGCGACAGCAGCCCCGCGAACAGCACCGGCCGGAAGTTGATCCCGATGTCCGGCGGCAGCGCGCCCAGCCGATGCAGGCACAGGTACGCATACGGCGAAACGAAGTCGAAGTACCAGTCCACGCGGCGCATGGTTGCTATCCTAACGCCGGGAGGAATCATGAAGCTGCGCACGCTGAAGTACACGGTCTCCGGCCGCATCGCCCGCATCACCCTCAACCGCCCGGCGCGCCTGAACGCCATCGACGACCGCATGCCGCGCGAGATCCGCCGCGCGGTGGAGGCGGCCAATGGTGACGAGCGGGTGCACGTGATCGTGCTTGCCGGCGCCGGCAAGGCGTTCTGCGCCGGCTACGACCTGAAGCAGTTTGCCGAGGGCGACAGGGCGGGTCCTACGTCGCGCTGGACGCAGAAGATGCCCTGGGACCCGATGCAGGACTACAAGGGCATGAAGGCGAACACCGACGACTTCTTTTCCATCTGGCGCAGCTACAAGCCGGTGATCTGCAAGGTGCATGGTTATGCCGTGGCCGGCGGCAGCGACATCGCCCTGTGCGCAGACATCGTGATCATGGCCGAGGACGCGAAGATCGGCTACATGCCGGCACGCGTCTGGGGCTGCCCGACCACCGCCATGTGGGTGTACCGGCTGGGGGCGGAGAAGGCCAAGCGGATGCTGCTGACCGGCGACACCATCGACGGCAGGACGGCGAAGCAGTGGGGACTGGTGTACGACGCGGTGCCGGCGGCGAAGCTGGACGCGGCGGTGGAGGCGCTGGCCAAGCGCATGGCGGGGGTGCCGAAGAACCAGCTCATGATGCAGAAGCTGATGATCAACCAGGCCTACGACAACATGGGCCTCGCCGGCACGCAGATGATCGCGACGCTCTTCGACGGCATCACGCGCCATTCGCCCGAGGGCGCGTGGTTCAAGCAGTACGCCGAGAAGCATGGCTTCCACGCCGCTGTGAAGTGGCGCGACAGCGGCAAGGCGATCCCCCGCGGCAAGGACGCGCCATGACCGTGCGCATCGAGAAGGCGGGCGCGGTGTGGACGGTGATCCACTCGCGGCCGGAGGCGAAGAACGCCATGGACCCGGACAGCGCCGAGGCGCTGGTCGAGGCGTTCACGGCGTTCAACCGAGACCCGGAGGCGGCGGTGGCGGTGCTGTGGGGCGAGGGCGGCGCGTTCTGCGCCGGGTTCGACTTGAAGCATGCGGCGGGCAACGGTTCGGCGCTGGACGGCCTCGGGTACGCCGAGGCAGCCGATGGCAGCCTGCCGCGAGGGCCCATGGGCCCGACGCGCCTCGAACTGGACAAGCCGGTGATCGCAGCCGTCGCCGGTCCTGCCGTTGCCGGTGGCTTCGAGGTCGCGCTGTGGTGCGACCTGCGCGTGATGGAGGAATCCGCGTACTTCGGCGTCTACTGCCGGCGCTGGGGCGTGCCGCTGGTGGATGGCGGCACGGTGCGCTTGCCGCGCATCGTGGGCAGCGGGCGCGCGCTGGACCTGATCCTGACCGGGCGCAAGGTGGAGGCGGAGGAAGCGCTGCGCATCGGGCTTGCCGAGCGCGTGGTGCCCGAAGGCCAGTCGCGTCTCGCTGCGCAAGCGCTGGCGCGCGAGATCGCGCGCTTCCCGCAGGCCTGCATGCGCGCCGACCGGCGCTCGGCGTACCGGCAGGAGGGGCTGCCCTTGCGCGAGGCGATGCGCTACGAGTGGGACAACGGCGTGCCGGCGTTCCTCGCCGAGGGCGCCGCGGGCGCCGCGCGTTTTGCCTCGGGCAAGGGGCGCGGCGGGCGCTTCGACGATCTCTGAGGAACCTAGTTCGGCTTCACCCCCGCCGACCTGATCACCCGCGCCCACTTCGGGATCTCGGCGCGGATGAAGGCGGCAAACTCCTCGGGTGTGCTGGTCTGCGGCTCGGCGCCGCCGGCCATCAGCCGCTCGCGGATCTCCGGCGCCTTCATCGCATCCACAATCTCTGCGTTCAGGCGCGCGATCAGCGCCGGGGGCGTACCGCCCGGGGCGACGACGCCGAACCAGCCGATGGCGTCGAATCCCGGCAGCCCGGTCTCGGCGATGGTGGGAATCTCCGGCGCGACCGCCGAGCGCTTGGCGCTGGTGACGCCGATGGCTTTCACGCGCCCGGAGCGGATATGGGGCAGCGCCGAGGTGAGGTCGACGATGGCGAGCGGGATCTGGCCGCCGGCGAGGTCCGCGGCGGCCGGGCCGCTTCCCTTGTAGGGCACGTGCAGCATGTCGAACTCGGCCATTTGCTTCATCAGCTCGCCGGCGAGGTGCATCGCCGAGCCGTTGCCGGTGGTGCCGAAGGACAGCTTGCCGGGCTGCGATTTCGCGTAGGCGATGAGCGACCTGGCGTCCGTCACCGGCACCGAGGGGTGGGCGGCGACGACGATCGGGATGATGGCGAGCATGGACACCGGCGCCAGGTCCTTCTGCGGGTCGAAGGGCATGCTGGGGAGCAGGCTGATGTTCACCGACAGCGCGCCGGCTGCGCCCAGGCCGATGGTGTGGCCGTCCGGGGCGGCTTTCGCGACCACGTCCATGCCGATGTTGCCGCCGGCACCGGGGCGGTTCTCGACCAGCACCTGCTGGCCCAGGCGCGCCGCCATCCGCGGCGCCATGGCGCGCGCGACCAGGTCGGAGCTGCCGCCGGGCGGGAAGGACACGATGAAGCGGATCGGACGCTCGGGGAAATTGGCCTGCGACAGCGCGGGCGCCGAGAAAACGGACAGCGCGGCGGCCAGCGCCAGGATCATGCGGGGATTCCTTTTCATAAGTTACGCCTCCTCGGTCCGCATGGTGCAGGCTTGGCGCCGTTCGGGCAAGCGCGCGAGGACCGCTTTGCGATCCTCGTCGGCCATCGTCCCCCAGGTCGCGATCTCCTCCAGCGTGCGCAAGCACCCGGCGCAGAAGCGGCGCTCGGCGTCCATGACGCAGACCTTGACGCAAGGCGACTCGACCCTCCGCGGCAAATCGGGGACAGGCCCCATTTTCCCGCTGGCGTTGGTCATGGCTGCGCGTCTCCGAAAATCGCGGTCCGTCCCTGATTTATTCGAGGATCAGCAGTTCGGCGCCTTCGGCGACCTGCTCGCCGGCGGCGTACAGGATCTTCTTCACCACGCCGGCGCGTGGCGCGGAGATGGTGTGTTCCATCTTCATCGCCTCCAGCACCAGCAGCGGCGCGCCGCGGGCCACCTTGGCGCCCGCCTGCACCAGCACCTGGATGACCTTGCCCGGCATCGGCGCGGCAAGCGAGCCGCCATCGGTTTCCTCGCCCTCGACCGCTGCCGGGTCGCGCAGCGCCAGCACGTGGTGCAGGCCGTCGCGGAACAGGTGCCACTGCGCGCGGTCGCGGAAAGCGCGGGCGCGGAAGGTCTTCGCGCCGAGGGTGACGCGCAATCCGTCGCCTTCGCGCACGCCGGCGAGAGATTGGTCGCTGCCATCCAGCGACAGGCGCAGGCCGGTGTCGCCGAAATGCACTTCGACCCGGTGTTCCTTGTCGCCTTCGGCGAAGACGAAGGCGTGGTGCGAGCCGAGGTTCAGGCGCCAGCCGTCGGCGATGTGCCAGGGCGAGTGCGGATCGCCCGAGGCGCGCGCCTGGGCCGTGGCGTGGTCCTGCTCGGCGAACAGTTCGGCCAGAGCGGCGGCGGCGAGGTCCTCGTCCGCGGCGCCGTCGTCGGCGGGGAACAGCTCGGCGCGCGAGCGCTCGATGAGCCCGGTGTCGAGGTCCGCGCCGGCGAACGCCTTGGAGGAGGCGATGCGGCCAAGGAACTCCACGTTCGAGGAGACGCCCACGATCTCGTATTCGGCGAGCGCGGCGCGCAGCCGCGCCAGCGCCACGGCGCGGGTCTCGCCCCAGGCGATCAGCTTGGCGATCATGGGGTCGTAGTGCGGCGAGATGGTGTCGCCTTCCCGCACGCCCGAGTCCACGCGCAGATGGCCGGCGGCGACGCGGAACTCACAGGCTTCAGGCGCACGCAGGCGGCGGAGCGTCCCTGTGGAGGGAAGGAATTTCCTCGCCGGATTCTCCGCGTAGATGCGCGCCTCGATGGCGTGGCCGTGGATGGCGAGTTGCTCCTGCGCAAGCGGCAGCGGTTCGCCCGCTGCCACCGCCAGCTGCCATTTCACCAGGTCCTGGCCGGTGATCATTTCCGTCACCGGGTGCTCCACCTGCAACCGGGTATTCATTTCCATGAAGTAGAAGCGCCCATCCTGCTCGGTGATGAATTCCACGGTGCCGGCGCCGGTGTACTGGATGGCCTTGGCAGCGGCCACCGCCGCCTCGCCCATCTCGCGCCGGCGCTGCGGGGTCATGCCCGGGGCGGGCGCCTCCTCCAGCACCTTCTGGTGGCGGCGCTGCACCGAGCAGTCGCGCTCGAACAGGTACACCGCGTTGCCGTGGCTGTCGCCGAACACCTGGATCTCGATGTGCCGCGGCCGCTGCAGGTAGCGCTCGATGAGCACGCGCTCGTCGCCGAAGGCCGCCTTCGCCTCGCGCTTGGCCCCCTCCAGCGCGGCGGCGAAGTCCGCCGCCTTCTCCACCGCGCGCATGCCCTTGCCGCCGCCGCCGGCGGAGGCCTTGATGAGCACCGGGTAGCCGATCTTCCCGGCTTCCTTCGCCAGGAACGCGGGATCCTGGTTCTCGCCGTGATACCCCGGCACCAGCGGCACGCCGGCCTTCTCCATCAGCGCCTTGGCGGCGGACTTGTCTCCCATGGCCGCGATCGCTTCCGGCATCGGGCCGATGAACACGATCCCGCTCTTCGCGCAGGCCGCGGCGAAATCCTCGTTCTCCGACAGGAAGCCGTATCCCGGATGGATCGCCTCGGCGCCCGCGTCCTTCGCCGCGGCGAGGATCGCCGCCATGTCGAGGTAGCTTTCGCGAGCGGGCGCCGGGCCGATGCGGTGCGCTTCGTCGGCCATTGCGACGTGGCGCGCATTGCGGTCGGCGTCGGAGTACACCGCGACGGTGCGAATGCCGAGGTCGCGGGCCGCGGTGATCACACGGCAGGCGATTTCGCCGCGGTTGGCGATGAGAATTTTGCGGAACATGGTCAGGCGACGGCCGGAAGGCAGATCACTTCCGTCCGGACCGAGTTGGCGACGTAGCATTCCTCGTGCGCCTTGTGGTGCAGTTGCTCGTGTTCTTCCGCGGTGGGCGCGGCGCCGGAGAACGCGACCGCCGGCCGCAGCGTTACCCGGGTCATCATCCACTTCCCCTGCGGTCCCTTCTCCAGCACGCCGCTCGCCTCGTCGACGTAGCGCGTGACGGTGTACTTCGCGCGGCTCGCGAGGTGCAGGAACCACAGCATGTGGCAGGCGGAGAGCGAGGCCACGAAGGCCTGCTCCGGATCCACGCCGTGCGCCGCGGGAACGCTGGGCGGGATGTTCCCGGCCGCGGCATTGCCCGGGACGAGGATCCCGTTCCCGAAATCCATGCTGTGCGTGCGCGAGTACGTCTTGTACTCGAACGCACCCCGGAGATTCCACTCGACCCTGGCTGTGTGTTCCGACATGGTTACATCCGTCCGCGTTACATCCTGAACACGCCGAACTTCGTATCTTCGACGGGCGCGTTGAGTGAAGCCGAGATGGCAAGGCCCAGGAGGCGCCGCGTATCGGCCGGATCCACCACGCCGTCGTCCCACAGGCGCGCGCTGGCGTAGTAGGGATGGCCCTGGCGCTCGTACTGATCGAGGATGGGCTTCTTGAACGCTTCCTCCTCCTCCGCCGACCACTTCCCGCCCTTGGCCTCGATGCCGTCGCGGCGCACGGTGGAGAGCACGCTCGCCGCCTGCGGCCCGCCCATGATCGAGATGCGCGAGTTGGGCCACATCCAGAGGAAGCGCGGCGAATAGGCGCGGCCGCACATGCCGTAGTTGCCGGCGCCGAAGGAGCCGCCGAGGATCATCGTGAACTTGGGCACCTTCGCGGTCGCCACCGCGGTCACCATCTTGGCGCCGTCCTTGGCGATGCCGCCGGCCTCGTACTTCTTGCCCACCATGTAGCCGGTGATGTTTTGCAGGAACAGCAGCGGGATGCCGCGCTGGCAGGCGAGCTCGATGAAGTGCGCCGCCTTGAGCGAGGACTCGGAATACAGGATGCCGTTGTTGGCCAGGATCGCCACCGGGTAGCCGTGGATGTGGGCAAAGCCGGTGATCAGCGTGGTGCCGTAGTTCTGCTTGAATTCGTCCAGTTCCGAGCCGTCCACCACGCGCGCGATCACCTCGCGCACGTCGTAGGGCTTCTTGGCGTCGGCGGGGATGACGCCGTAGATTTCCTCGGCCGGATACAGCGGTTCGCGTGGTTCGCGCACGTCCAGCGACAGGCTCTTGCGCGTGTTCAGGCCGCCGACGATCCGCCGCAGGATGGCAAGGGCGTGACCGTCGTTGAGCGCGTAGTGGTCGGCCACCCCGGAGACACGGGTGTGCACGTCGGCGCCACCCAGCTCTTCCGGGGTCACGATCTCGCCGACGGCGGCCTTCACCAGCGGCGGGCCGCCCAGGAAAATCGTCCCCTGGCCCTTGACGATGATGGTCTCGTCCGACATCGCCGGCACATAGGCGCCGCCCGCGGTGCAGGAGCCCATGACGCAGGCGATCTGCGGGATGCCGGCGGCGGACATGTTGGCCTGGTTGTAGAAAATGCGGCCGAAGTGCTCGCGGTCCGGGAACACGTTGTCCTGCTCGGGCAGGAAGCCGCCGCCGGAATCCACCAGGTAGAGGCACGGCAGCCGGTTCTGGATCGCGATCTCCTGCGCCCGCAGGTGCTTCTTCACCGTCATCGGGTAGTAGGTGCCGCCCTTGATGGTGGCGTCGTTGGCGACGATGACGCACTCGCGCCCGGAGACGCGGCCGATGCCGGTGACGACCGAGGCCGAGTGCACGTCGCCGCCGTACATGTCCCAGGCGGCGAGCTGGCCGATCTCGAGGAAGGGCGACCCCGGGTCGAGCAGGGCGCGCACGCGCTCGCGCGCGAGCAGCTTGCCGCGCGCGGTGTGCTTGGCGCGTGCCGCCTCGTCGCCGCCCAGCGCGACGCGCTCGACCTTCGCGCGCAGGTCCGCGACCAGCGTCTTCATGCGCTCGGCGTTGGCGCGGAACTCCGCCGACCGGGTATCGAGCTTGCTCTTGATCGCGGGCATCAGGCGCCCTCCAGGGCTCTTCCAATCACCAGGCGCTGGATGTCGCTCGCGCCCTCGTAGATCTGGCACACCCGCACGTCGCGCCAGATGCGCTCGACGGGGAAGTCGGAAACGTAGCCGTAGCCGCCGTGGACCTGGATCGCGTCGGAACACACCTTCTCCGCGGTCTCGGAGGCGAACAGCTTGGCCATGGAGGCTTCCTTGAGGCAGGGCTCGCCCGCGTCGCGCAGCGCGGCCGCGTGCAGGTACAGCTGGCGCGAGGCCTCGACCCCAGTGGCCATGTCCGCAAGCCGGAAGTTCACCGCCTGGTGGCCGATGAGGGGCTTGCCCATGCTCTGGCGTTCCGCGGCGTAGGCCAGCGCCGCATCGAGCGCCGCCTGCGCCATGCCGGTCGCCTGCGCCGCGACGTTGATGCGGCCGGTTTCAAGGTTCGCCAGCGCGATGCGGTAGCCGCGGCCCTCCTCGGCGAGCAGGTTGGCCGCCGGCACCCTGCAGTTCTCGAACAGGACCTGCGCGGTGTCGGATGCGCGCTGGCCGGTCTTGTCCTCGAGCCGCGCCACCGTGTAGCCCGGGGTGGAGGTGGGAACGACGAAGGCGCTGATGCCCTTTTTGCCTGCGCCCTTGTCGGTAACGGCGAAGACGATGGCGATGTCCGCGGTCTTGCCGGAGGTGATGAACTGCTTGACGCCGTTCAGCACGTAGTGAGCGCCGGATTTCTCGGCCCGGGTCGTGATGGCGCCGGCATCCGAACCGGCATGCGGCTCGGTGAGGCAGAAGGCGCCCAGGGCCTTGCCTTGCGCCAGCGGCCGCAGGAACTCGGCCTTCTGCGCGTCATTGCCGTAGCCCAGCAGGATATTGGCCGCGAGATTGGTGACCATGATGATGGTGCAGGTGGCGCCGTCGCCCGCGGAGATTTCCTCGCAGGCGATGGCGAGCGCGGTGGTATCCATGCCGGCGCCGCCCCATTGCTGCGGGATCGAGACGCCGCACAGGCCCATCGCGGCAAGGCCGCCGACTTCCTCGCGCGGGAAATGCTTGTCCCGGTCCCAGCGCGGCGCGTTCGGCGCGATCCGTTCGCGCGCGTACTTGCGCACCGAGTCCCGGATCATCGCGTGGTGTTCGGAGAGGGGCATGCTATTTCTGCAGTCGTGCGTACGTGACCGTGTGGTGG
>JALHLN010000067.1 GCA_022844545.1 Burkholderiales bacterium | reverse complement strand
GACCTGGTGCAGGCGAGCCGCTGGAGCGGGCCGAAGTTCTCCTTCGGACGCGCGCGCCGCGGCAACGAGATCGAGTACGAGCGCAGCGTGTTCTTCGACCTGCTCGGGCTGGTGACCATCCCGCTGTCGGTGAAGGGGGAGGAGAAGCGCTTCGAGGCGGCCAAGGCGAGGGCGGCGGGCGAGTCGCTCAGGGTCGCGCTCGAGGCCCGCAAGGCCTACTTCTCCGCGGTCGCCGCCGAGGAGGCCGTGCGATACATGCGGCAGGTGAAGGAAGCCGCGGAGGCGAGCGCGGAACTCGCGCGCCGCATGGCGGCGGTAGGCAACTGGCCGAAGCTCCATCAGGCACGCGAGCAGATCTTCTACGCCGAAACGACGGCGCAGCTTTCCCGCGCGATGCACCATCGCACCAGCGCACGGGAGCGGCTGACGCGCGCATTGGGCCTGTGGGGAGAGGATCTGCGCTTTGCGCTCCCGGAGCGCCTGCCCGAGCTGCCCAGGTCCGCCCGGGAGATCCAGGACCTCGAGGTTCAGGCGCTGGCGCAGCGGCTGGACGTGCAGGGCGCGCGGCGGGAGGCGGAGGCGCTGGCCTCCTCCCTGGGCCTTGCCAAGGTGTCGCGCTTCGTCAACTTGCTCGAGCTGGGCCTGCACAACAAATCGGAAGCGCCCGGTCCGGACCAGCGCGGCTGGGAGATCGAGCTGCGGATCCCGATCTTCGACTTCGGGCAGGCGCGAACGGCGCGCGCGGAGCACCTCTACACGCAGGCGGTGAATCGCACTGCGGATGCCGCGATCCGCGCCCGGTCGGAGGTGAGGGAAGCCTACTCCGCCTACCACACCACCTTCGAGCTTGCGCGTCACTACCGGGACGAGATCGTTCCGCTGCGCAAGCGCATCTCGGAGGAAATGCTGCTGCGCTACAACGGCATGCTCTCCAGCGTGTTCGAGCTGCTCGCCGATTCCCGGGACGCGGTGATCAGCGTCAATTCGTACATCGAGACCTTGCGCGATTTCTGGCTTGCCGAGTCCGACCTGCAGGTGGCGATGACCACCGGTTCGCCGGGGGGCGCCGGCTCCATGGCCAAGCCCGCGAGCCTGCCGGGCGGCGCCGCCGCGCCGGCCCATTGATCAGGGAACGCAGATGACCAACAGAAGACAGTTCATCCGTACCGCTGCTGCCGGCCTGTTCGGCGCGGCCATGGTGTCCAAGGCACAGGCCGCTTCGCTGCCCGAAGCGCCGACGCAGGACAAGCCCGACATGCAGCCGCCGCTCGCCCCGCCCAACGGCCGCCCCTACAACCCGGTGGCGACCCTGAACGGCTGGACGCTGCCCTGGCGCATGAAGGACGGCTGGAAGGAATTCCACCTCATCGCCGAACCGGTGCGCCGCCAGATGGCGCCGGGGATGACGGCGCACATGTGGGGCTACAACGGCCAGTCGCCGGGACCGACGATCGAATGCGTCGAGGGCGACAAGGTCCGCATCTTCGTCACCAACAAGCTGCCCGAGCACACCACCATCCACTGGCACGGCATCCTGCTGCCCTCGGGCATGGACGGGGTGGGCGGGCTGACGCAGCCGCAGATCCCCGTGGGCAAGACCTTCGTCTACGAGTTCGAGATGACGAAGTCCGGCACCTTCATGTACCACCCGCACGCCGACGAGATGGTGCAGATGGCCATGGGCATGATGGGCTTCCTCGTCGTGCACCCGAAGAACCCGAACTTCATGAAGGTGGACCGCGATTTCGTGTTCCTGCTGAACGCGTTCGACATCGATCCGGGCAGCTACACGCCGAAGATCAACACCATGCTGGATTTCAACCTGTGGTGCTGGAACTCGCGCGTGTTTCCCGGCATCGACCCGTTCGTGGTGCGCAGGGGAGACCGGGTGCGGATCCGCTTCGGCAACCTCACCATGACCAACCACCCGGTGCACATGCACGGCTACGACTTCGAGGTCACCTGCACCGACGGCGGCTGGGTGCCGAAGGGCGCGCGCTGGCCGGAGGTGACCGTGGACGTGGCCGTGGGCCAGATGCGCGCCTTCGAGTTCGTCGCCGACGCCCCGGGCGACTGGGCCATTCACTGCCACAAGTCGCACCACACCATGAACCCGATGGGCCACGACGTGCCGACCATGATCGGCGTCGATCATCGCGGCGTGGCCGAGAAGATCATCAAGCTGGTGCCGGACTACATGGTGATGGGCGAGCGCGGCATGGCCGACATGGGAGAAATGGAAATGCCGCTGCCGGACAATACGCTGCCCATGATGACCGGCACCGGGCCGTTCGGGCCGCTGGAGATGGGCGGCATGTTCACCGTGGTGAAGGTGCGCGAGGGCCTCGCCCGGAACGACTACAAGGACCCGGGCTGGTACAAGCATCCGCCGGGGACCGTTGCCTACGAGTGGAAGGGGCAGGCGCCGCTCGCGCAGCGGCCCGCGCCGGTCCAGCCGGGCGGGCGTACGCTCAAGGTTCGCAAACCGACCGGCCATGCCGGTCACTAGGAGAATAGAGACATGACGAGGACCCTGGTAATGCTGATGTCCCTGGCCATCGCCGCCCCCGCCCTCGCGCACAGCGAGAAGCCGCACGGCCCCAAGGCGGCGCGCGCCATTTCCGCCGACGAGTATCCGTTCGGCCGCGAAGGCGACCCGAAAAAGGCGTCGCGCACCGTGCGCGTGGACATGAGCGACAAGATGCGCTTCACGCCCGCGAGCCTCTCGATCAAGCAGGGCGAGACGGTGAAGTTCGTGGTGAAGAACAGCGGCAAGGCAATGCACGAGATGGTCATCGGCACCATGAAGGAACTGAAGGAGCATGCCGAACTGATGAGGAAGCATCCCAACATGGAACACGAGGAGCCCTACATGGCGCATGTGTCGCCGGGCAAGTCGGAAACCATCACCTGGCAGTTCACGAAGGCGGGCGAGTTCCACTACGGCTGCCTGGTCCCCGGGCATTTCGAGGCCGGGATGGTGGGCCGCATGTCCGTAACACCCAAGGGAGACGGCAAATGAAAGGACGCATGATCATGGTCGCCGCGCTGGGCACGGCACTCGCGGCGCCGGTCTGGGCGCAGAAGCCTGCGGCCGACCACGCGGCGCACCACGGGGCGGGCGAGGCGGCCCTTGCCGACGGCGAGATCCGCAGGGTCGACAAGGACGCGAAGAAGATCACCATCAGGCACGGGCCGATGCCTTCGCTCGACATGCCGCCGATGACGATGGTGTTCCAGGTGAAGGACCCGGCGATGCTGGAGCAGGTGAAGGCGGGCGACAAGGTCAAGTTTCAGGCCGAGAAGCTCGGCGGCGCGTTCACCGTCACCAGGATCGAGGCGGCGAAGTAGAAGCCGGACGCCATGCGCAGGAAGATCCTTGCGGCAGCCAGCCTTGCCGCCGCGTTCGCAAGCGGCGGGGCCTTCGGCCATGGAGGGCACCTCGGGGCGCATCCCTTCGGGGCCACCGGCGACCCGCGCGCGGTGTCCTTCGGCCGGCCGGGCGACCCGGCGATGGTGTCGCGGGTGATCGCGGTCGAGATGGATGACCGCGAATGCCGGCTGCGGAAGGAGATCCGAATCCGGCAGGGAGACACACTGCGCTTCGATGTCCGCAACAAGGGATCGCGCATGCATGAGCTCGTGCTCGGCACGTCGCACGAACTGAAGGCGCATGCGGACGCTGCCCCGGAGAGCCCTGAGGCGGAGCACGAAGAGCCTTACATTCTTCACGTCGAACCGGGCAGGCGGCAATCCCTGGTGTGGCGGTTCACGCGGGTCGACTTGTTGGGCTACGGTTGCCTGATCCATGGTTCCGGCCGGACGGCAATGACCGGCCGGATCCTGGTGGGGCGCTGAGGCCGGATGCGGATGATCCCGATGCTGGGAAACCTGCGGCGGTCGCCGGACCGGCCGGCCGCGCTCGCCAGCTACGCCAGGCTGGCCGCGCGCTACGACCGGAGTTGCCGGTGGCTGGACGCGGCCCGGTTCGAGGCGCTGGAACTGCTCGCCGCCAGGGAGGGCGAAACCGTCATCGACGTGGCCTGCGGCAGCGGCGCGATGCTCCCGTCCCTCGGGCGCGCGGTTGGCTCGAAGGGCCGCGTGATCGGGATCGAGCAATGCCCGGAGATGGCGGCGATCGCGCGCGAGCGCGTCGCGCTCGCGGGGTTGAAGAACGTCGAGATCATCAATGCACCCGCCGAAGACGCGCGTCCTGACGTCAGGGCGGACGCGATCCTGTTCTGCTACGCGCATGACGTGCTGCAATCGGACGAAGCGGTGGCGCAAATCCTGCGCATCGCGCGTCCCGGCGCGCGTGTCGTGGCCGCGGGTGCCAGGCTCATCGGCTGGTGGGCGGCGCCGGTGAACCTGTGGAAGCTGTGGCGGTCGCGGCACTACCTGACCACGTTCCGGGGCCTGAAGGATCCCGCCTCGCGCCTGGCGCGAAGGTGCCCGGACTGGCGGGTGGTCGATACCCGTGTCCTGGGCACCAGCTACCTCGCGGTAGGCCACCTCGATCCGGAGGGCCGGCGCTGAGCGCCGCGCCATGCGCGCGAAGCTGCTGGCCATGATCCCGGCCGCCGCGCTGCTGCTCGCGGCCTGTGTCGAGGTGCCGCCCCCGGGCGATGATGCGCGCGCCGATGCCCGCGACGCGGCGAAGGTGGCGCGGGGCGCGGCGGTATATGAGCGGAGCTGCGCCTCTTGTCATGGAGCAAGACTGGAGGGCCAGCCGAACTGGCGCATGCGCCCCGCGAACGGCCGGTTGCCGGCGCCGCCGCACGACGCGAGCGGCCACACCTGGCACCACCCCGACAGCGTGCTGTTCGCGATCACCCGGCACGGATTGGTCCCGCCGCATGCGCCCGGCGGATATGAGAGCGACATGCCCGCGTTCGGCGGCAGCCTGTCGGACGAAGAGATCTGGGCCGCGCTCGCCTACATCAAGAAACAATGGCCTGCGGAAGTGCTCGCCGCGCGCGCCGAGATGCTGCGCAACAGGGGGCCGCGATGAACCCGCGGTTCGGTCCGGTGCGATGCGAGAATTCGGCTCGTGCCCGGCGCGGCCCCCCCAGCGTGCGCGACCGGACGGCGCGCGCGTTTGATCCCGATCAATCCCCCCGGCGGCAGGACGGATAGGCTGGCCTGCCATGGGCGCAGCGTTGCCTCGGATGGCTGTGGCTGAACCGGCGCGCCGGTGGCGGGGCTTCCTCGTTCTCGCCCTGCTGGCGCGGTCCGTGGTGCTGGCGCGCCCGCTCTGCGACGCGATCGAGAGGGCGCACGCCGCGCCGGGTTCCGGTTCGGCGGCGGGGCTTGCCCTTGGCGGCGGTCCCGGCCACCACCCCGGCGACGAGGTCGCGTGCTGCGCGGCGCTGGAGGAAATCGCCCCGGTATCCGCCGCCGTTGCCGCAGCGAATGTGTTCGGCCATGACAGCTACCGCGTTTACGCGCGGCATTGACCGGACGGCGCGGCCCTGCATCGTGCAACGCGCAAGCATCCATCCCGCGGCGCGCGCGAGCGCGCGGATCCAGACACCGCCCGACCACGCTTACCCGTGGTACGTACGCCTGGTCTTCGCGCTGCAGCGGCGCAAGTACGGCGTCGAACTCGAGCCGGCGCATCTCTGGGGCCGCCTACCGCGCGCGTTCCTCGCGCTGACGCTGCTCTATCGCGCGATCGACCGGCGGGGCTCGCCGGTCGAGGCAGCCTTGCGCGCGCTGGTGCAGGTGCGCATCTCGCGCATCAACTGGTGCGCGTTCTGCGTCGACCTCAATTCGGCGGCGGCGCTGGAACGGCACGTCGCACCCGACAAGCTCGCGGCGCTCGACGAGTACGAAAGCTCTCCGCTGTTCAGCGAACGCGAGCGCGCCGCGCTCTCCTACGCGGAGGCCGTCACCGACCCGGCGCGCCCGGTGACCGACGCGATATTCGGACGCCTGCGCGCACAGCTCGGCGAACAGGAGATCCTCGAGCTCACCGCCCTGATCGCGTTCCAGAACCTGTCGAGCAAATTCAACGCCGCGCTCGGCGTGCCGGCGCGGGGATTTTGCGCGGTCGGGCCGGGGGTTCGAAACGACGGCGTTGATCGCCGCCGCCGCGCGCGGATCGAACCGCCATGATTGAAGGCAACCCGGCCGTGAGCCTGAAGCCCGGGAGCATGGTCCCGGCGGCGGTCGCGCAGCGTCCGTACCCTGCCCTGGCAAGGCGGATGGCGCGGCGGTACTACGCCGCCATGCTGGGCGCCGCGGCGGCGGCCGGCATGCTGGGAGCCGCCGCATCCGCCCTGGGCGGCAGCGCCGCGCTGCCTCCAGGCTTGCTGGCATGGACGGCGGCGGCGCTCATCGGGGCCAATCTGGCGGGCGCGACGCTCCTTTATCGCCCGATCTACCGGAAACTGGCTGGAACGGCGGCCGCGGGCGGCGGCTTTGAACGCCGTGCGCGCAGCCTGCCGGCGCTGTCGGGCGCGTGGGTGTTCGCGCTGGCCGCGGTTGCCACTTTCGGCAGCATCGCCGCGTCGCACACCGCAAGCGGCGCGGACGCCGGAGTTCTGCTGAGCGCCGCGGTGCACTGCCTGGTGTTTGCCGCCTACATCGGGTTCTCCACCTACCTTCTGGTGCTCGATCACGTGGTGACGCTGCGCAAGGCGCTCTGGAAACGTGGATCTGTGTTGTCCTTGCCGCGGCAGCGATTCATGACGCGGGTCGCCTGGTCCCTTGGCGCGGTCGCGCTCGGCCCGGTGCTGGTCGCGTTGTCCGACGGCTGGCTGCGGCCCGCCGGCCACGAGCCCGACGCGCCGGGGAGCGGCGCCGGCGCGCTGAGCCAGTTCCTCGTCCAGACCGTGCAGATGGACGTGCTGGGCGCGCTGTTTCTCGCCGTGGTGGTCGCGGTCCTGATCGCGCGCGGCCTGTCGCGGCCGATGGACATCCTGCTCGATGCGATGCGAAGGGTGGACCATGGTGATCTGTCGACCCGGGCACCGGTGATCTCGGACGACGAGTTCGGTTCCCTGACCCTGAGATTCAATCACATGGTGGCCGGCCTGGAGGACCGCGACCGCCTGCGGCGGGCGTTCGCATACTTTGTCCCGGAAACGGTGGCGGCCGCATTGATCGCGGACAAGGGGGCGATCGAACCGCAGGAGCGGGAGGCCACGGTGCTGTTCACCGACATCGAGCGCTTCACCGAGATCGCGTCCCGGCTGGCGCCGCGCGAAGTGCTGGCGATGCTGAACGACTACTTCGCGGAGGTCGCCAGGATCATCAGCGCGCACGGCGGCGTCATCACCCAGTTCCAGGGCGATGCCGTGCTCGCCTGCTTCAATCTGCCGGTGTCCGATCCCGCCCATGCCCGCCAGGCGGTCGAAGCGGCGCTGGAGATCCGCAGGCGCACGGAGCAAGGCGGGTTCTACGGCGGCGTGCGCCTGCTGTCGCGCGTCGGCGTCAGCACCGGCACCGTGGTCGGGGGGATGGTGGGCGGCGGCGAGCGGCTCGGCTACACCGTGCATGGCGACACGGTGAATCTGGCGGCGCGTCTCGAAGCGCTGAACAAGGAGATCGGGACCCGGATTCTCGTCTCCGCGCGCACGGCCGAGCTGGTGCGCGGAGCGGTGGCGTTGCGTGATCTGGGCGAGCGGCAGATTCGCGGCCTCGGCGGCGCCATGCATATCTTCACGCCGGCTGAATGAGCCATGCGACCGCATCGACCGTACGGCACGACAGAATGCATGCGCGTCGGATGAACTTTCGAACGCAGTTTAACCGAGGAGATTGCGACATGAAACCGAAGAAGCTGATGGGAATCGCCGCTGCGTCCGCGGTGATCGCGGCGATGGCAATGCCGGCGCAGGCGCAGACGCGGCACGACGAGAAGCCCCACGGCCCGCCCAAGAAAGCGGTGAAGAAAAGCAACGTCAAGCAGCCGGCCGGCGGTCCGCGTCACGATGAGAAGCCGCATGGCGCCCCGGCCAAGGCGGATGTCGAGAAGAAATAGGGTAGCGGCCCGGCCCGGTGATTTGATTGCCTCGATTGCAGGATCGTTGATCCCGGTCAATGGGTCCGTTCGGTACGGGCGTAAATGGAGAAAGAGGGATTCTGCGAAAGGAGTGGACGACATGAGAGCCTCAATTGCTGCCGGACTCCTGCTGGCGAGTGCCATGGCGTTTGCCCAAGGCGGGCCGGGTGCACCCCAGACCATCGACCTGAAGGACGGCGGCCGCGTGGCCATCATGAAGGACGGCACCATGGTTCACCACGACGCCGCGGGAAAACGGGTCAGGATGCGCGACGGCCAGGTGATGGAGGCCAAGGATGGCTCCAGGCTGCTGATGAAGAACAACGCGATCTGGAAGCAGATCACGGAGCACGGCACCCTGAAGCCCGGGCACTGAGCCGCGAGGCAGGTTCCCTCGGGGGTTGCCCTCGGACCCGGGTTTGACGAGAATGACATCGCCATGTTGATGCACCGCCAATTGCGAAGCCTGTCCAGGATGCTCCTGGCGGCGATGCTGTTCGCGCACGCGGCGCTGGCGTTCTCGAACTGCGAGCTGGGCGGGCGCGCGCCCGCGCTCGCGGTGACACAGGCGATGGCCTGCTGCCCGGATGCCGTCGAGGATTTCTCGGTCGACAACGCGAATCTCTGCCTGGCGCATTGCACGTCGGACTCGCAGCAAGTGGAAAGTGGAAACGGAAAGCTGCAACTTCCACTGGCCGCCTATCCCGTGCTGGTGCTGACCGCCTCGCCACAGCTGGACGCCGCCAGTTCGCGGCGTGTCCCAGCCGAGCCGCTCGCGGCGCCGTCTCGCAACATCCTGTTCAAGAACCTCCGGATCTGATCCCGCCGCCGCGCAAGCGGCATCGCGGGCAATGCGATCCGTCCGCCGGCCTGAGCCGGCGCAATCCGGTTTCCGGAGGTTGAAATGGTTCGATTTTCAGGTGCGTTGTTCCTGGGCTGGCTGCTCCTGCTGCCGGCTGTGCAGGCGTACGCGCAGCCGCGCGCCGCGGCGCAGGATACGGCCGTCGTATTCAAGAGCAAGAGTTGCGGCTGCTGCAACGACTGGGTCCGCCACCTGCGCTCGAACGGATTTCGCGTCGATGCGCGCGACGTGGAGGACATTCCCGGGCAGCGCGCGAAACTCGGCGTGCCGCAGGAGCTGGGTTCCTGCCATACCGCCATCGTCGGGGGCTACGCGATCGAGGGCCACGTCCCGGCCGCGGATATCCGGCGGCTGTTGAAAGAGCGCCCCCGGGCACGCGGACTCGCGGTGCCGGGGATGCCCCTGGGGTCGCCGGGAATGGAGGGGCCGCGCAAGGATCCCTACGAGACGCTGCTGTTCCAGCCGGACGGCCGCTACGTCGTATTCGAGCGTCACTGACATGCAAGCCGTGCAACGGAGGTCCGCCATGCATCCGCGTCGCGTTGTCGCATCGCTTCTGCTTCTGCTGTCCTGTTCCTGGGTCGTTGCGAGCGGCCCGCCGCCCGCCGGCAGGGCGGATCCCGACCTGCGCCGGCTGGTCGAGGAAGCGCTTTCCGCCAATCCCGAGATCCTCGCCGCGCGCAGCGAAGTGCAAGCCGCGCGCATGCGGGTCGCGCCGGCCGCCGCGCTCGAGGACCCGATGCTGGAGATGGGGCTGCTCAACGTCCCCACCGACAGCTGGCGTCTCAATCGGGAGGACATGACCATGAAGATGCTCGGCCTGGCGCAGAAGCTGCCGTACCCCGGCAAGCGCGGCCTGCGGCGGAACGTGGCCGAGAAGGATGTCCTGTCGCTGGAGCACGGCTTGCGCGAAACCGGCAATCGCATCGCGCGTGAAGTCAAGCTGGCCTATTTCGACCTTGCCCTCGCGAGGGAGACCTCGAGACAGTTGCGGGATACCACGCTCGTGCTGGAGCAGTTCCAGCGCATCGCCGACGGCCGCTACACGGTGGGACAGGGCACGCAGGCCGACGCCTTCAAGGCGCGCACGCAGCTGGCCAAGATGTCGGAGGAGTTGCTGCGCATGGAGCGGGAGATTCCCGTCATGGAAGCCGAGCTGGCCAGGCTGCTGGGGCGCGCCGCATCGGCGGCGACGTTCGCCGCGTCCTTGCCCGGGCCGCCGGCCGCCGGTCCGGATCTCGCCGCGTTGCGGGAGTCCGCGCAGCGCCAGCGGCCGCAGTTCCTGGCCCTGCGCGAGATGGTGGACAAGGCCGATCTGTCGGTCGATCTGGCGCGACGGGAATACCAGCCGGATTTCGACGTGCGGCTGTCCTATGGCCAGCGCGAGAGAATGCCGGATGGCGCGCGCCGGCCCGAAATGGTGAGCCTGACGGTCGCCGTCAACCTGCCGATCTGGGGACGCGAGAAGGTGGAACCGCGCATCGCCGAGGCGCGCGCGATGCGCGACCAGGCACGCAGCATGCTTTTCGCGCAGGAAAACGAGACCTTCGCCAGGCTGAGACAGCAGACCGCTCTGCTCGAACAGAGCCGCCAATCGCTGCGACTGTACGACAGCGCGATCCTGCCGCAGGCGGCGCTCGCGGTGGAATCCGCGCTCGCGTCCTACCGCGTCAATCGCGCCGACCTGCTCATGCTGCTGGACAGCCAGATGAGCCTGTTCAGCTACCGCATCGGCCGCGCCACCGCGCTGGCCGCGATCCACAAGGCGCAGGCGGAGATCGAGCAGCTGGTCGGCTCGCCGCAGCCCTGAGCGCGGAACCCGGAGGACACCCATGAAACGCCTGTTGTTCACCTCCGCCGCGCTGATCGCGTTCGCGGCCGCCTCGATCGCCATCGGTTACTGGTGGGGCATCGCGCAAGCCCCCGGCCGGGTTCAACCGGCGACAGCGGCGGCGGGCGCCGCTGCCGGCAAGAAAATCCTCTACTACCGCAATCCGATGGGGTTGCCGGACATCTCCCGGGTTCCGAAGAAGGACCCGATGGGGATGGACTATCTGCCGGTGTACGAAGGGGAGGAAACCAAGGGCGCCGAAGTGCGCATCGCGCCGGAGAAGGTGCAGAAGCTGGGCGTGCGCACGGAGGCCGCGGCGATGCGTCCGCTGGCGCGGACGCTGCGGGCGGTCGGTACCATCCAGGTGGACGAGCGCGCGCTGCGCTCGGTTGCGCCGCGCTTCGAGGGTTGGATCCAGCGCCTGCACGTGAATGCCACCGGACAGTTCGTCGCGCGCGGCCAGCCCCTGATGGAGGTGTACAGCCCGGAACTGGTGGCGGCGCAGCAGGAGTATTTGCTGGCCGTGCGGGGTGTCGCCGCGCTAAAGGATGCGGACCCCGGGGTCGCGGACGGAATGCGCGGGCTCGTGGAGGGCAGTCTGCAGCGCCTGCGCAACCTGGATATCTCCGATCAGGAACTCGCGCAATTGCGTTCGGAAGGGCGTGCCAGGGATTCCGTGACGCTGCGCGCTCCGGCCGGAGGCGTGGTCCTGGAGAAGGCCGCGGTGCAGGGCATGCGGTTCATGCCGGGGGAGACGCTATTTCGGATCGCAGACCTGTCGTCGGTCTGGCTGCTGGCGGAGGTCTTCGAGCAGGACCTGGGCTCGGTGCGCGTGGGACAAGGCGCCAAGGCGCGCCTGAATGCCTACCCCGGAGAGGTATTCGAGGGCAGGGTCGGCTTCGTCTATCCGACCCTCGCGGCCGAGACCCGGACGGCGAAGGTCCGGATCGAGTTGTCCAACCGGCGCCAGCGCCTGAAGCCCGACATGTACGCAAGCGTCGAGCTGGCCGCCGCGGACGCCGGCCCGCGGCTTGCCGTGCCGGACTCCGCGGTGCTGGACAGCGGTACCCGCCGCGTCGTGCTGGTGCGGCGCGGAGAAGGCCTGTTCGAGCCACGCGAGGTGAAGACAGGATTGCGTGGCGATGCCTACGTCGAGGTCCTGGATGGACTGCGCGCGGGCGAGGAGGTGGTCGTCAGCGCGAACTTCCTGATCGACGCGGAGAGCAACCTGAGGGCGGCATTGGGCAGCTTCGGGCATGCCGCCCACGGCAAGGCGCCGGCGGCCGGTCCTCCCGCTCCCGCCATTCACAGCGCCGAGGGGACGGTCGAGTCGGTGGGGCCCGGAGAGGGATCGGTGACGGTCAGCCACGGTCCGGTACCGAGTCTCAAGTGGCCGGGCATGACCATGGAGTTCAAGGTGACGGATCCCGCCGTGCGCTCGGGCCTGCGCAAGGGCGACCGGATCCGCTTCGAGTTCCGCGAAGCCGGTCCCGGGGAGTGGCAGATCCTTCGCAGTTCGCCTGCCGGGGCGTCGTCCGGCGCGCACAAGGGACACTGACATGATCGGCCGCATCATCGAATGGTCGCTGCGCAACGCCTTCCTGGTGCTGCTCGGCACCGTGTTCCTGGTCGCATGGGGGGTCTACGCGCTCGTCAGGACGCCGGTGGATGCGATTCCGGACCTGTCCGATGTCCAGGTCATCGTCTATACGGAATACCCCGGACAGGGCCCGCAGGTGGTCGAGGACCAGGTGACGTTCCCGTTGTCCACCGCGATGCTGAGCGTGCCGCGCTCCAAGGTGGTGCGGGGTTTCTCCAACTTCGGCGTGTCCTTCGTCTACGTCATCTTCGAGGACGGGACGGACATCTACTGGGCGAGATCGCGTGTGCTGGAGTACCTCAACTTCGCCGCCAGCCGGCTGCCCAAGGGGGTCGTGCCGTCCCTGGGCCCGGACGCGACCGGCGTGGGCTGGGTGTACCAGTACGTGGTTACCGCGAAGAACCGCACGCTCGCCGAGCTTCGCGCCATCCAGGACTGGTACCTGCGCTACCAGCTGAGCGCGGCGCAGGGGGTGGCGGAAGTCGCGAGCGTCGGCGGCTTCGTCAAGACCTACCAGGTGACCGTGGATCCCCGGCGCCTGCAGGCCTATGGCATCCCGCTGAAGAAAGTGTCCGAGGTCATCGCCATGAGCAACCGCGACGTGGGCGGGCGCGTGGTGGAGATGGCGGAAACCGAGTACGTCGTGCGCGGCCGGGGATACCTGCGCGGCGCGGGTGACCTGGAGGACCTCGTGGTCAAGGCCGAAGGCGGGACACCGGTGCGCGTGCGCGACATCGCGCGCGTGGAGCTGGTCCCGGACGAGCGGCGCGGCATCGCCGAGCTGAACGGCGAGGGCGAAGTGGTCGGGGGCATCGTGGTGGCCCGGCATGGCCAGAACGCGCGCGAGGTGATCCGCAACGTGGAGGCGAAGATCGCCGAGATCGCGCCGGGGCTCCCCGAGGGCGTCTCCCTGGAGACGGTGTACAACCGCGCAGAGCTGATCCAGCGCGCCATCGACACCCTGAGCGGGACCTTGATCCAGCAGATGCTGATCGTGGCGGCGGTCTGCGCGCTGTTCCTGCTGCATGTGCGCAGCGCGCTGGTGGCGATCATCATGCTGCCGGTGGGCGTGCTGTTCGCGTTCATCGCCATGCAGTTGCTGGGGCTCAACTCCAACATCATGAGTCTCGGGGGGATCGCCATCGCCATCGCGGAGATGACCGACGCGGCGATCGTGATGACCGAGAACGCGCACAAGCACCTCGAGCGAAGGCGCAACGGTTCCGCGCGCATCGACGCGATCATCGCCGCCTGCAGGGAGATCGGTCCGGGTCTGTTCTTCAGCCTGCTCATCATCACCGTGTCGTTCCTGCCGGTGTTCACGCTGGAGGCGCAGGAAGGCAGGATGTTCCAGCCGCTCGCCTACACGAAAACGTTTGCGATGGCGGGCGCCGCCCTGCTCTCGATTACCCTGGTTCCGGTGCTGATCCTCCTGCTCGTCCGCGGACGCATTCCGCCGGCCAGCCGCAATCCGTTGGTCAGGGGCCTGACGTGGCTCTACCGGCCGGTCATCGGCTGGGTGATGCGCTGGAAGAAGCTCGTAGCCCTCGCTGCCGTCCTCGTTCTGGGCGCCTCGCTCTATCCGGCGTCCCGTCTGGGAACCGAGTTCATGCCCACCCTGAACGAGGGGACGCTGCTGTACATGCCCTCTTCGCTGCCCAGCATATCGGTCACGAAGGCGGCGGAGGTGCTGCAGCTGCAGGACCGGATCCTGCGCGGCTTCCCCGAGGTCGCGTCGGTGTTCGGCAAGGCGGGCCGCGCGGCCAGCGCGACCGATCCCGCCCCCCTGGAGATGGCCGAGACGGTGATCAACCTGAAGCCGGAATCCGAGTGGCGGCCCGGCGTGACGATCGACAAGCTGATCGCCGAGATGGACCAGGCGCTGCAGATTCCGGGCGTGAGCAACGCCTGGACCATGCCGATCAAGGCCCGCATCGACATGCTGTCCACCGGCATCCGCACGCCGATCGGCATCAAGGTGTTCGGCAAGGACCTGGAGGAGATGGAGCGGCTCGCCAAGGAGATCGAATCGGCGGTCAAGACCGTGCGCGGCACCACGAGCGCTTATGCCGAGCGCATCACGGGTGGGTACTACCTGGATCTCGAGCCGGATGCGGCGGCGCTTGCCCGCTATGGACTGACGACCGGCGACCTGCAGGACGTGGTGATGACCGCTCTGGGCGGCGAGAGGGTGACGACGACGGTCGAGGGGCGCGAGCGATTCGGCGTATCGGTGCGTTATCCCCGCGAACTGCGCGGCGACCCGCAGCAGATCGCCTCGCAGGTGCTGGTCCCGGCGACGGGCAAGGCCATGATTCCGCTCGGGCAGCTCGCCAGGCTGAAAGTGGTCACGGGGCCGCCCGCCATCCGCACCGAGAACGCGCTCCTGTCCACCTACATCTTCGTCGACATCCGTGACCGCGACATCGGCGGCTACGTCGCCGACGCCCGGAAGGCGGTGCAGGAGCAGGTCCGGTTCCCGCCGGGCTACTACGCCACCTGGAGCGGCCAGTTCGAGTACCTGCAGCGCGCCAT
>JALHLN010000066.1 GCA_022844545.1 Burkholderiales bacterium | reverse complement strand
ATGGTCACCAGCCCGAGCAGGTCGAAGAACACGCTGCGCTCGTACTCGATCTCGTTGCCGCGGCGCGCGCGTCCGAAGGAGAACTTCGGCCCGCTCCAGCGGCTCGCCTGCACCAGGTCGGCCTCCGCGATACCCATCTCGGCGTAGCTCGCCTGCAGGCCCGGATTGTTGAGCAGCGCGATCTGCGTCGCGCTTTCCGCGGTCAGCGGCTGCGCGAGCAGCTCGCGCACGCGGCTGCGCACGGAATCGCCTTCCGTTTCCGACCGGACCCAGACGGCTTCGCTTCCCGACCGGGACTTCACCGCCTCGCCGACAGTGCCAAAGCCCCCGTCGGGCGTGAAGCTGACGCAGCCGCCGGCAAGCAGCGCCGTCATCGCTATGGCCAGGTTCCTCATTGGCGGCCTCCCTGGCCGGCGGGGCCGGGTTTCGGCGCCGGTGAAGCGGCGGGCGGAACGGAGCCCGGTACATGGCCGATATGTCCTTTCAGCCGGCCCATCTCTTCGTTCGATTCGCGCCAGCGCCCGACTTCCGGGTCGGTATGCGGCCGATAGTCCTTGAACGCGGATTCATAGGCGGCGCGCGACGGCGCGGCCGCTTTCGGATCGGCGGGATCGGGCCGCGCGGTTCCCTGCGCGGCGGCAGTGCCGGCGAACGCAACCGCCAGCGCAATAGCAGTTCTCTTGTACATGGCTCCCTCTGTTCATACTGAGGCGCAAACGCAGTTCGCGTGCGCACGCGGCGGCCTTGGCAGCGGCCCCGCTAGGCTGTCAGAACTTCAGGAGACGAGCGGAGGGCGGTCGAGGTGGTCCGGGTAGTAGCCGGGCTCGGACCAGGATCCAAACGGAATGCGGTCGCCGCCCGCAGCGGGCGCGATACGGGAAAGATCGGTCGGCGCCGCAAACGCGATGCCCGCGCAATGGGCGGCGCAGAAGCTGCACGCGTGGCTGCTGCCTTCGCCCGGCGGCTGCTTGTTGTGGTGGCCCTGCCCGGCATCGCCGGTATGCATCCCTGCGTGCATCCCTGCGTGCATCCGATGGTCTCCGGCTTCGGCATGGTGGAGCGCGACGGCCTGCTCCTGCCCGGAGGCGCAGATGCTGATCGTCACCGACCCGATGGCGCGCGCCGGAACCAGCGCGACCAGGAGCAGGAGGACGATGATCTTGAAGTTGTGAAGCACGCGGCGATTATGACATGGGTTCGCCAAGGAGGTTCCCTGGCTCAGCCCGTCAGGCGCCCGCCTTCCGCGCCCCCGCCAGGTCATCCAGAATCGGGCAATCCGGCCGGTGGTCCCCGTGGCAGTGGTGGGTCAGATGCTCCAGGGTCGCCACCATAGCCTTCATCTCGGTGATCTTTTGCCGTAACGACGCCAGGTGGGTGCCGGCGACCTTCTTCACCGCCGCGCTGGAGCGCGACTTGTTCTGCCACAGCGCGAGCAGCTCCCGGATGTCGTCGATGGCGAAGCCCAGGGTGCGCGCGCGCTTGATGAAGCGCAGCGTGTGCACGTCGTTCATGGTGTAGACGCGGTAGTTGGCGTAGGTCCGCGCCACCTTCTTCAGCAGCCCGATGGCCTCGTAGTGCCTGACCATCTTGACCGATACGCCGCTCGCTTTCGCGGCGCGGCCGATGTCGAGCAGGCCGCGCTCGATGGCGTCGGCGTGCTCCAGGAATGCGTCGGTTTTTCCCATCGTTGCGCCTCCTTCGTCTCAGTTTCCGGGCTTCCAGCGCCTGAGCAGCAGCGCGTTGGTCACCACGCTCACGCTGCTGAAGGCCATCGCGGCGCCCGCGATCACCGGGCTCAGGAAACCCAGAGCCGCGAGCGGGATGCCGACCACGTTGTAGAAGAACGCCCAGAACAGGTTCTGGCGGATCTTGGCGTAGGTGCGCCGGGAAATACCGATCGCGGCGGCCACCAGCCGCGGGTCGCCGCGCATCAGCGTCACGCCGGCGGCGTGCATCGCCGCATCCGTTCCCGAGCCCATGGCGAATCCGATGTCGGCGGCGGCCAGGGCGGGCGCGTCGTTGATGCCGTCGCCCACCATCGCCACCACGCCGTGCGCCTGGCGCAGTTCCTGCATCACGCTCGCCTTGTCTCCGGGCAGGATCTCGGCGCGCACCTGGCGAATGCCCACGCGCGCGGCGATCGATTCCGCGACCGCGCGGCTGTCGCCGGTGAGCATCACGATTTCGATGCCCTGGCGCGCCAGCTCCGCGATCGCCTCGGTGGCTTCGGGCTTCAATTCGTCGCCGATGCCCAGCAGCGCCAGGACCCGAGGCGATCCGGACAGCTCGGCGAGCCAGGACACGGTCTGGCCCTGCCGCTCGGTGTGCTCGCGTTGCGACTCCAGCGCAGCCGTGTCCACCCCCAGTTCGCGCATCCACCGGCTGGAGCCGATCGCGAGCCGGCGGCCGCCGACCCTCGCTTCGATGCCCCGACCCGCCGAGACCTTGAGGCCTTCTGCCGCCGGCACCGCGACCGCTTCCCGGGCGGCGGCCGCGAGCACCGCCTTGGCGAGCGGGTGCTCGCTGCCCGACTGGACCGCCGCGGCGAGTGCCAGCGCCGCGGCGCGATCGCCGTCAACCGCCTCCAGCGCGACAAGCGTGGGCTTGCCCACGGTCAGCGTGCCGGTCTTGTCGAAGGCGATCACGCGCACGCCGTGCGCGATCTCCAGCGCCTCCGCGTCCTTGATGAGCACGCCGTGCTTCGCCGCGACGCCGGTGCCGGCCATCACCGCCGCGGGCGTCGCCAGGCCCAGCGCGCAGGGGCAGGCGATCACCAGCACCGCCACGGCGTTGAGCACCGCCTGCTCCCACTGGCCGGTGAAGAGGCCCCAGCCGAGGAGCGTCAGCAGGGCGAGCACCAGCACCACCGGCACGAACACCGCGCTCACCTTGTCCACCAGGCGCTGGATCGGCGCCTTCTTCGCCTGCGCGGACTCGACCAGCTCGATGATCCGCGCCAGCACCGATTGCGTGCCGACGGCGGTGGCGCGCACGACGATCAGGCCTTCGCCGTTCACCGAGCCGCCGGTGACGCGCCCACCCGGCCCCTTGGCCACCGGCAGCGATTCACCGGTGATGAGGGATTCATCCACGTGTGTATCGCCCTCGAGGACTTCGCCGTCGGCGGCGATGCGCTCGGCCGGGCGCACCACGACGAGGTCGCCGACCGCGAGCGCCTCCAGCGGCAGCTCCACCTCCGTGCCGTCGCGACGCACGCGCGCCCGGTCCGGCCGCAGCGCCTGCAGGGCGCGGATGGCCTCCGTGGTCTGGCGCTTGGCTCTCCCTTCCAGCCACTTGCCCAGCAGCACCAGCGTGATGACGGCGGCGCCGGCCTCGAAATACAGGTGGAGCATGTCGTGCTCCCAATGCTCCACCAGCATGTAGATCGACAGCCCGTACGCGGCGCTGGTGCCCAGGGCGACCAGCAGGTCCATGTTGCCGGTGCGCGCGAGGAGCGCTTTCCAGCCGGCGCGGTAGAAGCGCGCGCCGAACACGAACTGCACTGGTGTGGCGAGCAGGAGCTGCACCCAGCCCGGCAGCCCCCAGTGCAGGCCGAAGGGCTCCACCACCATCGGCACCACCAGGGGCACGGTGAGGAGCGCGGAAATCGCGACTGGCCACCAGCTTTGGTCCGGGCCCGCAGGCCGCTCCGGTTCCTTCGCGACCGGAAGGTGCGTCTCGTACCCGGCCTTGCGCACCGCCGCGACCAGGGTTTCGGGATCGGCCCCCGGCGCCAGCGCGACATCCGCCATCTCGGTGGCAAGATTGACTTCGGCGCGGCTCACGCCGGGCACTTTCGCCAGGGCCTTCTCCACCCGCGCCACGCAGGAAGAGCAGGTCATGCCCTCGATGGGCAGGCGGATCTGGATGCTGGTTGGCATGTTCATGGCGGCAGTCTCAAGTCTGCCACCATTGGAGGGTCAAGGGCTGACCTTGCCGGGGGGCGGGGGGGCGGCAAATGTGCACGATCGGTTACATTTTGCCGCGCCCGGCCGACCGCGCGCTTGTTGCGGATAAGGTGCGCAGCCGAAAGTACGCCGACGGGCTGGTCCGCAAACCGGCTGCGGACGCGCTCTCGCCATGCCTCCTCGAATTCAACCGCGTCGATCCCCGTGAGCACATCGATCCGAAGCGGAGCGACGCCGACCTGGTAGACGATTCCGGGAGTGCTCAGATCCTGCTCGGTGAGGTCCTGCAGCGGCGCGCCGAATTTCAACAAGGCAGCGAGGACGCGCTTCGCGTTGGCCGGCTCGGGCCGCACCCAGACATCGAGATCGCCTGTTGCCCTGACCCTGCCGTGCGCCGCCAGGGCGTAGGCGCCGACGACCAGGTATTCAACGCCGTGGGCGTTGAATTCGGACAGCAGATCTTTGAAGTCGGGGCTCAACCCGGCCGCCTCCCTGCATGGCAAGGCATTGCAGGGTCAGTTCCCAAACCAGAGACATTCTTGATTCAGGTGTCGACTCGCCCGTGGGCAGATCCGGCGTCGCCCGGTCTGCCGCCCTAAGGACCTGTGAAGTCGCGTTTGCACGCGGAGCCGCAGTAGCCATCGCGCGATTATAGGCGCGCGGGCCTGGCGCCGCCATCCGGCGGCCTGGTCGCTGCGCCCGGCGTCGGCCACCTCAGCCCCAGATCACGCCTGCCGCCTCGACGCACAGCCTCAGCTTGGCGCGCTCGTCGGCCTCGGTGACCGGGTTGCCGCCCATGGTGCTGGCGAAGCCGCACTGCGGGCTGATCGCGCACTGCGAAGGGTCGATGTACTTCGCCGCCTCGGCGGCGCGGCGCTGCAGCGCGTCGATCGATTCCAGCTGCGGCACCTTGGAGCTCACCATGCCGAGCACCACGCCCTTGGTCCTGGGCATCATCGCGAGCGGCGCGAAATCGCCGGCGCGCGGGGTGTCGAACTCGAGCAGGAAATGGTTGACGTCGGCGCGGTTGAAGAGCCGCTCGGCGATCGACGTGTAGCCGCCTTCCGAGAGGTACATGCCCTTGTAGTTGCCGCGGCACATGTGCACGCCGACCACCATGTCCGCCGGCTTGCCCTTCACCGCCTCGTTGATCGCGTCGACGTACAGGTCGACCAGCTCGTCGGGGTTGCCGCCCGCGGCGCGCACCTTCGCCTGCGCGGCCGGGTCGCACAGCATGGCGAGCGCCACCTCGTCGAGCTGCACGTAGCGGCAACCCGCCTGGTGCAGGTCCGCGATCTCGCCCTGGTAGACCTTGCCGAGGTCGCGGAAGAACTCGCGCGGGTCGGCGTACGCCGTCTTCGCCCCCCAGTCCGTGAAGCGGTACAGGTGCATGGTGGAAGGCGCCGGCATGGTGATCTTCTGCGTCAACCCGGTCAGCTTCGAGGCAAATGCGTACTCATCCAGCGTGATCGGCTCGCTGCGGCCGACCTTCGCCTCGGCGTACGGCGCGGTGAAGTCGCTCTCGTGGCCGTGCTCGTCGTGGAACTTGAACACCGCCTCCTTCACCACCAGGCCGCGGGTCAGGCGCACGAACTTCTCCCAGTACGAGATGCGGCGGAACTCGCCGTCGGTCACGACCTGCAGCCCGCATTCCTCCTGCAGCTTCACGACGTCGCGGATGGCCGCGTCTTGTGCGGCGCGGAAAGCATCGTCCGTGATCTCCTTCGCGGCATGGGCGCGGAACGCCTGCCGCAGCTTCTGCGGGCGCAGCAGGCTGCCGATGTGGTCGGCGCGGAAGGGGGGACGTCCGTTGGCTTGTATCGGCATGGCGAATCTCCGGGGCGCGGCTGGCGTTTCGTTTCTATAAGCCTATAGAATACACCGCCATGCCGCGACGCGCCGCCCGAGTCCCTGTTGCCCCGAAGCGCCGCGCCGCCGAGATCCGGGCGGCGGCCGCGAAGGTGTTCGCCGAGCGCGGCTACCACAACGCCACCACGCAGGACATCGCCGAGGTGCTCGGCATCCGGCAGGCGAGCCTGTACTACTACATCCCCACCAAGGAGGCCGCGCTCGAGGCGGTGTGCCTGGACGGCGCCGAGGGCTACATGACCCGCGCGGCCGCGATCCAGCGCGGCCCCGGCGACGCGGCGCACAAGCTCGCCGCGCTGCTGCGCGAGCACCTCGAACCGCTGCGCGACCGTGCGGACTTCGTGCGCGTGTTCCTGCGCGAGCGCCGCCACCTGCCGGATGCGAGCCGCCGCCGCATCGGCCGGCACGCACGGCGCTACGAGCGCATCGTCGAGCAGGTGCTGAAGGAGGGCGCCCGGCGCGGCGAGTTCCGCCGCGGTCTCGACTGCCGCATGGCGGCGCTCGCCGCCATCGGCATGTGCAACGCCGCGGCGGCCTGGTATGGGCGCGAACCGGAGGCGCCGCTCGAACGCATCTCCGGCGCCTTCGCGCAGCTGCTGCTGGAGGGCGTCTCGCGCGCGCAACCGAAGCCCGCCGCACGCCGGAACCGGGCAAACCCTCGCCGGCGCCCCGACCATGCAGAACGCTGAAGCCTGGTACCGCGAGCTGCGCGGCAGCCTGTTGTTCCCGGGCTACTACGACAACGCCGAGGCGAACGCGAATGCCTTCACCGCGGAGGGCTGGTTCCGCAGCGGCGACCTGGCGACGCAGGACGCCGCCGGCAACGTGCGCATCACCGGCCGCATCAAGGACGTGGTCAACCGCGGCGGCGTGAAGTACAACCCGCGCGATGTCGAGGATCTGCTCGATGCCCATCCGGAGGTGATGCAGGCGGCAATCGTTCCGCTGCCCGACCCGGTGCTCGGCGAGAAGGCCTGCTGCTTCATCATGCCGAAGGGCGAGACACCGCCGACGCTGGAGGCGCCGTGCTGACGCTCGGCACCGCCCTCGACCGCTGCCTGCGGCTGTACGGCGCGCGCCCGGCGATCGTCGACCCGGAGGGCACCTGGACCTGGCGCGAACACCTCGAGCGGGCCCGCCGCGCCGCAGGCGTGCTGCAGGCGATCGGCGTGCGTCGTGGCGAGCGCTTCGGCATCCTTGCGCGCAATACCTTCCGGCACTGCGAACTGCTGCATGCGGGCTACTGGATGGGCGCGATTCCCGTGCCGGTGAACATCCGCCTCGCGCCGCCCGAGATCGCGTTCATTCTGCGCGATGCCGGCGTCAAGGCACTGGCGGTCGACGAGCCCTTCCTGCCGCTGCTCGATCACCGGGAAATCGCCCCGTTCGCCGGGACCGCGTTTTCGCTCGCGCCTGCGGACTACGAACGCCGCCTCGCTGCGGCGCGGCCGGCGCAGCCCGTCGACTGCGCCGAGGAGGACGAGGCGATCCTGCTCTACACCGGCGGCACCACGGGCCGCGCCAAGGGCGTCCGCCTCACGCACTTCAACGTGGTATCCAACGGCATGCAATGCGCCATGGAATACGGCTACCGCGGCAGCGACACCTACCTGCATGTGGCGCCGATGTTCCATTCGGCGGATCTGCTGGGAACCGGTTACACGCTGCTGGGCGGCTCGCATGCGTACCTGCCGCAGTTCTCCGCGCGCGGCTTCCTCACCGCGATCGCGGAGCTGGGCGTCACCGCAACCATGGTTTCGCCGACGGCGATCATCATGACGCTGCAGGAACTGCGCCCGGCGGACTTCGATCTGCGGCGCTTGCGCTTCCTGCTCTACGGCAGCGCGCCGATGGCGCCGGAATGGATCGCGCGCACGATCGAGGCCTTTCCGGGGGCGCAGGTGGTGCAGGGCTACGGACTGACCGAAACCTCGCCCATCCTCACCTGCCTGGATTTCGCCGAGCACCGGCGCGCGCTCGCCTCCGGCGACGCCACGCGGCTCAGGTCCGTCGGCCGGCCGGTGACGGGCGTCGACATGCGCATCCTCGACGATGCGGGCCGCGAAGTCGCGACCGGGGAAATCGGCGAGGTCGTGGTGCGCGCGCCGAACGTCACCGCGGGCTACCTCAACCTGCCGGAGGCCACCGCCGCCGCGATCCGGGAGGGCTGGTTCCACACCGGCGACGTCGGCCGTGTGGACGGGGAAGGATTCCTCTACCTGCTCGACCGCAAGAAGGACATGGTGATCACCGGCGGCGAGAACGTCTACACTATCGAGGTGGAGCAGGCGATCTACCAGCACCCGGACGTGGCCGAGTGCGCCGTGCTCGGCGTGCCGGACGAGAAATACGGCGAGTCGCTGTTCGCCGCGATCGTCATGCGGCCGGGAAAATCGCTCACGCAAGAGCAGCTGATCGGGCATTGCCGCGAGCGCATCGGCGGCTACAAGGTGCCGCGCCAGATGGTGTTCCTGCCCGCGCTGCCGAAGAGCGCCATGGGGAAGATTCTGAAGACGGAGATCAGGAAGCAGTACCGCGACCCGGCCAAGCGGGGGCAGTGAGGCACGAGCCCCGGCCCCGAGGTGATGAACGAACAGGAGAAGACGCCATGAAGGACTCGCTCAAGGCCGGCACCACGCACACCGAGAACATGCTCATCGACCGCGACCGCACGATCGCGTTCATGGGCGATGAACTGCGCGTCTATGCGACGCCGCGCATGTGCCTCGACATCGAGCACACCTGCCGCAATCTTCTCCTGCAGCACCACGACGCCGGGGAGGATTCGGTGGGCGCGCGCATCGAGATCGATCATCTGGGGCCGACGATGGTCGGGCAGACGATCGCCGTCACGGCGAAGGTCGTCGAGCTCGCGCTGCCGAGGGTCGTGTTCGAGATCGAGGTGAAGGACGACATCGACCTTGTCGGCAAGTCGACGCACATCCGCTTCGTCGTCGACAAGGCCAAGCAGGGCGAGCGCCTGAAGCGCAAGGCCGACAAGGTGAAGGCGGCGAAGGGTTGACGGATTAGGAGACAGGCGATGGCGCAGCGGACATCCGCGAAGAAGACCGTCCCCATGTACTGCTACCAGTGCGTGGCGGGGCCTGATTTCTTCAAGGTCGAGGTCGAGAACGGCGTCGCCACGCGCATCGAATCGAACTGGGACATCCGCAAGGAGCATCCGGCCGGCGGGCGCGTCTGCGTCAAGGCCTATGGGCTGATCCAGAAGACCTACAACCCGAACCGCGTCCAGAGCCCGATGAAGCGGACCAACCCGAAAAAGGGCCGCGACCAGGATCCGGGCTTCGTGCCGATCTCGTGGGACGAGGCCTTCGACATGGTCGGCGGGAAACTGCGCGAGATCCGCGCCGCCGGCCTCGAAGACGAGCACGGTTTCCCGCGCTTCGCGGTGACCACCGGCGGCGGCGGCACGCCGGTGCAGTACATGGGCTCGTGGCCGGCGTTCCTGGCCGCGTGGGGTCCGGTCGACCAGGGCTTCGGCGCCGGGCAGGGCGTGAAGTGCTACCACTCGGAGCATCTCTACGGCGAGTTCTGGCACCGCGCGTTCATCGTCTCGCCCGACACGCCCTACACGAACTTCGTCATCAATTGCGGCGCCAACATCGAGGCCTCGCACGGCGTCGTCGGCATCTGGCGCGAAGCGGATGCGCGCGTGCGCGGCGCCAGGCGCATCCAGGTCGAGCCGCACATGTCGATTACGGGCGCCGTCTCGTCGGAGTGGGTCCCGATCAAGCCCAAGACCGACGCCGCGTTCCTGTTCGGCCTCATCCACCGCATCATCCACGAGCGGAACTGGCGCGAGGTGTGCGACGTGCCGTTCCTGGCGGAGCGCACCAACTCGCCCTATCTCGTGGGGCCAAACGGCTGGTTCCTGCGCGATCCCGCCACCGGGAAGCCGCTGGTCTTCGATCTCGCCGACAACACCGCGAAGCCGTTCGACGCCGGGATCAAGCGGCCGGCGATGGAGGGCGAGTTCACGCTCTCGGGCATCGAGATCGGCCCCGATCAGCGGCAGTGGACGCACGATTCGTGCAAGGCCAAGCCGTCGTTCCAGAAGCTGCTCGAGCACATGCAGCCCTATACGCCGGACTGGGCCGCCGAGGAATGCGGCGTGCCGGCCGAGAGCATCCGGCGCATCGCCGACGAGTTCCTCGCTCACGCCTGCATCGGCGAGACGATCGACATCGAGGGCCACACCTTGCCCTTCCGCCCGGTCGCCGTGCTGGTCGGCAAAGGCATCGCCAATGGCTGGGGCGCCTACCATTGCTGCTGGGCGCAGAAGATGATGGCGGTGCTGGTGGGCGCGCTCGAGGTTCCGGGCGGCATTCTGGGCACGGCCGTGAAGCTCGTTCGCCCGGCCAATCCGCGCGTGGGGTCGGCGCTGCCGGGGCCCGACGGCTTCATGCGCTACCAGTTCAACCCCACCTCGGCGACCGATTGGATGCGCCAGCCAAATATCCGCAACGCCTACAAGACCCTGATCCCGCTCGTCTCCGATTCGCCATGGTCGCCGGCGCTCGGCCCCGCGCATCTGCCGTGGCTGTTCCTCAAGACTCAGCCCAAGGGCTTGCCGAGGATCGAGCCGCCCGACATCTGGTTCTGCTATCGCACCAACCCCGCGATCTCGTCGTGGAACGCGCCCGAGGTGGCGAAGCAGCTCGCGAAGTTCCCGTTCATCGTCGCCTTCGCCTACACCGACGACGAGACCAACCACTTCGCCGACGTGCTGCTGCCCGAATCGACCGATCTCGAATCGCTGCAGCTCATTCGCATCGGCGGCACGAAGTTCAACCAGAATTTCTGGCGCCACGAGGGTTGGGCGCTGCGCGCGAAGCCGCTCGAGCCGGTCGCCAACACGCGTGACATGACCGACATCGCGACCGAGCTCGCGAAGCAGGCGGGCATCCTCGAGCAGTATGTCGGGGCGATCAACAAGGGCGCCGCCGGCATGTCGCTGGCTGGTCGCGCCGGCGCCTTCAACTATGCGCTCGACCCGTCGACGCCTCCGACGAGCACGCAAGTGTGGGACGCGGTGTGCAAGGCCGCGTCGCACGAGCTCTCGCAAGGCAAGGAGGTGCACGACCTCGAATGGTTCCGGGAGCACGGCTACATGCTGGCGCCGTTCCCGCAGATCGACTGGTATCTCTATCCGGTGATGGAGAAGCAGAACCTCCGCTTCGAGCTGCCCTATCAGGAGCGGCTCACGCGCCACGGCCAGGAGCTCGCGCACCGCTTCAAGGAAGCCGGCATCGATTGGTGGGAAAAGCAGCTCAGGGAGTACGAGTTCCTGCCGACTTACGAGCGCTTCCCCGACATCTGGCTCAACTACGCAAGGGAGTTCGGCCGCGATCCCGCCGAATACCCGCTCTGGGCGATGACCGCGCGCTCGTTCCAGTACGCGTGGGGCGCCAATGTCGGCATTCCGCTGATCAACGAAGTGGCCAACAACATCGCGGGCCACAAGGGCGTCATCGTCAACCGCAGGACCGCGAAGCAGATGGGCATCGCCGAGGGCGAGGATGTCGTCATCGAATCGGTCACCGGCATCACCGAGGGCAAGGCCGTGCTGCGCGAGGGCATCCGTCCCGATTGCGTGCTGATGATCGGCCAGTTCGACCACTGGAAGACGCCGTTTGCCAGGGATCTGCACCTGCCGAGCCTGAACTCGGTCACCGACATCTCGCTCAAGCTCACCGACGGCACCGGCAGCGGCGCCGACTTGATGCGCGTGAAGCTCTACAAGGCGAGCGACCGGGCGAAGCACGGCAGGCCGGCGACGGCGTGATGGTCCCCTCCGCGCCAGGCCGGCAAGAGGCCCACACCCCCCGCTGGGGCATGGTCATCGACGTCAACCGCTGCGTCGGCTGCCAGACCTGCACGATCGCGTGCAAGCACGCGAACGACACGCTTCCGGGCGTGCAGTGGCGCAGGGTCGTCGACGTCGAGCTGGGCGAGTATCCCTCCGTCGAGCGCTTCTTTCTCGTCACCGGCTGCCAGCATTGCGCCGAGCCGCCCTGCGTGCCGGTGTGCCCGACCGGCGCCACCTGGCAGCGCGAGGACGGGCTCGTCGTCCAGGATTACGATGTGTGCATCGGCTGCGCCTATTGCGCGGTGTCATGCCCCTATCAGGCGCGCACGATCGCGCACGACATGCGCTGGTATTACGGCGAGGCGACGAAGCAGGAGGAAGCGGTCCGTCACGACGAGCGCCTCGGCGTCGCGCAGAAATGCACGTTCTGCAAGGATCGCGTGGACGAGGGCCTCAAGCAGGGCCTCAAGCCCGGCGTCGATCCCGAAGCGACGCCCGCCTGCGCCGCTGCCTGCATCTCGAGCGCGATCCAGTTCGGCGATTTCAGGGATCCCGAAAGCAACGTCTCGCAGCTCATCGCCGGCCCGCATTTTCAACTCAATGCCGAGCTTGGCACCGATCCGCAGATCAAGTATCTCTACACGACGCCGGCGATTCCGGGCCGCCCCGGCGGCTCGGCCGAGCTCGACGAGGAGCGCCTCTGCGATCCCGCCCATCCGCTGGTGGGGCCGCTCCAGACGCTGTGGGACTGGCGCGCGGCGATGAACTGGATCTTCGGCGGAATCGCCGCGGGTTTCGCCGTGATGGCCTATCTCGCCTCGCTCGCCGGCGCCGTCCATCCCGACAGGATCCCGGCGCTGCACTTCGTGGCCGCGGGCATCATGGCGATCGGGCTGTTCTGCGTGTTCCTGAAGATCGGACGCAAGCTGCGCTTCTGGCGCGCCGTCGCGCGCCCGCAGACGAGCTGGATGACGCGCGAGCTTTACGCGGTTGCCGTGTTCTATCCGCTCGTACTTGCCAATCTGCTGTGGCCGAGCGCGATCCTTTCGCTGCTCGGCGGGGCGACGGCGCTCGTCTTCCTCTGGTGCCAGGCGAAGATCCTGCATCGCGCGCGCGGCGTTCCGGCCTGGCGCGTGCCGCTGATGCCGTGGATGCTGCTGGCCACCGGCCTGCTCGAGGGCATGGGCCTGCTGGCGCTGCTGCTCGCCCGGTTCAGCGGGCTCGGCCAGCCCGGCGTCCTCGTGCCGCTGGCCGGATTGGCGCTCGTCGCCATCAACGCCGCGCTCTGGATCGCCTATCGCAACACGGCGCAGGCGGAGGGCATCGTGCCGCTCGCGCGCCGCGTCATCGGCGACAACAGCCTCGCCCTGCACATCGTCGGGCACGCGGTGCCGGCGCTGATGTTCGTGCTCGCGCTCGTCAACCCGGCGCTGCTGCAGGTCTATCTCGGCGTGGCCGGAGCGGCGGCGATCGCCGGAGGCGCGTTCTGGAAATTCACGCTCATCGTGCGCGCCGCCTATCAGCAGGGCTTCGGGGTTCCCGCCGTGCCGCAGCGCGGCTCGGGCACGCGCGCGGCGCCCGCTCGCGTGCAGGGAACGCCGCTGCGCGGCGCGCCCACGCGCATGAAGGCCGCGGCGGAACAGGGTTCCGGCTCTCCTTGACCCCGGCGCATCGGGATCGCGCCGGCGCGTTCTCGGGGGTCGAACCGGCATCGAGGGCGGAGAGCTTCTTCGGAGGCCGCGCGATTGACCGCTTCCCGGCCCGGCGATATCGTCGGGCACCGGGAAGAAGGTGGCTTGGATTTCCGCTACACGCCCACAAGGAAGAATCCCATGAACAACGATGCAGACGCCGCGCCCGTTCCCTACATGGAGCGCACGCGGAACTACTACCGCGCGCTCGGCTACGACAAAGACTACGTCTGGGCGCGTTTCGACGAGGTGCCCTTCGCGCCGCTGCCCAAACCGCTGGCCGAACTGAACGTGGCGCTGATTGCGACCGCCGGGCCGCCGGACGAGTCGAGCCGCGACGCGCACGGCCGGCGGCGGGTCTGGTCCTGCAATGTGGACGCCGCGCCGGCGCGCTTCGACACCGACCTCGCCTGGGACAAGGAATCCACGCACACCGACGACCGCGAGACCTTCCTGCCGATCGACGCCATGCGCCGGCTGGTATCCCGGGGCGTCGTCGGCGGGCTGGCGCGGCGCTTTCACCGCGCGCCCACCGACTACAGCCACGCCAAGACGATCGACCAGGACGCCCCGGAACTGCTGCGGCGCCTGCGCGAGGACAAGGCCGACGCGGCGCTGCTCACCGCCCTGTGACCGGTGTGCCACCAGACCGTGAGTCTGGTCGCCCGGCACCTGGAAGCGAACGGCATCCCGACGGTGATGATCGGCTCGGCGCTGGACATCGTCGAGCACTGCGGCACGCCCCGCTTCGTGTTCTCGGATTTCCCGCTCGGCAATCCCTGCGGCCATCCGTGGAACCCGGACATGCAGACGCGCACCGTCGAGATCGCGCTGCGGCTGCTGCAGAGCGCGACCGCGCCGCGCACCACCGTGCGCTCGCCGTTCGCCTGGAAGCCGGATCCCGGCTGGCGCGAGCGCTACAACCGCGTGCGCCCGGAGGACCGGGAGCGGCTGCTCGCGCTCGGCGACAGCCGGCGGGCGGCACAGGGTCTTGCCAGGCGCACGTCGGCCCCGGCCTGAGGCGGCTCGCCCACCTCGAGCGCACCGGCCAGCCTGCAACCCTTTCGCGGCAGATGTTCCAATAGGTGGAAAGCGAGGATCGCGCCGTGAACAAGGGGCCCGTCGGCTTCGTCGGCCTGGGCAACATGGGCGGGCGCATCACGCGCCGCCTGGTCGGCGCGGGCAGCGTCGTCGCCGGTTTCGACACCGACCCTGCGCGCGCGCAGGCTTGCGGCGCGATCCCGGCCGGGTCGCTCGAGGAGGTTGCGCGAAGGGCGGACACGGTCCTGCTGTCGCTGCCCGACAGTCGCGTCGTCGAGGCGGTCACCGAGGGCAAGGGCGGCCTGCTCGAGCACGCCCGCAAGGGCCAGGTGATCGTGGACCTCAGCACCGCGGCCCCCGGTTCGACCATCCGGCTCGCCGGGCGCTTCGCCGAACGTGGCGCGACGTACGTCGATGCCGGCATCTCGGGCGGCGCCGCGGCCGCCGAGAAGGGCACGCTCACCCTCATGGTGGGCGGCGAGAAGGCAGCGGTGGACAGCCTGAAGGACCTGTTCGCGGCCTTTGCCGGCAAGGTTGTCTACATGGGCGCGAGCGGCGCCGGCCACGCCACCAAGCTGCTCAACAACTTCCTCAACGCCGTCAGCCTTGCGGC
>JALHLN010000065.1 GCA_022844545.1 Burkholderiales bacterium | reverse complement strand
GGTCTCCAGCCGCCGCGCCAGCAGCGAGGACAGGCGCTGCGGCGCGTCGCGCAGCCGGTAGCGCTGCAGCTCGATCTGGTGCCCCATCAGCGAAGCGAGCCGGGCCGCGAGCTGGCCCACCAGCTGCCGTGAGCCGCGCAGCTTCTCCGCCGGATGCACCAGCCGCCGCGCCAGGGAATCCACCGCCTGCACGGCGTACTCGATGCGCCGCCGCGCCTCGCGCGTCGCGCGCCAGCCCAGCTCCGCCACACGCGCCAGCAGCTCGGCGCGCGGCGGGCTCACCATCTCGGCCGCCGCGGTGGGCGTGGGCGCGCGCTGGTCGGCGGCGAAGTCGGCGATGGTGAAGTCGGTTTCGTGGCCCACGCCGGCCACCACAGGGATGGCGCAGGCGCGGATCGCGCGCGCCACCGCTTCCTCGTTGAACGGCCACAGGTCCTCGATCGAGCCGCCGCCGCGCACCAGCAGCAGCACGTCGCATTCGGCCCGCTCGCTCGCGGTGGCGAGCATCTGAGCGATCTTCGCCGCCGCGCCGTCGCCCTGCACCGGTACCGGATAGACGATGACCGGGATGGATGGATTGCGGCGCCGCAATGTCGTCAGCACATCCCGCAGCGCGGCGGCGGCGAGCGACGTGACGACGCCGATCCGCTTCGGATGCGCGGGGATGTCGCGCTTGCGGCCGAGGTCGAACAGGCCTTCGGCTTGCAGCTTCGCCTTCAGCTTCAGGAAGCGCTCGTTCAGGGGCCCGAGGCCCGCCCGGCGCATGGCTTCGACGGTGAGCTGGAAGCGGCCGCGCGGCTCGTACAGGGTCACCAGCGCGCGCGCCTCGACTTTCAGGCCGTCCTTCGGCTCCCAGCCCAGCGCGGCGGCGCGGCTGCGGAACATGACGCAGTCCACCTGCGCCTGCTCGTCCTTGAGCACGAAGTACAGGTGCCCGGAGGCGGCCGGGCGCAGGTTGGAGATCTCGCCCCCGATCCACTGCAACGGAAAGCGATGCTCGAGCAGGTCGCGCGCGCTGCGAACGAGCTGCGAAACGCTCAGGATGGGCGCATTTCCCTGCGCAATCTCGTTCGGCTGGGCGGGCTCCATGGGCTGCGCGGACGATACTACTAATCCACACTCGCGGCGCGCTGCCCCCGCGCCGGGCGCAGACTCTGCGCGAAGCCCGATTCTTATCCGTAACCTGTTGAGGAATAAGCTGAAATTGGTGCTGAATTATTAATCGCACCCGACTTTCCGGCCCTGTCTTGCCTGTAGTGGGGCGCTGTCAAAAGGATATCCACAACCTTACTCACAGCTTTTGTGGATATCGTCTCGTCCATCCGGGCGACGCCGCGAAGCGACGCCGCGAAACTTGCCGCAGCGCAGTGCAGGGGCTAAAGTGCGCGCACCCGAAACGACTGGGAAATCAACTTGTTTGCCATCATCCAGGCCGCAGGCTGGCCGATCTGGCCCTTGCTCCTCGCTTCGGTCATCGCCGTTGCCCTGATCATCGAGCGCTCCATTACCTTGCGCGCCGCAAAGATCGTGCCGCCGACCCTGCTCCAGCAGGTGGTGGGCGTCTACCAGCGCCAGGGCGTCACCCCCGACATCGTGGAAAAGCTGGCCAAGGACTCGCCGCTGGGCGAAGTGCTCGCCGCCGGCCTGCGCAACCATGCCAGCCCCAGGCATGTCATGAAGGAGGCCATCGACGAGGCCGGCCGCGCCGTGGCGCACGACCTGGAGCGCTTCCTGACGACGCTGGGCACCATCGCGACCGCGGCCCCGCTGCTGGGCCTGTTCGGCACGGTGATCGGCATGATCGAGATCTTCGGCTCGCAGTCCCCGACCGGCGGCACCAATCCGCAGCAGCTCGCGCACGGCATCTCGATCGCGCTCTACAACGCGGCCTTCGGCATCGCGATCGCGATCCCGGCGCTCATCTTCTACCGGCATTTCCGCAACAAGGTGGATGGGCTGGTGGTGGACATGGAAATCGCGGCCGCGAAGCTGGTGGACACCATCCACGGCGACCGCGCCGAGGGGCGATGAACTTCCAGCGCGGCCGGCACCGGGAAGAACCGGAGATCAACCTGGTGCCGATGATCGACGTCATGCTGGTGATCCTGATCTTCCTCATGGTCACCACGACCTATTCGAAGTACACCGAACTGCAGATCAACCTGCCTACCGCCGACGCCGAGAGGCAGCTCGAGCGACCCGGGGAGGTGTCGGTGCTGGTGAACGCCCA
Source organism: Burkholderiales bacterium (assembly GCA_022844545.1). Lineage (GTDB taxonomy): Bacteria > Pseudomonadota > Gammaproteobacteria > Burkholderiales > SG8-39 > RBG-16-66-20. The sequence continues at coordinate 12,750 of JALHLN010000065.1, read as the reverse complement.
GGGCCAGTACGTCGTCAACAAGGCGCCGGTCGCGTTCACCTCGGTCGAGCAGCTCGCGGGGGAGCTGCGCAGGGCCGGCGCCGGCCTGCGCGAGCCGGTGGTGATCATCAGCGCCGACGCCAGCGCCACGCACCAGTCGGTGGTGCGCGTCATGGAAGCCTCCCGGGTGGCGGGGCTGTCCCAGATCACCTTCACCACGCAGTCCACGAAGTAGCGCTGCCGCCGGCGTGAAGCACTGGTACCGCCCCGGCGCCCTGAAGTGGCTGCTGTGGCCGGCGAGCCTCGCCTACGGCGCGGTCGCCGCCGTCCGCCGCCTCCTGTACGCCTCCCGCCTGCTGCCGCGCCACCGCGCCGGCGTGCCGGTGATCGTGGTCGGCAACCTGGTCGCCGGCGGCAGCGGCAAGACGCCGCTGGTGCTGTGGATCGCGGAGTTCCTGAAGAAGAACGGCCGCAAGCCCGGTATCGTGTCCCGGGGCTACGGTGGCGCGATGGCCGCCAAGGGCGGGGCGCCGCGCGAGGCGACCATCGCTTCGGACCCGGCCGAGGTGGGCGACGAGCCGATGCTGCTTGCGCGCCGCAGCGGTTGCCCAGTATGGGTGGCGCCGGAGCGCATCGCCGCCTGCCGGGCGCTGCGCGCGCAGCATCCGGATTGCGATCTCATCATCCTGGACGACGGCCTGCAGCACTATGCGCTCGCGCGCGACATCGAGATCTGCGTCGTGGACGGGCGCGGCTTGGGCAACGGCCTGCTGCTGCCGGCCGGGCCGCTGCGCGAGCCGGCGTCGCGCCTGGCCTCGGTGGACGCGGTGGTCAGCCATGGCGCCAAGGTGAAGGGCTTCGGCATGAAGCTGGAGGGCGCGGAGCTGGTGCGGCTCACCGACGCGAGCGACAAGCGCGCGGCGGCGGACTTCAAGGGCCAGCGCCTGCACGCGGTCGCCGGCATCGGCGACCCGAACCGGTTCTTCATGCAGCTGATGGCGCTTGGCCTGGAGATCGTCCCGCATCCTTTTCCCGACCACCATCCCTTCAGCGCCGCGGACCTCGAATTCGGCGACGCGGCGCCGGTCGTGATGACCGAAAAGGACGCGGTAAAATGCAAGCGCTTCGCCGGACCGAAGCATTGGGTGTTCCCGGTGCGCACGCAGATGGACCCCGCGTTCGGTCCCTGGCTCCTGGAGAAGCTCGGTGGATCCAAGACTGCTTGAAATCCTGGTGTGCCCGATCTGCAAGGGGCCGCTGCTGCATCGCAAGGACGCACGCGAGTTGGTCTGCAGGGCCGACCGCCTCGGCTACCCGGTCAAGGACGGCATTCCGGTGATGCTGGAGGAGGAGGCGAGGAAACTGCCGCCGGAAGAGGAAATCGCCTGAGGTTCACGGTCATCGTCCCGGCGCGCTTCGCCTCGAGCCGGTTTCCCGGCAAGCCCCTGGCCGACATCGGCGGCCGGCCGATGGTGGTGCGGGTCTGCGAGCGCGCGCGGCAAAGCGGCGCGGCCACGGTGGCGGTGGCCACCGACGACGACCGGATCCGGGTCGCCGTCGAACGGGCGGGGTACCACGCCATCATGACGCGCGCCGACCATCCCTCGGGCACCGACCGAGTCGCCGAGGCCGCGGCCGCGCTGGGGCTGGGTCCGGACGAGGTGGTGGTGAACGTCCAGGGCGACGAGCCGCTGATCCCGCCGCAGCTGGTGCGCGAGGTCGCGGCCATGCTGGGCAGTCACGCCGAGGCGGCGGTCTCCACCGCCTGCCACCCGATCGACGACGCCGCGTCGCTCGAGAACCCGAACGTGGTCAAGGTGGTGCTCGATGCCAGCGGCTACGCCCTCTACTTCTCGCGCGCGCGGATTCCGTATCCCCGCGAGGCGGGCGGCACCTGGTACCGCCACGCCGGCATCTACGCCTATCGCATGGGATTCCTGCAGGGTTTCCCGGGCCTGGCACCCGGCCCGGAGGAGAAGACCGAAGCGCTCGAGCAACTGCGAGTGCTGTGGCACGGCCACCGCATCGCGGTCGCGATCCACGCCGGGGACATTCCGCCGGGGGTGGACACGCCCCGGGACCTGGAGGCCGTGCGTAGAATGCCGTCATGAGACTCATCCTCCTTGGTCCGCCCGGTGCGGGCAAGGGCACACAGGCCGGATTCATCACGGCGCACTTCGGCATTCCCCAGATCTCCACCGGCGACATGCTGCGCGGCGCGATCAAGGCAGGCACCCCGCTTGGCCTGGCGGCGAAGAAGGTGATGGACGCCGGGTCGCTGGTGTCCGACGAGATCATCATCAGCCTGGTGAAGGAACGCCTGAAGGCGCCCGATTGCGCCAAGGGATACCTGTTTGACGGTTTTCCCCGCACCATCCCCCAGGCCGAGGCCCTGCGCGATGCGGGTGTCGGCGTGGATTATGTCCTCGAGATCGACGTGCCGCCTGAGGACATCATCGCCCGGATGAGCGGCCGGCGCGTGCACCTCGCCTCGGGCCGGACCTATCACGTCAAGTTCAACCCGCCCAGGAGCGAGGGTCGCGACGACGCTACCGGCGAGCCGCTGGTGCAGCGCGACGACGACAAGGAAGAGACCGTCCGCAAGCGCCTCGAGGTGTACCTGGCGCAGACGCGGCCGCTGGTGGATTTCTACCAGCGCTGGGCCGCCGCGGCGCCCGCCGCGGCCCCCAGGTACCACAGGATTCCGGGGGTCGGCAGCGTCGAGACCGTCCGCGACCGCGTCATCGCCGCGCTGGAGGGGTGAACGCGGGCATGAGTGCCCCGGTCCTCTGCTAAAATCCGCCCCTTTCCAGGGGAGAGTCTGAATGTCCGGTGGCCTCGTTTTTGCGCTCGCGTGCGCAGTGCTCGCGCTTGTCTACGGCGCGGTTTCCATCAGGTGGATCCTGGCGCAGCCCGAGGGCAACGAGCGCATGCGCGAGATCGCCGGCGCGATCCGCGAGGGCGCGAGCGCCTACCTGAACCGCCAGTACCTGACCATCGGCATGGTCGGCCTGGTGCTCACGGTCCTGATCGTCATCTTCCTCGACATGGCGACCGCGGCCGGCTTCGTCATCGGCGCGGTGCTCTCGGGCGCCACCGGCTACATCGGCATGAATGTCTCGGTGCGCGCCAACGTGCGCACCGCCGAGGCCGCGCGCACCGGCCTGAACGAGGCCCTCAACGTCGCCTTCCGCGGCGGCGCCATCACCGGCATGCTGGTGGTGGGCCTGGCGCTGCTGGGCGTGGCGGGCTACTTCGCCATCCTGTACGCCAACGCGCACGACAAGGCGGACCTGGCGAAGATCATCCACCCGTTGATTGGTCTGGGCTTCGGCGGCTCGCTGATCTCCATCTTCGCGCGCCTGGGCGGCGGCATCTTCACCAAGGGCGCCGATGTCGGCGCCGACCTGGTCGGCAAGGTCGAGGCCGGCATCCCCGAGGACGACCCGCGCAACCCGGCGGTGATCGCGGACAACGTCGGCGACAACGTCGGGGACTGCGCCGGCATGGCCGCGGACCTGTTCGAGACCTACGCCGTGACCATCATCGCCACCATGCTGCTGGGCGCGCTGATGGTGCAGACGACCAGCCCGAACGCGGTGATTTATCCGCTGGTGATCGGCGGCTTCGCCATCATTGCCTCCATCGTCGGCACCTGGTTCGTGAAGGCCAAACCCGGCGAAACGAACGTCATGCCGGCGCTGTACAAGGGACTCGCCTGGGCGGGCGGCATCGCGCTGATCGCATTCTGGCCGATCACGCAGGTGATGATGGGCGACATCGTCGCCACCGTGCCCTTCGATATCGGCGGGGAGAAGAAGATGATCTCGGTCGGCCACCTCTGGGGCACCGCCGCAGTCGGCATGGCGCTCACCGGCTTCATGGTCTGGATTACCGAGTACTACACCGGCACGCAGTACAAGCCGGTGCAGCACGTGGCGGCCGCCAGCGTCACCGGCCACGCCACCAACATGATCGCGGGCCTGGGCGTGTCGATGAAATCCACCGCCTGGCCGGTGATCGCGGTCTGCGTCGCGATCCTCGCCTCCTACAGCCTGGCCGGCCTCTACGGCATCGCCATCGCGGCGACCTCGATGCTGTCGATGGCGGGCATCATCGTCGCGCTGGACGCCTACGGGCCGATCACCGACAACGCGGGTGGCATCGCCGAAATGGCGGACCTGCCTGACGCGGTCCGGGACATCACCGATCCGCTGGACGCAGTCGGCAACACCACCAAGGCGGTCACCAAGGGCTATGCCATCGGCTCGGCGGCGCTCGCCGCGCTGGTGCTGTTCGCGGACTTCACCCATACGCTGGAAGCTGCCGGCAAGAGCGTGTCCTTCGATCTGTCGAACCATTACGTGGTCGTCGGGCTGCTGGTCGGCGGCATGGTTCCGTTCCTGTTCGCCGCCATGGCGATGGAAGCGGTTGGCCGCGCCGCCAGCTCGGTGGTGGTCGAAGTGCGGCGCCAGTTCAAGGAAATTCCCGGGATCATGGAGGGCACCACCAAGCCCGAGTACGGAACCGCGGTGGACATGCTCACCAAGGCGGCGATCAGGGAAATGATGGTCCCGTCGCTGCTCCCGGTCCTGGTGCCGGTCGTGATGGGTGTGGGTTTTGGCTGGGTGTTCGGCTCAGCCGCGGGCGCGCAGGCGCTGGGCGGCGTGCTGATGGGAACCATCGTCACCGGGATCTTCGTCGCCATCTCCATGTGCACCGGTGGCGGCGCCTGGGACAACGCCAAGAAGTACATCGAGGACGGCCACCACGGCGGCAAGGGTTCCGAGGCCCACAAGGCGGCGGTCACCGGCGACACCGTGGGCGATCCGTACAAGGACACCGCCGGCCCTGCGGTGAACCCGCTCATCAAGATCATCAACATCGTCGCGCTGCTCGTGGTGCCGTTGATGGTGTGATGCGGTGAACGAGCCGTCGCGACGGCAGGACCCGCTCGCCCTGGCCGTCATCGGCGGGGCGGTCGCGCTGGTCGTCGCGCTCGGCCTGTTCCTGGTGTTCTCGATCCGGTCGCAGCCCGAGGGGCCCGCGACCGCGTCCTTCCCCCAGCAGGTGCGTGACGCGGCGAGCAGGATCGTCGCCGAGGTGCGCCGGGAACTCGAGCCGGCGCCGGTCGCCAAGCCGCAGCCGCAGGCTCAGGCGCGGCCGCCGCAGCAGAAGCCCCAGCCCCAACCCCAGCAAACCACGCCGCAACCCGCACCAGGAGCGAAGGCGCCCGATCCGCAGCGCGGCCGCATCCTGCTGCAGCCGGGGCGCAGCTGGCGCTACAGCGTCAAAGTCGAGCCCGAGGCGTGGAAGGGCATCACGCTCACCTACCGCACGGTCCAGGAAGGCAATGCGCTCGGCGTGCGTACGGATTTTCGCCACGCCGGCGGCCAGTCCGAGTTCAACCTCGGCGTGTTCGCGCCCGGCCATCCGTCGCATGCCAACACGCGCTTCCCCGGCTTCTTCATGTATGCCGCCTACCTCGAGCTGCCGCTGCAGGCCGGGCAGAAGGTCTCGTTCGGCTGGCACTGGCAGGGCAAGAGCCCGGGCAGCATGAAGCGCTTCCAGGGGGTCGTGACGGCCATGGAAGATGTCCAGCTGCCCGGCGGCATACTTCCGGCCGCGCGCATCGAGGGCACGCTGACCTACCACGAGGACGGACAGTTCCGCGGCGGGGCGCGCGAGACGATCTGGTTCGCGCCCAAGGTCGGGCAGGTGGTCAGGATCCTGCGCGAGGGGCGCGTGCCCGATGAGAACCTGAACCGCATCTCCGCCGAACTGGTCGAATACCGCTAGCCGTGCGCGCCGCCGTCTTCGTGGCGTTGCTGCTGGCCGCGGCGCCGACCTGGCCGCAGTCGCAGGCACAGCCCGAAGCCCCATCCAAGGAGCCCGGGTCCGGGCTGGGCTGGCAGGCGCGCGACGCTGCGCACGCGAAGCGCTTCATGGTGGCGGCGGCCAACCCGCTCGCGGTGGAGGCCGGCGTCGAGGTGCTGCGCGCCGGCGGCGGCGCTCTCGATGCCGCGATCGCGGTGCAGATGGTGCTGGGGCTGGTGGAGCCGCAATCCTCGGGCCTGGGCGGCGGCGCGTTCCTGCTCCACTGGTCGCAAGCCGAGGAGAAGCTGCGCAGCTACGACGGCCGCGAGACCGCGCCGGCCGGGGCGAAGCCGGAGCATTTCCTGGGTGCAGACGGCCGGCCGCAGGCCTTCGTGGAAGCGGTTGTCAGCGGGCGCTCGGTCGGCGTACCCGGCGTGCTGCGCATGCTGGAGATGGCGCACCGGCGCCATGGTCGCCTGGCCTGGGCCAGTCTCTTCGAGCCTGCCATCCGGCTTGCCGAGCAGGGCTTTCCGATGTCGCCCAGGCTGCACCGCCTGCTCGAGGGGGAAAGGGAGTTGCGCAACAGCGCGGCGGCGCGCGCGCTGTACTACGGCGCGGACGAGCGGCCGAAGGCAGTGGGCACTCGCATCGCCAATCCGGACTACGCCGCGACGCTGCGCGCCATCGCCGCGTCCGGTGCCGAGGCGTTCTACGCGGGCGCGATCGCGCAGGACATCGTGGCCGCCGTGCGCGGCCACGCGCGCCCGGGCGAACTCACGCTGGAGGACCTCGCGCGCTATCGCGCGCTCGAGCGCGACCCGGTGTGCCTGCCCTATCGCGCGGCGCGTGTGTGCAGCATGGGGCCGCCGGCAGGCGGCGCGGTCGTGCTGCAGTTGCTGGGCATCCTCGAGCGCACGGATTTCCTCGCTGCCGCGCCGAACTCCGCCGCCGCGCTGCATTTCTTCTCCGAGGCGGGGCGGCTCGCGTACGCCGATCGCGGGCGCTACATGGCCGACCCGGATTTCGTCGCGGTGCCGCTGGCGGGCCTGCTGGAGCCGGACTACCTGGATCGCCGCGCGCGCCTGGTCGGCGAGCGCTCGCTGGGGCGCGCGGAGGCGGGGCGGCCAGGCGGGGCAAGGGCGGCGGCGGACGTTCCGGAAACTTCTCTTGCCGGCACCAGCCATGTGTCCATCGTGGACGGCCGGGGCGACGCGGTGTCCATGACCACGACCATCGAGAGCGCGTTCGGCAGCCGCATCCTGGTGCGCGGGTTCCTGCTCAACAACCAGCTCACGGATTTCTCTTTCACCGCGGGTGCCGCCAACAGCATCGCAGGTGGCAAGCGCCCTCGCAGTGCCATGTCCCCGACAATGGCGTTTGGCGCGGATGGCGCGCCGCAGGTGGTGCTGGGCTCCCCGGGCGGACCGGCGATCATCAACTACGTCGCGCGCACGCTGGTGGCGATGCTCGACTGGAAGCTGGATGCGCAGGCCGCGGTGTCGCTGCCGCACGGCGGCAGCATGAACGGGCCGACGCAGCTGGAGCGGGGGACCGCCTACGAGCTGCACGCGCCAGTGCTTCGCGCGCGGGGGCACGAGGTGCGGCTGGGGGACTTCACCAGCGGCCTGCACGTCATCGAACGCGTGGCACAGGGGTGGCGGGGCGGGGCGGATCCGCGGCGGGAAGGCGCGGCGCAGGGGGACTAAGGGCCTAATGCGCCAGGCGCGCGACAATCGCCTCCACGCATTCGGGGATGCTGGCGGAGACGTCCACCTCGATTGCGTCGCGCGGCGGCTCCAGCGTGGCGAACTGGCTCTCCAGCAGCGAGGCCGGCATGTAGCGGTGCTGCCGGGCCGCCAGCCGCTTGCGGATGGTCTCGATGCTGCCGCGAAGGTGGACGAAGCGGCAGTCGGCCAGGCCATGCGAGAGCAGCTGGCGGTAGGAAGCCTTAAGCGCCGAGCACGCGAGCACCGCATCCGGCACGCCGTGCAACCTGCGGTTGAGCGCCTCCAGCCAAGGGGCGCGGTCGGCGTCGGTCAGCGGCGTGCCGGAGGCCATCTTGGCGACGTTCTCCGGCGAATGGAACGCGTCGGCGTCGAGGAACGGGAAGCCGAGCCGCTTTGCCAGCATCCCGCCGACGGTGGACTTGCCGGCGCCGGAGACGCCCATCACGATCACGATCACGCCTGGATGACGCCGATCAGGCCTTGATGATGGCGTGGCCGCCGAATTTCGCCCGCATCATGGCCTGCAGCTTTCGGGCATAGTCCGATTTCCCCTGGCTTGAGAAGCGCTCCATCAGCGCGAGGGTGATCACCGGCGCGGGCACGCCAAGCTCGACGCATTCGAGCGCGGTCCAGCGGCCTTCGCCGGAGTCGGCGACCACCGGCGCGACGCTCGCCAAGTCTGCGTCAGTCTTCAGCACCTCGGCGCCGAGGTCGAGCAGCCAGGACCGCACCACGCTGCCGTGGCGCCAGGTCTCGGCCAGCTTTCCGGGGTCGATCGCCAGGTCCTTGCGCGCCGCGAGCAGCGCGAAGCCTTCGGCGAAGGCTTGCATCATCCCGTACTCGATGCCGTTGTGGATCATCTTGGCGAAGTGACCGGCGCCGCTCGGACCGCAGTGCAGCCAGCCGCGGTCCGGCGCCGGCGCGAGCAGGCGCGCGAAGGGCTCGAAGCGCGCGACGGCCTCCGGCGTCCCGCCGAGCATCAGGCAGTAGCCATTCGCCAGGCCGTGGACGCCACCTGACACGCCCGCGTCCACATGGCGGATGCCGCGCTGTGACAAATTCCGCGCGCGCGCCATCGAATCCTTGTAGTAGGCATTGCCGCCGTCCACCACGGTATCTCCCGCCGAGAGCAGGGGCAGCAGACCCGCCAGTGCGCCTTCCGTGACCGCGCCCGCGGGCAGCATCATCAGGACCACGCGGGCGCCGGAAAGGCCGGAGGCGAGCGCCGCGAAGCTGTCCGCAGACTGCACGCCACGTTCTTCTGCAAGCGCGGCCCGCGCTGCAGCATCGACATCGAAGGCAAGCACCCGGGCGCCCCCTCGCGCCATGCGCCGCGCCATGTTGGCGCCCATCCTTCCCAGGCCGACCACCCCGATGTCCATGCGCATCTCCCGCACACAATTTCCGCGTGCCATTCTATAATCGGCTCAGAGAGGGAGGAGATCCTATGATGAAACGCACGCTCGTTATGGCCGCCGCATTGCTCGTGGCGGTTCCCGCATTCGCACAGTATCCAAACAAGCCGATCCGGATCGTGGTTCCGTTCGGCGCCGGCTCGGCCACGGACCTGATTTCGCGCGTGCTGGGCAATTCGGTCTCGGCCGCGGTCGGGCAATCGGTCGTGGTCGAGAACAAGGCGGGCGCCGACGGCGCCATCGCCGCCTCGGAGGTGGCGAAAGCCGCGCCCGACGGCTACACGCTGCTGATGGCGACCAACAGCCCGTTGTCGGTGGTGCCGGCAATGAAGAAGTCGCCGCCCTACGACCCGATCGCCGATTTCACGCCGATCACCGACGTCGGCCGCTACACCTTCTTCATCGTGGTCAATCCCAGCGTGCCGGCGAAGACGCTGCCGGAACTGGTCCAGTACGCCAGGGCGAACCCGGGCAAGATCAACTACGCCACCGGGAACACCACCGGCATCGTGTCCTCCGCGCTGCTCGCCTCGCTGGCCAAGATCGAGATGGTCCACGTGCCCTACAAGACCGAGCCGCAGGTCATGCCGGACCTGGTGAGCGGGCGGGTGCAGATGATGTTCGCCTCCTCGACCACGTCCATGCCGCTGATCCGCGACGGCAAGCTGCGCGCGCTGGTGACGACCCTGCCGCGGCGCACCCACCTGCTGCCGGAGGTGCCGACCATCGCCGAGGCCGGCTACCCGACCTTTTCCATCATTTCCTGGGCCGGGCTGTACGGGCCGGCGAAAATGCCGGCCGAGATCACCGCGCGCCTGAACAAGGAGTTCGTCGCCGCGATGGGCCGCCCGGACGTGCAGGAGGCGATGCAGAAGCAGGCCTTCGTGCTGACGCCGTCCTCGCCGGAGAAGCTCGCGGCATGGACCAGGGAGCAGCTGGAGAGCTACCGCAACATCCTCAAGGCCGTCGGCATCCAACCGGAGTGATGACCATGAAAAAGCTCATTCTCGCGGCCGCCCTTGCGGTAGCCTGCGCGCCCGCGTTCGCGCAGTATCCGAACAAGCCCATCCGCCTGATCGTGCCGTTCCCCCCGGGGGGCGCGGCGGAACTGGGCGCGCGCATCTTCACGCAGCCTCTCAGCCAGCAACTCGGGCAGCCGATCATCATCGAGACCCGGCCCGGCGCCGAAGGCATCATCGCCTCCGAGGCGGTGCGCAAGGCCGATCCCGACGGCTATACGCTCTACTACGGCACCGCGACCGGCATGTCGTTCGCGCCGGCCGCGAAGAAGGTGCCGCCCTACGATCCGGTCAAGGATTTCACCCCGATCTCGCTGGTGGGGATCTTCGGCTTCTTCGTGTTCTCGCACGCCAGCATGCCGGTGAAGACCATCCAGGACCTGGTGGGCTACGCGCGCGCCAACCCGGGCCGGCTGTTCTACGGCACCGGCAACGCCACCAGCATCCTCGCCACGGCGCAGTTCGCCGCGCTCAACAAGATCGACATGGTTCACGTGCCCTACAGGGGTGATGGCCCGCTGTCGCTCGACATGGTCGCGGGCCGCGTGAACTTCGCCATCGCCACGCCCGGGACGCTCGCGCCGCAGGTGAAGGAAGGCAAGCTGCGGGTCCTCGCGACGCTGCTGCCGTCGCGCAATCCGCTCCTGCCGGAGGCGCCGACGATGCCCGAGGCGGGGCTGCAATCCGTCACCATCACGCCCTGGGGCGGCCTGTTCGGCCCGGCGAAGCTGCCGCGGGAGGTGGTGGACCGCGTCGGGCGCGAGATCGCCATCGTGCTCGCCAAGCCCGAGGTGAAAGACGCGTTCGGCAGGATCGCCTTCGAGCCCCGCAGCTCGAGCCCGGAGGCGCTCTCGGCGTTTGTCGCCGAACAGCTCGCGGCCTACGGCCGGGTGGCTAAGCAGGTCGGGCTGACGCTCGACTGAGAATCCCGGCCAGCGTCGCCGCGGGCGCGAGCCCCGGCAGGCTGCGCAGCCAGGTCAGCTGGCGCTTGGCCAGCTGGCGGGTCGCGGCGATGCCCTTTTCACGCAGTTCGGCCTGCGTGATCCTGCCCTCGAGGAACTCCCAGGCCTGCCGGTAGCCGACGGCGCGCATGCTGGGCAGGTCCGTGCTCAAGGCGTGGCGCTCGCGAAGTCCACGCAGTTCCTCTATCAGTCCCTCCCGCAGCATGGCGTCGAAGCGCGCCGCGATGCGCCGGTGCAGATCGGCGCGATCCTCCGGCACCAGCGCGAAACCCCTCAGCTCGAAGGGCAGGGCTGGCGCCGTCGCGACCTGCAGCGAGGAAAGTGTCTTCCCCGTCGCCCGCCAGACTTCCAGCGCGCGCTGGATGCGTTGCGCGTCGCCCGGCTTGATGCGGGCGGCGGCAGCGGGATCCACACCGGCGAGCTCGGCGTGCAGCGCCGGCCAGCCTTTGCGCGCGGCTTCCTGGTCGATCCGGGCGCGAATCGCCGGGTCCGCTTCGGGCAGCGCATCCAGCCCTGAGGCGAGGGCGCGGTAGTACAGCATCGTGCCGCCGACGAGGAGAGGGATCTTCCTCCGGGCGAGCACCTCGAGGACGACCCGGATGGCATCGGCGCGGAAGCGGCCCGCCGAGTAGCGCTCGGTCGGCTGGGCGATGTCGATGAGGTGGTGCGGCACCGCCCTGCGTTCGGCGGTGGAGGGCTTGGCTGTGCCGACGTCCATGCCGCGGTAGACCTGTGCCGAATCGACGCTCACGATCTCGATCGGCAACTCGGCCGCGAGTTTCATCGCGAGCGCCGATTTCCCGCTCGCGGTCGGGCCCAGGAGCACGAATGCCGTGCTCAACGCCCTCCCGTCACATCCAGGATCGCCCCGGTGGAATAGGAGGCTTCCGGCGACAGCAGCCACAGCACCGCGCGCGCCACTTCCTCGGGCTCGCCGCCGCGCTTCATCGGGATGCTGTCGCGCAGGCGCTCGATGCGGTTGGGCTCGCCGCCGGCGGCATGGATGTCCGTATGGACGAATCCGGGACGCACGCAGTTCACCCGGATGCCCTCCCCGGCGACTTCCTTCGCCAGCCCGATGGTCAGCGTGTCCACCGCGCCCTTCGATGCGGCGTAGTCCACGTACTCGCCGGGCGAGCCCAGCCGCGCGGCGCCGGAGGAGATGTTGACGATGGCACCGCCGCGGCCGCCGTGCCTGGTGGACATGCGCTTGACCGCCTCGCGCGCGCACAGGAAGGCGCCGACCACGTTGGTGGCGAACATGCGCTGCAGGCGCGGGGCGTCCATCGCCTCCACCCTGGATTGCCGCGCCACGATGCCGGCATTGTTCACCAGCGCGGCGAGCGGGCCCAACTCCCGGTCCGAGGTCTCGAACAGGCGCAGCACGTCGGCTTCCTTGGCGACGTCGCCGGCCACCGCGACGGCCTTGCCACCCTTGCCGAGGATGCCGCTGACGACAGCCTCGGCGGACGCCTTGTCTTTCAGGTAGCTGATGCACACCGCGTAGCCGCGCTCGGCCGCGAGGCGCGCGGTGGCGGCGCCGATGCCGCGGCCGCCGCCGGTGATGACCATGGCGCCGCTCACTTCATCGCCCCCTCAGGAACAGCCGGTCCAGGTCGCCCAGCGTGAGCTGGTACCAGGTCGGGCGGCCGTGGTTGCAGGAGCCCGAGCGCTCGGTGGCTTCCATTTCCCGCAGCAGGGCGTTCATCTCGGCGACGGTGAGGACGCGGTTGGCGCGCACGGCGGCGTGGCAGGCCATGCCCGAGAGCAGCTCGTCGCGCCGCGCCGCGATCGCCTGCGCCGCGCCGTACTCGCGCAGCTCGGCCAGCAC
>JALHLN010000064.1 GCA_022844545.1 Burkholderiales bacterium | reverse complement strand
CCTAGGGGAACCACGGGCACCGGGTGCCGGTAGGCGCCGACCGTGGCCTTCGCCTTCGCCGCGTCGCGCGCGGACACCGCCGCGAGGCGCAGGCCGGGAATGCCTTCGTCCAGCTTCGCCGCGACCTTGCGCCCGATGGCGCCCAGGCTGCCGATGGCGACGGCGAGTTCCGGTTGCAGGTGGTTCCTCATTCGAACAGAGGATACCAGTCGTTGAGCAAGCAGCCGGGCGGAGGCCGAATCGACTCGATCGCGCGGTCAGTGGTCGCGCCGGTCCGCGTCGACCGGGGTCAGCGCGTGGTCATTGCGAAGCGGTCAGGCCGCCTTGGCGTCGGCGTCGAACGACCAGTTGCGATAACCGTCCCTGGAAGCGGTTCTCGATCTCGAGCGCGATCTGGAAGCAACGAAGGCTTCCGCCATCTGGGCGGCAACGCTGAAGTAAAGTCCCAGTTCAAGAAGCTCGACCGTCGGCTGGATTCCGGCATCCTTCAATGCGACGCAGTGTTTGCTCAGGGCATTCGATATTCTGGCGATATGCTCCACGTCGCAGAGCGGCTCCGGTCGCCCCAGCGTGTCGAAAGTGCCCCAGCCACCATCGATCTTCTGGAGGTTGACAATTCGCTCCATGGACCAGGATTCCAGGTAGTTGCTTGCGGCGCGCACGATTTGGTCGGGTCGAGACGCGGCAGTCAGCGCCTGTAGATGGCGCTCCACTGCGGAAAGCGTCTGCAGAACGTGCTCAGTCGTCGCCACGGCAACCTCCAAGTCGTCTCTTGTTTCTATGCGCTCAAGCCTATTCAACACCGATCGTCGGCCGAGCACTGCAAGCATTTGTCAAGCTCCGATGAACGACGGCTTCGACGACTGGAAGGCAGCTCGGAACGGGTCGGCACGGAGCGACGTGATTCTTCAGGAACTGTCAACCCTGAAGCCCGACAGCCCGCTGGCCACCGCTCAGCGGCGAGACGAATCGACGCTCGGGGACGCTTGCGGGGGGGGCGCGAGGCTTCAGGCTCGCCGCCGTCAAGAAACCCGGCGAGTGTGTTCAAGTATTCTACGCGCATGAGCCGACGCGCCTACCGCATCCTCCCGACCGAATCCACCACCTTCCATCCGCGCCTGATTGGCCGCCGCGGCGCGGTCGCCTCCAACTCGCACCTGTCGGCGAATGCCGGCGCCGACGTGCTCAAGGCGGGCGGCAACGCCATCGATGCCGCGGTGGCGATGGCCTTCGTCGAGGGCCTGGTCAACCCGCAGATGCACACCATCGGCGGCGAGTGCCCGATCCTGCTGCGCGTCACCGGCGAGAGCCGCGTCATCGCACTCAACGGCAACATGGCCGCGCCCATGAAGGCGACGCCGGAGGCCTACCGCGCGCGCGGCCTGAAGGACGTACCGGATTCCGGCATCCTCGCCGCGGGCGTGCCGGCGGCCTTTGGTGCCCTGCTCACCGCGCTAGCGCGCTGGGGCACGATGCCGTTGCGCGACGTGGTGGCGCCGGCGCTGGAACTCGCCAAAGGCGGCTTCCCGGTGTCCGAGGGCTTGCGCAGCCAGCACAAGTACGGCATCGGGCCGATGCAGGCCCGCTTCCTGAAGGAATGGCCGGGGAGCGCGGCGCTGTACCTGCCGGGCGGGAAGGTGCCCGACGTGGGGGCGCTGTTCCGCAACCCGGCGCTGGCGCGCAGCTACGAGTACCTCGCCGGGCAAAAGGATCCGCTGGCGGCGTTCTACAAGGGCGACATCGCCGCCGAGATCGTGAAGTACTCGAAGGCGCACGATGGCCTGCTCGAGATGGAGGACTTCGCGGCCTTCGAGACTCGCGTCGAAGAGCCGGCCTCGATGAAGCTGGGTGATACCGAGCTCTTCAAGACCGGGTTCTGGAGCCAGGGCCCGGCCGAGCTGCAGACGCTCGCCATCATGTGGCAGTTCGACCTGGCGAAGATCGGCTTCGGCACCCCGGACTACTGCCACCTGCTGATCGAGGCCATGAAGCTCGCCTATGCCGACCGGGAGCAGTACTACGGCGACCCGACGCAGGTCAAGGTTCCGGAGAAGGTGCTGCTCTCCCACGAATACGCAAAGCAGCGGGCCGCGCTTATCGACATGAAGCGCGCAAACCGCGAACTGCGCCCGGGCGATGCCTGGCGCAAGGCCGCGTTGCTGCCCGATGGCGAGAAACACACCCCGAAGGACTGGGGCGCGGGCACGGTGCACGTGGACGCGGTGGACGCCAAGGGCAACATGGCCTCCTTCACGCCCAGCGGCGCCTGGATCTCCTCCGCCGAGGTGATTCCGGCGCTCGGCTTTCCGCTTTCCACCCGCATGATGACCTTCTACCTCGAGCCGGCGAACCATCCGAACATCATGGCGCCGGGCAAGCGCCCGCGCACCACGCTCACGCCCTCGATGGCGTTCAGGAACGGCAAGCCCTGGATGGCCTTCGGCACCATGGGCGGGGACAACCAGGGCCAGTGGCTGCTGCAGTTCTACCTGTGCCGCGCCGCCTTCGGCATGTCCATTCCTCAGGCGATCGAGGCGCCGCGCCTGTCGAGCGAACACACGCCCGGGTTCTTCGCGCCGCACGCGAGCGAGCCCAACCGCACCCGCATCGAGCCGAGGTTCGGCGCGAAAGTGATGGAGGAACTCAAGGCGCGCGGCCACGACCTCGACATCGCGCCCGACTGGAGCGAGGGCTTCGTCTCGGCGGCGCAGTATGATGGGGACAGTGGCATGCTGGAGGCGGGTTGCGACCCGCGCGGGTCGAAGTCGGAGTGCTTCCCGGCCACCGCGCTGGCGTGGTGACGGCGGACAAGGAGACCTTGATGACGACGATCCTGGGCAGCGGCGAGCACCGCTATCGCGTGGTGGAGGACTGGGCGAAGCTGCCCGAGGGCTGGGAATTCAAGGACGCGGCGGCGGTCGCCTGCGACAGCAAGGACAACGTCTACGTCTTCAACCGCGGCGAACACCCGATGATTGTGTTCGACCGCGAGGGCAACTTCCTCAAGTCCTGGGGCGAGGGCAGCTACCCGCGCGCGCACGGCCTGCACATCGACGCCAGCGACATCCTGTACCTGACCGACGATCTCGGCCACGTGGTGCGCAAGTGCACCACCGACGGCAAGGTTCTGCTGGAGCTGGGCGTGCCGGGCAAGCCAACGCCGTACATGAGCGGCCAGCCCTTCCACCGCTGCACCCACACCGCGCTCTCGCCCAAGGGCGAAATCTACGTCAGCGACGGCTACGGCAACTCGCGGGTGCACAAGTATTCGCCTGATGGCAAGTTGCTGCTCTCCTGGGGTTCGCCCGGCACCGATCCGGGCCAGTTCAACGTTCCGCACAACATCGCCACCGACGCCGAGGGCTGGGTGTACGTCGCCGACCGCGAGAACCATCGCGTGCAGGTGTTCGACGGCAACGGCAGGTACGAAACGCAGTGGGTCAACATGTCCCGCCCCTGCGGCTTGTACTGCTGCCGAGGCGCACAGATGACGTTCATCATCGGCGAGCTCGGACCCGGCATGCCGGTGAACCGCGACATGCCGAATATCGGGCCGCGCTTGTCGATCGTGGATGGCAAAGGCAGGACGCTCGCGCGCCTGGGCGGCGAGGCGGGCCCGGGACTGGAAACCGGCAAGTTCGTCGCGCCGCACGGCCTGGCGGTCGATTCGCGCGGCGACATCTACGTCGGCGAGGTCAGCTACACCGAGTATCCGCGCCTGTTTCCCGACAGCAAGATTCCGTGGCGCATGCGCTCGCTGCAGAAGCTCGTCAAAGTCAACTGAAGAGGAAGCAAACCATGGTCCACGTCATCGCCGTCATCACTGCCAAGCCCGGTATGCGGGAGAACATTCTGCAACTCTTCCGTGCCAACGTTCCCGCCGTACGCGCCGAGCAGGGTTGCATTGAATACGGCGCCGCCGTGGACGCGGATCCGGCGCTGCCGTTCCAGACCAAGTGGGGTCCGGACGCCTTCCTCGTGGTGGAGAAGTGGGAAAGCATGGACGCGCTCAAGGCCCATGCCGCCGCGCCCCACATGGCCGCCTACGGCGCGAAGGCCAAGGAGTTCATCGCCAGCCGTGTGATACATATCCTGTCCCCGGCCTGATTGAGGAACCCGCCATGTCCGTCCACCCGCTGCGCGCCGCCGATCCCGTCCATCAGGCGAGGGTCCACCTCGCCGCCGCCCACCGCCTCGCGGTGCTGGACGAGCTGGAGGAGGGCATCGACAACCACTTCACGGTCACCGTCCCCGGGCGCGACGACCGCTACCTGATCCTGCCCTTCGGCCTGCATTGGTCCGAGGCAAAGGCAAGCGACATGATCGTGTTCGACGAGGCCGGCAGAACGCTCGAAGGGGTCGGCGAGGTCGAGCTCTCGGCGCAGTGCATCCACGCGCCCATCCACCGCATTACCGGCGCGAAGGTCGTGCTGCACACCCACCAGACCTGGGCGGTGGCGCTCAACATGCTGGAGAACAACCGCCTGGTCCCGGCCAGCCAGACCGCGGCCTACTTCCACGGCCGGGTTGCCTACGACGACACCTACACCGGCACCGCGGACGTCCTCGAGGAGGGCGAGCGCCTGGCGCGCCTGATGGGCGACAAGCACGTCATGTTCATGAAGAACCACGGCGTGCTCACGGTGGGCGACACCGTCGCGCAGGCCTACCGGCGCCTGTACAAGCTGGAGCGGGTGTGCCGCGCGCAGGTGCTGGCCATGGGCACCGGCCAGCCGCTGAAGGTGCTGTCGGAGGACATCGTCGCCCAGGTGCAGGCGCCGGCGGCTAACGACAAGCACTCCAGGCTTGAGCGCGAGCGCCTGTATTTCGAGGCCATGATGCGGGTGCTGGACCGGGTCAACCCCGGCTACGCCGACTAGCGGTACTTCTTCCTGGCGATCGCCGCGCCCGCAGCGAGCGCCTGGAGCTTGGCCAGCGCAATTTCCCGTTTCATCGGCGCCATGCCGCAATTGGTGCAGGGGAACAACCGGTTCTTCGGCACGTATTTGAGCGCCTGGCCGATGGTGCGTGCGACTTCCTGCGGGGTCTCCACCCGGTCCGAGGCAACGTCGATCACGCCCACCAGCACGTCCTTGCCCTTGAGGAGCTTCATCAACTGGGGCGGCACCTTCGAGTGGATGCACTCCAGGGAAACCTGGTCGATGCTGCTCGCGGCGAGCGCCGGGAAGATTTCCTCGTACTGGCGCCATTCGCCGCCCAGGGTCTCCTTCCAGTCCAGGTTGGCCTTGATGCCGTAGCCGTAGCAGATGTGGACCGCGGTGGTGCACTTCAGGCCCTTCGCGGCGCGCTCCAGCGCCTGGATGCCCCAGCGCTTCACGTCCGACATGTAGACGTTGAACGCGGGCTCGTCGAACTGGATCACGTCGACGCCGTCCTTCACCAGCGCCTTCGCCTCCTGGTTGAGGAGCTCGGCGAAAGCCATGGCGAGCTTCACCTTGTCGCCGTAATGCCGGTCGGCGATGGTGTCGACGATGGTCATCGGCCCGGGCATGGTGATCTTGAGCTTCTTCTTCGTGTGGGCGCGGGCGATGCGGGCCTCGAACTGGTGCACCCGGCCCTTCAGCTTCAGCGGCCCGACCACCACCGGCACCATGGCGTCGTAGCGGTTGTTGCGGATGCCCATCTTCACCTTGTGCTCGAAGTCGATGCCTTCGACCGCCTCGAGGAAGCCGTGCACGAAGTGCTGCCGCGCCTGCTCGCCGTCGGTGACGATGTCCAGGCCCGCGTCCTCCTGTTCCTTGAGCCACAGCAGCGTGGCGTCGCGCTTGGCCCGGGAGAGGTCCTCGCCCTGCGCGCGCCATTGCGGCCAGAGCTTGTCGGTCTCGGCGAGCCAGCCGGGTTTCGGCAGGCTGCCGGCGATGGTGGTCTCGAACATGGTGCCTCCTCCTCGGATCGGACTCTACAGCTTCGGTGGGTGGGCGCGCAGCGCTTTCTCGTTGGGATCCATCCCCCATCCGGGGGCATCCGGCATCACCAGTTCCCCGTTCTCGATCCGCGGCGCGCCGCCGAACAGCTCCTCATCCCACGCCAGGCGATCCATGTCCACTTCCATGATGCGCAGGTTGGGCACCACGGCGGCGAAGTGGGCATTCATCATGGTGGACAGGTGTCCGTAGAAATTGTGCGGCGCCACGTTCACCTCGTGCGCCTCGGCCGCTGCCGCAATCTTCAGCGACTGCCAGACGCCGTTCCAGGGCGTGTCTACGATGGCGACGTCCATTGATTGCTCGCGGAAGTAGGGCAGGAACTCGCGCAGGCCCAGCAGGGTCTCGCAGGAGCTGATCGGGTGCGGGCTCCGGCGCCGGATGTACCCGAGCGCCTCGGCGCTGAAGCTGTCGATCTCGACCCAGAACAGCGGGAAGTCGACGAGGGACCGCAGGATCTTCAGGTAGCCCTCGGTCTTGGCGTTGAAATTGAGGTCCAGCAGGATCTCCACGCCGGGCCCCGCACCCTCGCGCAGCGCCTCCAGGTGCAGGCGCAGGTCCGACAGCAGTTTCGGGGTCACGTTCAGGTCGGGGGAGAAGGGGCGCGCGAAACCCGGTGCCCAGCTGCGCGGCCGGCCCTGCTCGTCGTACAGGAACAGGTTGGTCTTCATGGCCCCGAAGCCGGCCGCCTTCACGTCGCGGCCCATCCGCCGCACGCCTTCGAGGTCGGTGATCGCCGGCTTGTACCACTCGCCGTGGGCGATGCGCCAGGTTGCCGCGTGCGACCAGTACAGCGGCACCCGGTCGCGCACTCTTCCGCCCAGCAGCTCCGAGCAGGGCACGCCCAGTTCCTTGGCGCGCGCGTCCAGCAGCGCGTTCTCGATCGCGCCCAGAGCCTGGCCGATGACGCCGCCGGTGGCGGGGCGGGTGGCGCTGAACAGTTCCTGGAAGATGACTTCGTGGCGCGCGGGTTCCTTGCCCACCACGCGCGGGGCGAGGCGGCGGATGATCTCGCCCACGCCGGGCGAGCCGAATCCCTCGTCGAACTGGCTCCAGCCGGTGATGCCCTTGTCGGTAGTAACTTTGGCGAAGTAGTAGTTGCGCCAGCCCGCGTCGCAGGCCAGGGTCTCGACGGCTGTAATCTTCATGCCGTGACTTTAGCCGAACACTGACGGAAGGAGGAACGATGATCCGGGCGAGTTGCCTCTGCGGTGGGGTGGAGTTCGAGATCCGGGGCGAGTTGCTTCGCGCCAGCCATTGCCACTGCTCCATGTGCCGCAAGGCCCACGGCGCGGCGTTCGGCACCTACGCCGTGGCGAAGAAGGCGGATGTCCGCGTGGTTTCCGGGGAGGCGCTGATCGCGGCCTACGGGTCGTCGCCCGGCGTGCGGCGGACCTTCTGCATCCGCTGCGGGTCGACACTGCAATGGCTGAAGGCGTCGCGCCCCGACCTCGTCGACATCGCGCTTGGCATCCTGGACGACGACCCGGGCATCAGGCCGGCTTGCCACATTTACGTCGGCTCGAAGGCGCCGTGGTACGACATCGGAGATGCGCTGCCGCAGCACCTTCAGGGGCAGCCGTGAAGCGTGCGCGCCGCGCGCCGCGCAAGCTGGTCTGCCTGGAGACGTACTGGTCCGACCGCCATGCGCACGCCTTCCGCGAGCGCTCGGTGCGCCCGTTCTTCGAGGGTCTCGCCGCGCAGCTGGATCCCCCGCTCGCCATCGCGCACCGCTTCATGGATTCCCCGACCCAGCTGGCGGCCTACACCAAGCGCCGAGAGGGCCTGCTGTGGCGCGACCCGGAAGCCTTCGACACGCCGGTGTACTACCTCTCCTTCCACGGCTCGCCCGGGAAAATCCACACCGCGCTCGCGAAGATCGGCCCGGCGGCCTTGTGCCGCGCTTTCGCCGGCTGGGGCAAGGGCTACGACAACCTGGTGTACTTCGGCGCGTGCAGCGTTCTTGCCGGAACGAAGGGTGAGCGCTTCGCGAAAGCGTTCCTGAGGGCTTCGGGCTGCCGCGCGGTGCTGGGCTACACCGCGGACGTGAACTGGATGGACAGCATGCTGGCGGACCTCCTGTTCCTGAGGCGCTTCTACGCCGATCCGGAACCCTGGAAGAACCTGCGCGCCATCCACGAGTCCGTGCTCGCCGATTTCGCTCCGGCGCGGATGCTTGGCCACACCCTCTACACGCGCTAACGCTGCGGCTCCTTCATGGGCAGCAGCCACAGCAGCACCGCGAGCTGCAGGGCGCCGACGATGCCGAAGGCCACCGCGTAGCCCTCGGCCGGATAGCGCCCGTCCACGGCGGGCCACAGGCGCAGCAGCGCGCCCACGCCCCACTGCACGCCGAACGAGGCGAGGAACATGAAGATGTTCGAGGCCGTGATGACGCGACCGGTCAGTTCGCGCGGGAAGTGCTGCGTGAGAATGGCGTAGGGCAGCGCCGCGGCACAGGCGCCGAAGCCGTAGACCATCAGCACCACGGGCGCCCACTCCCGCACCCCTGCGGCGATGGCGAAGAAGGCGATCACCGCCAGCGCCATGCCGACCTTGAACGCGAGCAGCCGCCGCGCCATGCGGTCGGCCAGGGTGCCGAAGATCACCGAGCCCACGCCGTAGGCGATGGAACTGGCGAGCAGCGCATTGGCCACCTGCGGCCGCGCCAGTCCGCCGACGTCGATGAGCCACGGCGCGAGCCACAGTCCCTGCAGCGCCTGGTAGGCGCCGTGCACCACGATGAGCGCCAGCGCCACGCGCCAGAAGAACACGCTCTTCAGGATGCCGCCGATCTCGGAGAACTGGCGCGACCAGGTCTCGCCCGCGCCGGGCAGCGCGCGCTCGGGCACGACGAAGAAGATGAGCGCGGAGATCGCGGCGGCGCAGGCGGCCAGTACGTAGAACACCATCCGCCAGCCCGCGGCGCCGGCGATGGCCTCCACCGGCGCGGTGGCCGCCATCGCACCCAGCGCGCCGATGGCGAGGATCCAGCCGTTGAGCGTCGCCAGGCGCGACAACGGGAACCAGAGCGTGAAGGCCTTGATGGAGCCCATCAGGCAGCCCGAGACGCCCAGGCCCAGCAGCGCGCGGCCGAGCGCGAGTTCGGTCACGTCGCGCGCGAGGCCGAACGCAAGGCCGCCGGCGGCGGCGAAGAGCAGCAGCGTCGCCAGCACCCGCCGCGGCCCGAAGCGGTCGAGCAGCACCCCGAGCGGGATCTGGAACGCAGCGAACACCAGGAAATACACGCTGGTGAGCAGCCCGAGGTCCGAGGGCGAGAGCGAGAAATCCGCGGCGATGTCGCGCGCGATGACCGCGTTGACGTAGCGCAGCAGGATGGACAGGAAGAAGCCGCTCGCGAACGGGATGAAGACGACGGCGATCAACTTCACCGGCAGCGCGGCGTCGTCCTGGGCGGGAGTGACCGGATTCACGCCCGGATTCTAATGGGGTAGGCTCTCGCGCATGAGCCTGGATCATTTCTCCGAGACCTATGAAGACGCGCGCGCGAAGTTTCTCGACGCGGCGCGCGCCGCCGGTGCAGGTGTCACGAGCTATGCGCATCCGCTGGGCGGCGGCCTGCACCTCGATGTCGCGGTGCAGGGGCCGAAGGACGCGGCGAATGTCCTCGTCATCGGCAGCGGTACCCATGGCATCGAGGGCTTCCCGGGTTCGGCGGCGCAGACGGCGTGGCTCGCCTCGACGCCGAAGCTGCCGCCGGACACTGCGATCGCGTTCTTCCATGCCCACAATCCCTGGGGCTTCCGGCACCGCACCCGGGTCACCGAGGACAACGTCGACCTCAACCGCAACTTCGTGGACTTCGCCGCGCCGCCGGCCAATCCCGGCTACGCCGAGATCCATCCGAACATCACGCCGGAATCCTGGGACGACGCCAGCATCGCTGCCGCGTTCCGCTGGCTGGACGGCTACCGCGCGCGCGTCGGCGAGAAGGCGTTCTCCACCGCCTACAACGGCGGCCAGTACAGCCACGCCGACGGTATCTTCTACGGCGGCGCACGGCGGCAGTGGTCGCAGGATGCATTTCTCGCCGCGGTGCGGGCGCATGTCGCGCATGCGAAGCGCGCCGCGCTGGTGGATTTCCACACCGGGATCGGGCCTTACCTGGAGCACGTCTATGTCGGCTTCGCGATTCCCGGCTCGCCCTTGTGGGAGCGCTGCCACGCCTGGTGGGGCGAGCGCGCGGTGAACGGGCAGGGCATCACGCACAAGGCGCTGGCGGACTACAAGGGCATCCTGACAGACGCCTTCATCGCCGAGTTGCCGAAGGCGGAAGTGACGACGACGGTGGTGGAATTCGGCACCCGGCCGCGGGTCGAGATGCAGCGCGCCGGCATGGCGCAGCGCTGGATGCGCTTTCACGGCGCGAAGCATCCGGAGCGCCTGAGGGTGGTGCAGGCGGAGTACGTCGAGGCCTTCTATCCGTCGGACCCGAAGTGGCGCGCGGCGGTGCTGGAGCAGTCGCGCGAGGTGATCGCGCGGGGGGTGGCGGGGATCAGCGCCCCGTAAACCTGGGCTTACGCTTCTCGGCGAATGCCCGTACCGCTTCGCGATGGTCCTCGGTCTGGAAGGTCGCCATTTCCAGCGCGAACGAGGCGTCCATGATCAGGTTCACCTTGTCCTTGATCGCCTTGTTGACCGCGAGCTTGGTCCAGCGGATGGCCCAGGTCGGTCCGTCGGCCAGCTCCTGCGTCAGTTCCCTTGCCTTCGCCAGCACATCGCCCTGCGGCAGCGCGTAGTTGACGAGACCCATCCGTTCCGCATCCCTGCCCTTGATCAGGTTGCCGCGCATCAGGAACTCCTTGGCGCGATTGGGCCCCACCAGCATCGGCCAGATCACCGCGCCGCCGTCGCCCGCCACCAGCCCGATCTTCACGTGCGGATCGGCGATGCGGGCGTCCTCGGCGCAGACGGTGATGTCGCAGAACAGCGCCACCGTGGCCGCCAGGCCGATGCAGTCGCCGTTGATGGCGCAGACGATCGGGATCTCGCAGTCGAGGATGTTGTTGACGATCTTGCGCGCGCTGCGCGGCTCAATCATCTCGCCCTCGGCGAACACGTCGCCGCCCGGGCGCTCGGTCATGCCCTTGACGTTGCCGCCGACGCTGAAGTACTTGCCGGCGCCGGTCAGCAGGATGGCGTTGATGTCCGGATCCTCGGCGAGGTCGCGCCAGATGTCCTGTAGCTCGTGGTGGAACTGGCGGTCGATCTGGTTGCGCGACTCCGGCCGGTTCAGCGTGACGGTGGCGAGCTTGCCGGACTTCTCGACCTTGAGGCACTGGTAGCGGGCGTAGTCGCTCATGGCGGCGGTTGACAGGGATGGGGAGGCGCAAACTATAATTGGTTGAACCATTGAAATCAAGGCCAGCCATGCCTCTGTTCACCGACACCCAGCTCGCGATGCGCGAGTCCATCCGCCGCATGGTGGACAAGGAGATCCGCCCGATCGCGGCTGAGATCGACGCCACGGACCGGATCCCGGAGCGCATCTTCCACCTCTTCGGAGACATGGGCCTGATGCAGCTCTGGGTGCCGGAGGAGTACGGCGGGCCCGGCGGCGACCTGACCTCGGTGTGCATGGCACGGGAGGAGATCTCGCGGGTTTCGGAAGCCTGTGCGCTTATCGCCGGGATGAACTCCATCGGCGTGATCCTGCCGCTGCTGCATTTCGGCACCGAGGAGCAGAAGCGGCGCTGGCTGCCGGAGGTGGCCAAGGGCCGGACGTGGACCGCGGTGGCGATGACCGAGCCGGAATCCGGCTCCGACGTCGCCTCGATGAAGACCAATGCGAGGCGGGTCGGCGACAGCTGGGTGCTGAACGGCCAGAAGTGCTACATCACCTGGGGCAACATGGCGCACTGGATCCTCGTTTTCGCGCGCACCAGCGGCGAGAAGGGCTTCCAGGGCATCAGCTGCTTCCTGATGGACACCAAGTCGCCGGGCTTCCGGGTCGGCAAGAACGAGAAGAAGATGGGACTGAACGGCGTGCCCAACGTGCAGATCTTCTTCGACAACGTGCGCATTCCCGCCGAGAATATGGTTTGCGAGGAGGGCCGTGGGTTCATCACCTGCATGCGGATCCTGGACATGAACCGGCCGACCATCGGCGCGGCCTCGGTGGGCGTGGCGCAGGGCGCGCTGGACCTGGCGCTCAACCATGCCAGGGAGCGCAAGCAGTTCGGCCGCGCCATCGGCCAGTTCCAGGGATTGCAGTGGATGCTCGCCGACATCGGCATGCAGATCGAGGCGGCGCGGGCGTTGGTCTACGAATGCGCCCGCCTGGTCGACGCGGGGGATTTCTCGCGGCTCTCCGAGATGGCCTCCATGGCGAAGTGCTTCGCCAGCGACATGGCGATGAAGGTCACGACGGACGTGGTCCAGATCTTCGGCGGCGCGGGCTACATGAAGGACGTCGGGGTCGAGCGCTTCATGCGCGATGCGAAGATCAACCAGATATTCGAAGGCACCAACCAGATCCAGCGCATCGTGATCTCGCGCCACCTCCTGGGCCTGCACTGATGAGGGAGTTCCGGCCGGTCGCGACGCGCCGCGCCTTCGAGGAGATTACCGACCAGATTCGGAGCCGGCTGTCGCGGCACGCATTGCGTGCCGGCGACCGATTGCCATCGGAGCGCGAACTTGCCGGGCAGTTCCACGTCAGCCGCAACACGCTGCGAGAGGCCCTGCGCTCGCTGGAAATCGCCGGCCTGGTCGAGTTGCGCAAGGGCGCGACCGGGGGTGCCTTCATCAAGGAAGGGGGCGGCGAAGCGGCCGTTGCAGGGCTCGCGGACCTGTTCCACCTCGGCGCCATTCGTCCCAAGGATCTCACGGAGGCGCGGATCGTGATTGGCGCCGAAGTGGCCCGGCTTGCCTGCGCCCGCCGGACTGCCGCCGACATTGAACTGCTCGAACGCAATGTTCAGGCGGCCGAGGCCGCGACCGCGGCCGGCGACGTGGAGCGCCGGGCGGCCGTCAACTACGATTTTCATCGCCTGCTCGCGCGGGCGGCACGCAATCCGGTGCTCATCGTCATTACCGATGCGCTGATGGAGATGACGCGCCATTTCGTGGAGCGCGTCGGCTACATGCCGAACCGCTACGTGATGCCTTCTCGCCGCCGCCTGCTCGAGCATGTCCGTGCCGGCAAGGGCGAGGCAGCGGCGCGGGAGATGACGTCGATGCTCAAGCGGCTGCAGCGCTTCCATCTTGCCCGGGTCGAGGAAACCAGGACCAAGGGAGATCGATGAGCGCAGGTGCGTTGCATGGCGTCCGGGTACTTGATTTCAGCGCCATGATCGCGGGGCCCTACTGCACCCGCCTGCTGGCCAGCCTGGGGGCCGACGTCATCAAGATCGAACCGCCGGAAGGCGACTACATGCGGACGCGACCGCCGCTGCGCAACGGTGTCAGCCTGTACTTCGGCGTTCTCAACGCAGGCAAGAGCAGCGTCGCGGTCGATCTCAAGCGGGCGGAGGGCGTGGCTCTGGTGAAGGAGCTGGTCGCGAAGGCGGACGTGGTGCTGGAGAATTTCCGGCCGGGTGTCATGAAGCGGCTGGGTCTGGACCATGCGGTGTTGGCGAGCGTGAACCCCCGGCTGGTCTTCTGCTCCATTTCAGGCTACGGCCAGAGTGGCGCGTCGGCCTCGTTGCCGGCCTATGCGCCCATCGTCCAGGCGGCGAGCGGGTATGACCTCGCCAACCTTTCCCACCAGCAGGGTCTCGAGAGGCCGCTGAACACCGGGATCATGACGGCTGACTACCTGACCGGTGTCCATGCCTTTGGCGCGATATGCGCCGCGCTGGCCCAGCGCGAGCGCACGGGATCGGGGACGGTCATCGATTGCGCCATGATGGACGCCATGGTCGGCATGCTGGCCTACGAGGTGGCCGAGGCGCAGGAGCCGCAATCCATGCCGCGCTTGCTTTACAAGGCGACGCGGGCGAAGGATGGTTGGTTCATGCTGGCGCCGATCTCGCCGGCGAACTTCGAGGCGATGGCGAGAGCGGCAGGGCATGAAGAGTGGATCCGGGACCCGCGCTTCGTTGGTGCCGCGAGGATCCGGAACTGGGACGCGATGCTCAAGGAACTCGACCGCTGGGCGGCGGACAGGACCGTGAAGCAGTGCCTAGAAGCGATGGAGGCGGGCGGCGTCCCCTGCGGGCGCTATGGCGAGGTGCGTGAGCTGGTGTCCTCGCCCTATGCTGGCGAACGCGGCCTGTTCTCTGAAGTCGAGGCAGGAACTACGCGGTTTCTTGCTCCGAATGCACCATTCAAGATGGCGGGCGCAGGTGCCGAGCCCCGGCTGCCCGTGCTTGGCGAAGATGGCCGGCGCGTCCTCATGGAGGTTCTGGGACGAACGCCGCAGGACGTTGACAGACTAATCGAGGAGAAGACGCTATGCGCACCGCAGTAATCAGCACCATCCTGGCTGTCCTTCCGCTCGCCGCCGCGGCGCAGGGATTTCCGTCGAAGCCGATCCGGATCATCGTGCCGTACCCCGCGGGCGGCACCACCGACATCATGGCGCGCGCCTTGCAGGAACCGATGCAGAAGTCGCTTGGCCAACCGGTGATCGTTGACAACAAGGCAGGGGCGGGCGGCGCCATTGGCGCGCGGGAAGTCGCGCGCTCCGCGCCGGACGGCTACACCATGCTGTTCTCGAACAACGGCCCGAGCAGCACGGTGCCGATCCTGCAGAAGGATGCCGGCTACGATTCGCTGAAGGATTTCACCGCGGTGTCTCTGGTGTCCACGGCGCCGATGTTCGTGGTGGTCAACGGCGCCATACCGGCGACCTCGGTGAAGCAATTCATCGACTACGCGAAGTCGCAGCCCAATCCGCTGGAGTACGCTACCGCCGGCATCGGCTCGCTGGGGCACCTGTCGAGCGAACTGTTCGCGCGCGCCGCGGGCATCCGGATGACGCACATTCCCTACAAGGGGCAGGCGCCGACCACCAACGCGGTGCTCACCGGCGAGGTCAAGGTCCTGATCACCACGTCCTCGGGGGCGATGAACAGCCATATCTCGGCGGGCAAGCTGAAGCTCCTAGGGAAGCTCTGAATTTCCAGGTTTAGAGACGAGCGTGATTGCACATTGCGGCGTCGAGGTATCGAAACGGCGGCATGAAGGCAATTCGCAACCTGTTTGCTGCCCTTGTTCGGGT
>JALHLN010000063.1 GCA_022844545.1 Burkholderiales bacterium | reverse complement strand
GGACGCCCGCTATGCCGAAGCTCGCACGCGCCAGCTCGCGCGCAAGTACGGCTCCGCGCGCATCCGCCAGGACCTCAAGGCGAACGGCGTGGACAAGAACCTCATCGAGAACGTCTCGAATGAAGGCGAACTCGAGCGCGCCCGCGCCATCCTCGATCGCAAATACCGATCGCCCGCCATGACGCGGGAGGAGCGCGCGAAGCGCATGCGCTTCCTGCAATCCCGGGGCTTCTCCAACGATGTTATTTTCAGATTGCTGTCGGCGCGCGACGCACCTTGAGCGTTCATCTCCTTGCTGCATCGGCAGCGGAGAGGAGGTGACAGCAATGGAACATGCACAGGCATTGACGATCGTGCGTTCGCTCGCCAACGGCGTGGACCCGGCCAGCGGCGAAGTGTTCGCGGCCGACAGCCCGTACCAGCGGGCCGACACCGTGCGCGCGCTGTTCGCGGCGACGCAGGCGCTGGAGAAGGCCGAGAGCTTCGAGCGGCGCCGGCAGCAGTTGCCGCCGAAGGCCGGCGCGCCGTGGTCCGAGGACGAGGACCGCAAGCTGCTCGCGTCCTTCGACGCCGGGCGCGGGCTCGTGGAACTGGCCGCGGCGCACGAGCGGACGCAGACCGGCGTCCGGGCGCGGCTGGTGAAGTACGGGCGGCTGGCGGCGTAGCCGCCGGAGGGGGTGCCGGTTGCCGCCGGCACCCCTAGTCGGCTACAATCTGACCAGACTGACCAGAATTAACGCGGAGGTGGGAATGAAGACCTGGCAGCTGCAGGAGGCGAAGGCGCGCTTCTCCGAGTTGGTGCGGCGCGCGGAATCCCAGGGCCCCCAGGACATCACGCTTCACGGCCGGCGTGTGGCCGTGCTGCTGTCTGGCGAGGAGTTCGATCGCTTGACGCTGCCGAGGGAGTCCTTCGTGGAATTCATGCTTCGCTCCCCGATGGCGGGGTCCGGACTGAAGCTCAGGCGCGACAAGTCCCTGACCCGCAAGGTTCGGCTGTGAATGTCCTCCTGGATACCAACGTGGTATCCGAGTTTGCCCGGCCGAAACCGCAGCAGGCGGTACTGGAATGGTTGCGCCAGGTTCCCCCGGATGCGCTTTACGTCAGCGTACTGACACTGGGAGAACTGCGTGACGGCGTCGAGCGCCTGTCCGCCTCGACTCGGCGCGAGCAACTCAAACTCTGGCTGGAAAGGGATGTGCGCTCGTGGTTCGGATCCCGCGTGCTTCCGGTGGATGTCGCCGTGGCGGATCGATGGGGACGCCTGCGCGCGACGATGAAGCGGCCGCTTCCGGCAGTGGACAGCTTGCTCGCGGCAACCGCGCTGGAGCACGGGCTTCGACTGGTCACGCGAGACGCCGGCGACTTCGACTTCCCAGGGCTGGAGGTCGTGAACCCCTGGGCGTTGTGACTGGTCTCGTCGCGTAGAATCGGCCCCATGAAAAGCGCTGAAATCCGCTCCAGCTTCCTCGAGTTCTTCAAGTCCAAGGGCCACGCCATCGTGGCCTCCAGTTCGCTCGTGCCGGCCAACGACCCGACGCTGCTGTTCGTCAATTCCGGCATGGTGCAGTTCAAGGACGTGTTCCTCGGCAAGGACAAGCGCGCCTACACCCGCGCCACCACCTCGCAGCGCAGCGTGCGCGCAGGGGGCAAGCACAACGACCTGGAGAACGTGGGCTACACCGCGCGCCACCACACCTTCTTCGAGATGCTGGGCAACTTCTCCTTCGGCGACTACTTCAAGAAGGACGCGATCCGCTACGCCTGGGAACTGCTCACCGGCGTCTACAAGCTGCCGGCGGACAAGCTCTGGGTCACGGTCTACCACACCGACGACGAGGCCTACGGCATCTGGGCCGACGACATCAAGGTGCCGCCCGGGCGCATCGTGCGCATCGGCGACAAGCCGGGCGGACAGAAGTACCAGTCGGACAATTTCTGGCAGATGGCCGACACCGGTCCCTGCGGCCCCTGCTCGGAAATCTTCTTCGACCATGGCGAGGGCATCGAGGGCGGGCCGCCGGGATCCCCGGAGGCCGACGGCGACCGCTACATCGAGATCTGGAACCTCGTCTTCATGCAATATGACAGGGATATAAAAGGCAACCTCACGCCCCTTCCGAGGCCCTGCGTCGACACCGGCATGGGCCTGGAGCGCATCGCGGCGGTGCTGCAGCACGTGCATTCCAACTACGAGATCGACCTGTTCCAGGACCTGATCAAGGCGGCGGCCCGGGAGACGAACCAGAAGCAGCTGAAGAACCCCTCGCTCAACGTCATCGCCGACCATATCCGCGCCTGCGCCTTCCTGATCGTGGACGGCGTCATCCCGGGCAACGAGGGCCGCGGCTACGTGCTGCGCCGGATCGTGCGCCGCGCCATCCGCCACGGCTACAAGCTGGGACAGAAGAAACCCTTCTTCCACAGGATCGTCCCGGACCTCGACCGCGCGATGGGCGAGGCGTACCCGGAGCTCAGGGCCGCCGCGAAGCGCGTCGCGGACGTGCTCAAGCAGGAAGAGGAGCGCTTCGCCGAGACCCTCGAACATGGCATGGGCGTGCTCGAGGGCGCGATGGCCTCGGGCGAGAAGCTGCTCGACGGCGACACCGTGTTCAAGCTCTATGACACCTTCGGCTTCCCGGTGGACCTCACGGCCGACATCGGCCGCGAGCGCGGCGTCAGCATCGACCTGGCGGGCTTCGAGGCCGCGATGGAGGCGCAGCGCGAACGGGCGCGCGCGGCGAGCAAGTTCACATCCGCGACGAGCCTGGACTATTCGGGAGGCAAGACCGAGTTCCGCGGCTACGACACGCTGGTCGAGGCGGGGAAGGTCGTCGCCCTGTACCGCGACGGCACGCAGGTCGAGGCGTTGAAGGCGGGCGACACCGGCGTCGTGGTGCTGGATCGCACGCCCTTCTACGCCGAGTCCGGCGGCCAGGTCGGCGACCGCGGCGAATTGGTCGGCTCCGGCGGCACCTTCGCGGTGAGCGACACGCAGAAGATCCAGTCCGAGGTCTTCGGCCACCACGGTGCGCTCAAGACCGGCGGGCTCAAGGTCGGCGACAAGGTGGAGGCGAGGGTCGACGCCGAGCTGCGCCGGCGCACCATGCGCAACCACTCGGTCACCCACCTGATGCACAAGGCGCTGCGCGAGGTGCTCGGGCCGCACGTGGCGCAGAAGGGGTCGCTGGTGGACGCCGACAAGACGCGCTTCGACTTCGCGCATGACAAGCCGCTCAGTCCGCAGGAGATCCGGGAAGTGGAGTTGCGAGTCAACAATGAAATCATGCAGAACACGGCTACCCGGGCTCAAGTGATGCCGATTGAAGAGGCAAAGAAGTCGGGTGCGGTGATGCTGTTCGGAGAGAAGTACGGCGACGAAGTGCGCGTGCTTGATATCGGTTCCTCGCGCGAGTTCTGTGGCGGAACGCATGTCGAACGGACTGGCGACATAGGCGTGTTCAAGCTCTATTCCGAGGGCGGCGTTGCTGCAGGAATACGCCGAGTCGAGGCGACTACGGGTGGGAATGCCTTGGCGATGATGAACAATGAGCTTCAGGAGTTCTATGAAGTAGCCAAGCAGCTTCGCGCACAGCCTGGTGGTGGATCTGTCGAGAAGGCGGTGCACAACCTGATCGAGGATAAGAAGTCGCTCGAGAAGGAATTGGCCAAGCTGCGTTCAAAACTCGCCGTGGGCCAGGGCAGCGACCTCGCTTCGCAGGCGGTGGAGGTGAAGGGCGCCAAGGTCCTCTCGGCTGCGCTCGAGGGCGCGGACGTGAAGACCCTGCGCGAGACCATGGACAAGCTGAAGGAGCGCCTGAAGAGCGCGGTGATCGTGCTGGGCGCGGTGGCCGACGGCAAGGCCTCGCTCATCGCCGGCGTCACCGCCGACCTGACCGGCAAGGTGAAGGCCGGGGAACTGGTGAACTACGTCGCGCAGCAGGTGGGCGGCAAGGGCGGTGGCCGGCCCGACATGGCGCAGGCCGGCGGCACGGAACCGGCCAAGCTGCCCGGCGCGCTCGACTCGGTGAAGGCCTGGGTCGAGCAGCGGCTGTGACGGACAAGGAGAATGAAACCATGAACCGACGCACTGCACTTTCCGCACTTTCCGCACTTTCCGCGCTGGCCCTGGCGCCGGCGCTGGCGCACCACGGCTGGAGCGAGTACGACAGCACGAAGCTCCTGAAGCTCTCCGGCAAGGTCGTCACCGCCGGATACGAGCACCCGCACGGCTTCATCCGGCTGGAATCACCGGGCAAGACCTGGCTGTGCGTGCTGGCGCCGCCTTCGCGCATGGATGCCCGTGGCCTGGAGAAGGGCGCGCTGAAGCCCGGCGTGGCCGTCACCGTCGAGGGCTATGCCAACCGCAGCAAGCCCGAGGAGATGCGCGCCGAGCGCATCACGGTCGGCGGTAAGACCATCGAGCTGAGGTAGGTCGTGACCCCCATGGGCGCCATCGAGATGAGCGCCCTCGGCGTGGCGATGCGCCAGTCCTACTGGCTGTACCCCGCCGTGGAGGTGGTCCACCTCGCGGGCATCGCCCTGCTGGTCGGCTCCATCGCGGTGCTGGATCTCAGGCTGCTCGGCCTTGCGCGCGCGATTCCCGTGCGCCGGCTTGCCTGGCATGTCCTGCCCCTGAGCGCGGCGAGCTTCGCGCTCATCGTCCCGAGCGGGCTGATGCTGTTCGTCGCCCATGCCGGCGACCTGCTCGGCAACCCGGTGTTCGCGCTCAAGATCTGCCTGATCCTGGCTGCCGGGACCAACGCCGCCGTGTTCCACGCCGCGGTGTTCCGCGGCGCCGGCGGCTGGGACGTGGACGCCATGCCGCCGCCGGCCGCGCGCGCCTGCGCGGCGCTGTCGCTGCTGCTCTGGGTCTCGGTGATCGCCTGCGGGCGCTTGCTGGCCTATACCTGAGGCGGCTTCCGGCTAGAAGCCGATCCGCTGCCGGCGCCCGCCGCGCAGGTCCGGGACGTCGTCGGCCCGCACCTGGGCGCGCCCGTCGATCTTGGCGTTGCCGAACGCGGTCTGGGCCGCCCGGCGCATCTCGCGCGGGGTCAGTTCCGCAAGCCGCTCCACCACGGCGGCGTCCGGAGCCTCAGGGAAGCGCCGGCCCCAGTCGTGCGCCTCGCGGATCTCGCGATAGATGGAGATCGCGATGCGCGCGGCCCCGTCCGCGTCGGGCGGGTCGATCTCGTAGACGTTCATGCGGTTGAGGATCGGCTCCGGGATGCGCGCGGCGTCATTGGCGGTGGCGAACCACACCGCGCCCGAGGCGTCGATGGGGATCTCGGCGAACTCGTCCACGAACTTTGCGGCGGTTCTCGACTCCAGCAGCGAGTAGAGCGCGCCCAGCGGATCATACTGGCCGTCGCCGCTCGCCTTGTCGATCTCGTCCACCACCATCACCGGGTTGGCGTACTCGCCGTTGAGGAAGGTGTCGAACACCTTGCCCGGCTTGGCGTTCTTCCACTGCGAGGAGGCGCCCGACAGGATCCAGCCGGCGGTGAGCGAACTCATCGGCACGAAGCCGAATCCGGTGCCCAGCAGCTGCGACACCCGCTGCGCGAAGTGCGTCTTGCCGATGCCGGGGTCGCCCAGCAGCAGGATCGGCGGCAGCTCGATGGCGTCGCTGGAGTCGACGCACAGCGCGAGCTGGCGGCGGACCTCCTCCAGCACCTCGGCGAAGTTCGGCATGTCCTCGAACAGGGCCTGCATCTCCGGCAGCGCCGAGGGCTTGACGGTGAAGCGCTGGCCGCCGAGGCGCAGCATCTTCTCGTACAGCGTGCGCAGGGCCTCGTTGGCGGTCGGCGGCAGTTCCTGCAGCGCCTTCTCGACCGCGGGCAGGTCGTAGACGTCCCGGAACCCGGCCACGGGAATGGCCGTCGGGGTGGAAGGGATCAGCTGGCCTGTCGGCATGATCGATCTCCTGGGTTCTTGTTGTTGGCCCGTCGCGAAAAGTTTACACGTTGCATTTCATCCAGCAAGTGGCAAATAGCGCGCCTGCCGCGCTGGCACTGCGTCGCGGCGAGTGCCAATTCGTGTACATTTCCCCCGGATCATGAAGGCAACAACGCCGTTGCTTCGCCCCGGGATGACAGCCGGGCATTTCAATTCTCGCAGCGCGGGCCACTTGCCGGGACTGGTGGGGCTCGAGGTGCTGCTGGTCGCGCCCGGGACGTTCGAGAGCCGGCTCGTCGTGAGGAAGGACCTCATGGCGCCCAACGGGTTCCTTCACGCCGCAACCGTGGTGGCCCTGGCCGACACCTCCTGCGGCTACGCCTGCGTCGCCCACCTGCCGGAAGGGGCGAGCGGCTTCACCACGCTGGAGCTGAAGGCCAATTTCCTGGGGACGGCCCGGGAGGGCGCGATCTTCTGCCGCGCGGTTCCCGCGCATCTGGGCCGGACCACCCAGGTGTGGGATGCCGAAGTCAGCATCGAGGGCACCGAAAAGAGGATTGCGCTCTTCCGCTGCACCCAGATGGTCCTGTGGCCGAAGTAGGCCGCTAGACAGGCCTTGCCGTTCCATGCTTGAATGGCCGCCATGAACCGTTGGTTTTACGGCTTTTTCTTCTTTTACCCGCGCCCGCTGGCGCAGGGGACCGGATAGCACTCAAGCCTAGAGCCGACCCCCCTGAAACCGCCAGCGCAGAGATGCCTGGCGGTTTTTGTTTTTGGAGATGGAGAGAAGCATGACCAGCCCCACCGACACCTTCCTCGGCCAGGTACCGGCCGACAAGACCTCGCTCACGGACGACGAGCGCATCGAGAACGTCGTCCCGCTGCCCCCCCCGGAGCACCTGATCCGCTTCTTCCCGATCCAGGGCACGCCGGTGGAGAAGCTGATCGCCGAGACCAGGAAGCGCGTGCGCGAGATCGTGCGCGGCAAGTCCGACCGGCTGCTCGTCATCATCGGCCCGTGCTCGATCCACGATCCCGAGGCCGCGGTCGCCTACGCCGGGAAGCTGCTGGCCCAGCGGCGCAAGCACGCCGGCGAGCTCGAGGTGGTGATGCGGGTGTACTTCGAGAAGCCGCGCACCACGGTGGGCTGGAAGGGACTGATCAACGACCCCTACCTGAACGGCAGCTTCCGCATCAACGAGGGCCTGCGCATCGCCCGCGACGTGCTGGTGCGGATCAACCAGGCCGGCCTGCCCGCGGGTTGCGAGTTCCTCGACGTCATCTCGCCGCAGTACATCGGCGACCTGGTGTCCTGGGGCGCGATCGGCGCGCGCACCACCGAGTCGCAGGTGCACCGCGAGCTCGCCTCGGGCCTGTCGGCGCCGGTCGGGTTCAAGAACGGCACCGACGGCAACGTGCGCATCGCGGTGGACGCGATCCTGGCCGCGCGCCAGAAGCACCACTTCCTGTCGGTGCACAAGAGCGGCCAGGTGTCCATCGTCGAGACCCGCGGCAACGAGGACTGCCACATCATCCTGCGCGGCGGCAAGGCGCCGAACTACGACCAGGCGAGCGTCAAGGCGGCCTGCGAGGAACTGGCCAAGTCCAGGCTCGAGTGCCGCCTGATGATCGACCTGTCGCACGCCAATGCCGCGAAGCAATTCAAGCGGCAGCTGGAGGTGACGCGCGCGGTCGGGGCGCAGGTGGCCGGGGGTTCGCGCTGCATCATCGGCGCCATGGTGGAATCGCACCTGGTGGAGGGCCGCCAGGACCTGGTCTCCGGCAAGCCGCTCAGCGACCTGACGTTCGGCCAGAGCATCACCGATCCGTGCCTGGGCTGGGATGACTCGGTCGAGGCGCTGGAGATCCTGGCCGGCGCGGTGAAGGCGAGAAGGCGCGCTTCCCCCGCCAAGGGCAGGCGCTGAGCCTGCCGTTCGAAACCCTGGCCCTGGCGGCGCTGATCGTCGCCGCGGCCTACTGCGTGTTCGGCCTCACCGGGTTCGGCTCGACGGTGATCGCGCTGCCGCTGCTCGTCTACCTGTTCCCGCTCAAGTTCGCGGTGTCGCTGCTGATGCTGCTCGACCTGGCGGTGGCCGCGTTCTTCGGCGCGCGCATGCGCCGGGAGGTGCGCGTGGACGAGATCCGCTGGCTGATCCCGTTCATGCTGGGCGGGATGTTCCTCGGCCTCACGGCGCTGATCCGCGCGCCTGAGGATCCGCTGCTGCTGACGCTGGGCAGCTTCGTGCTTGCCTATGCGGCCTGGGGCCTGTTGCGGCGGGGCGGCCCGCCGCGCCTGGCGCGCGCCTGGTGCGTGCCGATCGGTTTCGCGGGCGGGGTGTTTTCCGCGCTGTTCGGCACCGGCGGCGTGCTGTTCGCGATCTACAACGCCGGCCGGATCCACGGCGCGGCGGAACTGCGCGCCACCAACGCGGCGATGATCCTGCTCGCCTCGCTGCTGCGCCTCGCGCTGTTCGCGCTTGCCGGCCTGCTGACGCAGGAGGGCCTGCTCAGCGCCGCGCTGGCGCTGCTGCCCGCGCTTGTGCTGGGCTTCTGGGCGGGGAGCCGCCTGAACGACCGGGTGCCGGCGGCGATGGTGGTGCGCTCGGTGTACGCTTTGCTGGTGATCGCCGGCCTCTCGCTCATCGCCCGCGCCGCCTGACAATGGCCCGGCTCGCCACCCGCCAGGGGTTCCTGCTCGCCCTGGCCGCGACGCTGCTGTTCCGCCTCTGGCTGTCGGCGGCGCTGCCGGTCACCGCCGACGAGGCGTATTTCGTGCTCTGGGGCCGCTATCCGGACCTGGGCTACTACGACCATCCGCCCATGATCGGCTGGCTGCTCGCGCCGCTGGTGGCGCTGTCCGATGCGGACTGGGTGGCGCGGCTTCCGGCCACGCTGGCGCCGGCGTTCGCGGCGCTGTTGCTGCGCTCGGCGCTGCTCGGCTGGTTCGCGAAGGACGAGGCGACGGCCAACCTCGCGGCGCTGTGCGTGCTGCTCGCGCCGATGAACGTCTGGAACGTGCTGGTCACCACCGATGCGCCGCTGATGGTGTTCTCCGCCGCCTCGCTGCTGGTGTTCGCGCGCGCGGCCGGGCAAAACTCGCCGGCCGGATTCCTCGGCGCCGGCGTCCTCCTCGGCTTCGCGTTCACCTCGAAGTACTTCGCCGTGCTGCTGGCGCTCGGCTACCTCGCGTGGGCGATCGTGTCCCGCCACCCGAGGTCCTTCCTGCTGGTGTTCGCGGGCGCACTGCCCGCCGGCCTGCTGAACCTGTGGTGGAACCTGAACGCCTGCTGGTGCAACGTCATGTTCAACGCCATCAACCGGCACCAGGACGACGGCGGCTGGTCGCTGCAGACCCCGGCGCTGTACGCCGTCTCGCTCGCCTACCTCGCCGCGCCGCTGCTCTGGTTCGCGTGGCGCGGGCGGGGGGAGTTGCGCGAAGCCTGGGGGCGCCCGGCGGAGCGTGCCTTGTTCCTCGCCTGGTTCGTGCCGCTGGCCGTGTTCGCGCTGCTCTCGCCCGTAAAGCGCATCGGCCTGCACTGGCTGCTGTCGTTCCTGCCGGCCATCGTGGCGACGCTGGCGCTCGCCGTGGAGCGGCCGAAGCTCGAAGCGGCGACGCGGTTCTTCGCGGCCTTCGCCGCCGTGCATGTCCTGGCGGCGGTGGTGCTGGTGGCGCTGCCGCTGGAGACCTGGAAGGACTCGCGGCTGTACTCGCGCCTGGTGCTGCTGTTCCACGCGGAGGAACTGGTGGCGGCGGCATCGCCGGGCGGCGCGGCGCTCGCCTCCGACAGCTATTCCAGCGCCGCGGTGCTTGCCTACCACGCGCGGCGCAAGGTACCGGTGTTCGGCAGCGGTTCCTCCCACGCGCGCCACGACGACATCCTCACCGATTGGCGGCAGTACCAGGGGCGCGACCTGCTCATCCTGCGCCGCGAGCCGCCTCCCGATTCCGCCTACCGGCCGTACTTCAGGGAAGTGCAGACGCGACGCGTCGAGCTCCGAGGGGCGACTTTCCATGCCATCGTCGGGCGCGGTTTTGACTACGAGGCCTACCGCGGCGGAGTGCTGGCCCCGGTGCGCGAGCGCTATTACCGCATCCCGGGCTGGCTGCCGCAGGGGAGGTGCTATTTCTTCGAGCGCTATTTCGCGCCATGAGCCGCGCGCTCGCGTACCTGGAACTGCTGCGTCCGCAGCAATGGGTGAAGAACGGCTTCGTTCTTGCGGGGCTGCTGTTCGGGCACGGCTGGCGCGATCCGGACCTTGCTTTCGCCGCCGCGACCGCGACCGCGGCGTTCTGCCTCGGATCGGGCGCGGTCTACGCGTTCAACGACAGTCGCGATGCGGCGGCGGACCGCGAGCATCCGGACAAGCGCGGGCGGCCGGTCGCCAGGGGCGAGGTGTCGCAGCGCGAGGCCTATGGGCTGGCGGCCGCCAGCGCCGCCTGCGGGCTGGCGCTGGCCGCGTGGGCGGGCTGGGCGGTCGCCGCGATCCTCGGTGCGTACCTGGTTCTCAATCTCGCCTATACGCTGGGCCTGAAGCGCGTGCCGGTGCTGGACGTGATCCTGATCGCCTCAGGGTTCATGCTGCGCTTGCTCGCAGGCACCGCCGGCATCGGGATCGAACCCTCGAAGTGGCTGCTCGCCTGCGGCTTCCTGCTCACCTTGTTCCTGGGATTCGCGAAGCGCCGCGCCGAGTTGTCGAAACTGGCCGACGACGCGGCGCAGCACCGGGCGGTGCTGGGCGCCTACTCGATCCGGTTCCTCGATCGCGCCGTCGGCGCCTGCGCTGTGGGCATGGCCCTGACCTATGCGCTGTACACCCTGTCGGCCGAGACGGCCGCGCTGCACGGCACCGGCGACCTGGTGCTGACCCTGCCCTGGGTGCTGCTGGGCACCGCGCGCTACCTGTACCGGCTGCATTTCCGGGGTGGCGGCGGCGACCCGACCGAGGAGCTGCTGCGCGACCCGCTGCTGGGCGTCTCGGTGCTGGGTTGGGTCGCGACCGTGCTCTGGGTGATCGGCTAGAATCCCCTCGTCATGAGCGAGCGACCCAGGCACCTGACCCAGCTGGAGCACCTCGGGGACGCGACCCAGTTCTCGGCGCAGATCCATGCCCTGATTCCGCGCTGCGACCTGCTGGAGAACTTCTCCACCGCGGAGGTCCGGCTGCTCGCGCACTTCATGGACGTGTACCGCGCGCCGGCCGGGGTGGAGATCATCCGCGAGGGCGAGGGCGGCGACTTCATGCTGATGCTCATCGAGGGCAAGGTCGAGGTGCAGAAGCAGGACCGCTGGAATACGCCGCAGCTGATTGCGGTGGTGGAGGCGGGCAAGACCCTGGGCGAGATGTCCATGATCGACGGCGAGCCGCGCTTCGCCACCTGCATCGCGGCGGAGCCGACCCTGGTGGCGGTGCTCGACCGCGAGAACCTGGCGCGCATCATCGTCGAGCAGCCGATGCTGGGCGCGAAGATCCTGATGGAGCTGGTGCTGATGCTGTCGCAGCGCCTGCGCGCGACCAGCGGCCGCCTGCTCACCCTGATGGACGAGCAGTCGCACCGCGCCGCCAACCTGCTGTAAGGTCCGGGCCGCCGGCACCGACCAAGGCGGCCCGCGCACCATGACCCGTTCCCGCCTTCTCGTCCTTGCCGCGCTCGCCGTCCTCGTCGCGGCGTTCTTCGCCCTGGGCGGGCACCGCTACCTCACGTTCCAGAACGTCAAGGCGCAGCAGGACGCCATCCTCGCCTTCTACCAGAGCCATCCCTGGCAGACCGCGCTGGGGTATTTCCTGGTGTACGTCGCGGTCACCGGCCTGTCGCTGCCGGGGGCCGCGGTGATGACGCTGGTGGGCGGCGCGGTGTTCGGCCTCGCTTGGGGCACGGTGCTGGTTTCGTTCGCCTCGTCCATCGGCGCCACGCTCGCCTTCCTCGCCTCGCGCTTCCTGCTGCGCGACTGGGTGCAGGGCCGCTTCGGCGGCCAGCTCTCCGCGCTCAACGCCGGCGTCGCGAAGGAGGGCGGCCTGTACCTGTTCACGCTGCGCCTCATCCCCGCGGTGCCTTTCTTCGTCATCAACCTCGCCATGGGCCTGACCCCGATCCGCGCCTGGACCTTCTACTGGGTGAGCCAGCTGGGCATGCTGGCCGGGACGGTGGTCTACGTGAACGCGGGCACGCAGCTCGCCGCCATCCAGTCGCCCGCGGGCATCCTGTCGCCGGGGCTGATCGGCGCCTTCGTGCTGCTCGGGCTGTTCCCGCTCATCGCCAAGCGGATCGTGGATGCGGTCAAGGCGCGGCGCGTCTACGCGCCCTGGGCTGCGCGGCGACCGGCGCGCTTCGACCGCAACCTGGTGGTGATCGGCGCCGGTTCGGCGGGCCTGGTCAGCGCCTACATCGCCGCGGCGGTGAAGGCGAAGGTGACGCTGGTGGAGAAGCACCGCATGGGCGGGGATTGCCTCAATACCGGCTGCGTCCCGTCCAAGGCGCTCATCAAGACGGCGAAAGTGCTGGCGCAGATCCGCGATGCGGAGAAGTACGGCATCCGCTGCGCCCGCGCGGAGTTCGACTTCGCCGAGGTCATGGAACGCGTGCAGCGCGTGATCCGGACCATCGAACCGCATGATTCCGTCGAGCGCTATGCCGGGCTGGGCGTGGAGTGCATCGAGGGCGAGGCGCGCATCGTCACGCCCTGGGAAGTGGAGGTGAAGGCCGCTTCCGGCGCGACCCAGCGCCTGACCACGCGCTCGATCGTGATCGCGGCCGGGGCGCGGCCATTCGTGCCGCCGATTCCCGGCCTCGCCGACATGGGCTGCCTCACCTCCGACACCGTCTGGAATCTGCGCAAGCTGCCGCCGCGCCTGGTGATATTGGGCGGCGGTCCGATCGGCTCCGAACTGGCGCAGGCATTCTCGCGCCTGGGCTCGAAGGTGACGCAGGTGGAGATGCTGCCGCGGCTGCTCGCGCGCGAGGACCCCGAGATCTCGGACCTGGTGCTGAAGAAATTCGCCGCCGAGGGCGTGGACGTGCGCGTTGGCCACAAGGCGAAGCAGTTCCTGGTCGAGGGCGGCGAAAAGGTGCTGGTCTGCGAGCACGCCGGGGTGGACGTCCGCATTCCGTTCGACGAGGTGCTGTGCGCCGTGGGCCGGGTGGCCAACACCGCCGGCTACGGCCTGGAGGAACTCGGCATCCCGACCACGAAGGCGCGCACGGTCGAGACCGACGAGTTCCTGCAGACGATCTACCCCAACATCTTCGCCTGCGGCGACGTCGCCGGGCCGTTCCAGTTCACCCATACCGCGGCGCACCAGGCCTGGTATGCGGCGGTGAATGCGCTGTTCGGCAGCGCGAAGAAGTTCCGTGTCGATTATTCCGTGATTCCCTGGGCGACCTTCACCGACCCCGAGGTGGCGCGGGTCGGCCTGAACGAGACCGAAGCGAAAAAAAAAGGCGTCCCGTACGAGGTCACCGTGTATGGAATCGACGACCTCGACCGCGCCATCGCGGACGAGTCGGCGCACGGCCTGGTGAAGGTGCTCACGGTGCCGGGCAAGGACCGCATCCTCGGGGTCACCATCGCCGGCGAGCATGCGGGCGACCTGATCGCCGAGTTCGTCGCCGCCATGCGCCACGGCTTCGGCCTGAACAAGATCCTGGGCACCATCCACATTTATCCGACGCTGGCGGAGGCCAACAAGTACGCCGCCGGAGTCTGGAAGAAGGCGCACGCGCCGCAGGGGCTGCTGCGCCAGGTCGAGAAGTTCCACGCCTGGAGGAGGGGCTGAGCATGAAATGGATCATCGTGCTGCTCGCGTTCTGCGCCGGCAGCGCCGCGGCGCAGGGATTCGACCATGCGCACAAGGCCTGGGACGCGCTGCTGAAGAAGCACGTCGTCCTGCTGCCCGGAAAGCATGCCTCGCAGGTCCGATACGCCGAGTTCGCCAAGGACCGCGGCGCGCTCAAGGCCTACCTGGGCGCCCTTTCGGCCGTGACCGAGGCCGAGTTCCAGGGCTGGCCCAGGCCGCAGCGGATGGCGTTCCTGATCAATGCCTACAACGCGTTCACCGTCGAGCTGATGCTCGAGCACTACCCGGTGAAGTCCATCAAGGACATCGGCAGCGACCTGTTCAACAACCGCTGGAAGCGCAAGTTCTTCCGCCTGCTGGGGCGCGAGTCGTACCTCGACCAGATCGAGCACGAGATCCTGCGCAAGCCCGGCAGCTACGACGAGCCGCGGGTGCATTTCGCGGTCAACTGCGCCTCCATCGGCTGCCCGATGCTGCGCGAGGAGGCCTTCGTCGCCGAGCGCCTCGAGGCGCAGCTGGAGGAGCAGGCGGTGCGTTTCCTCTCCGACCGCTCGCGCAACCGCGTCAATGCGCAGGGCCGGCTGGAAGTGTCGAAGATCTTCGACTGGTTCAAGGAGGACTGGACCAGCGGCTACCAGGGCATCCAGTCGCGGGAGCAATATTTCGCGAAGTACGCCAGGCTGCTCAGCGACGACCCGGCGCAGCAGAAGCGGGTGGCCGAGGGCAAGGCGCCGATCTCGTTCCTCGACTACGACTGGGCCATCAACGACGCCGCAAAGTGAGGCTCTCGATCATCGTGCCGGCGCTGGACGAAGCCGCCGGCATCGCCGCCACGCTGGCCTTGCTCGCGCCGATGCGCGCGCGCGGCCACGAGGTGATCCTCGCCGACGGCGGCAGCACGGACGGCACGCCCGAACTCGCGGCGCCTCTCGCGGACAAGGTGATCGCCGCGCCGCGCGGCCGCGCGCGGCAGATGAACGCGGGCGCGGCGCAGGCCTCCGGGGATGCGCTCGTCTTCCTGCACGCCGACACTCGGCTGCCGCCGGATGCGGACCGGCTGGTGTCGGCCGCGCTCGGCCGGAGGCCCTGGGGCCGCTTCGACGTGCGCATCGAGGGCCGCTCGCCGCTGCTGGGGATGGTTGCGTTCTTCATGAACGGGCGCTCGCGCCTGACCGGCATCGCCACCGGCGACCAGGCCATTTTCGTGCGGCGCGACGCGTTTCCCGGTTTTCCCGACATTCCGCTCATGGAGGACATCGCGTTCAGCAAGGCCATGAAGCGCCGCGGCGCGCCGGCCTGCCTGCGCGAGCGCGCGACGACCTCCGGGCGGCGCTGGGACACGCAGGGGGCAATGTGCACGATCGTGCACATGTGGCGGCTGCGCCTGGCCTATGCGCTGGGCGCGGACCCGCAGGAACTGGCGCGGCGCTACGCGCGCAGCGG
The DNA here is from genome assembly GCA_022844545.1 of Burkholderiales bacterium. Classification (GTDB taxonomy): domain Bacteria; phylum Pseudomonadota; class Gammaproteobacteria; order Burkholderiales; family SG8-39; genus RBG-16-66-20. Next base: position 65 of record JALHLN010000063.1, on the reverse strand, counting down.
CTGACGCCGTGCTGATCGTGTTCGCGCGCGCCCCGCGGCCGGGCCGCGTCAAGTCCCGGCTGGTG
>JALHLN010000062.1 GCA_022844545.1 Burkholderiales bacterium | reverse complement strand
ACCTACGACTCGGTCCAGGCCGATGTGCGGGAGATCGAGATCGAAGGGGTGCGCGTCCGGGTCCTCAACATCGACGGCCTGCTGAAGACCAAGACCCGCACGCGCGAGAAGGACATCCTCGACCGGTCGATGCTGGAGAAGATCAAGCGGGACATTGGCGACGGGCGCTGATCGCGCACCAGGCGATTGATGCCGACGCGTCGGTGCGGGCGTTCGTGGCCCGCCGCGGCCTTCCCGGTTTTGAACTCAAATGGCGTCAAATGGCGTCGAGAATCACTTCAGCCGGTACCATAGGCACCGATGAACCCGAAGCCTCTCCAGGACCGCGTCGCGCTGATCACCGGCGCCGCCGGCGATCTCGGCGCGGCCATCGCCGCACGCTTTCTCGAGGCGGGCGCCCGCCTCGCGTTGATCGATGTCGATGCCGCCCAGCTGAAGGCGAGATGCGAGCGCGAACTAGGTTCCAGCGACCGAGTGCTGGTTCTCGCCTGCAATGTCGCCCACCCCGAGCAGACTCGAACCGCCGTGGACCAGGTCGCACGCCACTTCGGCGCCCTGAACATCCTGGTCAACAACGCCGCCACCGAGAGCACCCGGACGCCCGTCGCGGAGGTGTCGGTGGAGGAATGGCGGCGCACCCTGGATGTCAACCTCACCGGTGCGTGGCTGATGGCGAAATGGACCATCCCGCACCTGCGCCGGGCCGGCGGCGGGGTGATCCTCAACGTCGCCTCCCAGCTCGGCCACGTGGCGACGGCGGGCAGTTCCGCGTACAGCGCCAGCAAGGCAGCGCTGCTCTCGCTCACGCGTTCGATCGCGGTCGATTGCGCCGCCGACCACATCCGTGCCGTGAGCCTGTCGCCCGGCGCGGTCATGACCAGCCGCCTGACCCGGCGCTATGGCACCGAGGACGAAGTGAACCGCGCCCTCGCGGGCAAGCACCCGCTGGGCCGCATCGGCAGGCCGCGGGAACTGGCCGAGGCGGCCCTGTACCTCGTCAGCGACGGCGCCTCGTTCGTCACCGGCAGCGACCTGCTCGCCGACGGCGGCTATACCGCGGTCTGATGCTGCCTCAGGGCTGGTAGACGACGGCCCTGACCGGCGTCGGATTGAAGTCGTTCACCGGGTTGTTCATCTGCGGGCAGTTGGAGACCACCGCCAGCACGTCCATCTCCGCGCGCAGGTCGACGTAGTCCCCGGGTTTGGAGATGCTGGGCCCCATGTCCATGGACCCGTCCGCGGCCACCGGCACGTACATGAAGAAGTTCAGGTTGGCGACCATGTCGCGCGGGCCCATGCCGTAGCGCTTCAACTGGTCGAGGAAATTCTGCCGGCAGCTGGGGTCGTCGGGCTTGTTGTAGCGCCGGCGGTTGAGCGCCGAGGAGCAGCAGCCGCCGATGGTGTCGTGGAAGCCGAGCGTGTCCTCGATCACGGTGAGCAGCGGATTGCAGTTGACCGAGTACAGCACCGTGCCCTTGCCGATGAAGATGCTGCCGTTGATCTTCATGGTGTCCGCGGCGGCGTAGCGGTCCTCGTGGTCGCGGGCGTTGTAGCACAGGAAGTCCACCGCCTGCTTCCCCTCCAGGTCCACCAGCCGCAGCACCTCGCCCTGCTTGAGTTCCCGGCTCCAGCCGGCGCGGGCCGGGATGACCTCGTCGGAAAGGACCTTGCCGGGGATCGGGCTCGACTGCGCTGGCATGCCGCCTCCTCTTCGTGGAAGCGACAGCTTATCCAAAAAAAAGGGCGCCTCTCGGCGCCCCTTCCTCACACACTTGCCTGACTAGCGGGACCTACGGTCGTTGTCCGAGCCGCGGTTGCCGCCCGTGGTCGAACGGGGCGACGGGGTGGCGCGGGCCTGCGCCTGCTGCATCGGCGCCTGGCGGCCGGCGAAGCGGTCCGAACGGCCGGCGTGCGAGTCCGAACCGGTGCGCGGCGTGGTGCTGGTGCCGTGCGACGGGCCGTGCGACGGGCCGCGATTCCAGGAATGGCCGTTGCCGCGATGGTCGTCGCGCTGCCCGAAGCGGCCGTGGTCGTTGCCGCGATAGCCGACGCCGCGGTGGTCGTTTCCGTACGAATTGCCGCGTCCCCAGCCGTTGCCGTTGCCGCGGTCCCAGCCATAAGGGCGGCTGGAATGGCGGCCGACCGTGCTCGTGGTCTGGCGGTCATGCGACTCGCGGTAGATGTTGCGGCTCAGGCGGTCCTGGGCGTGGTCGATCCGGGCCCGCTCGCGGCCCGAAAGGTGGCCGTCGGCCCGGGCGCGCGCCTGCATTCTCTCGATCTGCTCCTGCTGGCTCTCCAGCCGGACGGCTTCACGCGGTGTGATCTGGCCGCTGGCGATGCCGCGGTCGATGCGGTAGTCCAGGTAGGCGTCCCGGCGCTCGATGCCGAAATCGGACTGGGCGAACGCGGCGCCAGCGAACAGCGTGCCGATGGTGAATGCAACTGCTGTCTTGATGGATTTCATGGTGTGGTCGCTCTCATTCGGTGTGCATGGGAAATCCCCATGGCGCATTAGGCGCGGGTTGGCGCAACCACGCGCCCCCGAAGGTGTAAGACCTGTAAGGGGATGTATCCGGGCAGGCGGCTACTGCAGCGGGTCGCCGGCGCGCGCCTGCTCGAGGCTGATCAATCAGGCTTACCCGGCACGGTCCTCACGGGAAGCCCATACTCGAAGTAGGTCCGCGGCGCGGCGCGCAGCGCCAGCACGAACCTGCGCGCCTCGTCCACCCAGGCGAGGCGCTGCGCCGGCGTCATGGACAGGCCGTGCAGCAGTTGCTCGTCGGACAACTCATAGTGGTAGTCGTCCTCGAACGACCCGGGATCGGCTCCGCTCAAGCTAATCCGTACTTGGCTTGGTTAACGTCGCAGGCACCGCCTGCAGCTTGCGCGTCGCCCGCTCGACCGGTTCGATCGACTTGATCTCCACGTCGTCCGCGCCGGCCTTGAGATCCCGCAGGCGGCGCGCCGAAACCAGCACCCTGCTCTCCAGCGTCCCGATGGAGCCGTTGTAGGCCTTGACCGCCTGGTCGAGTCGCTCACCCACGCTTCCCCACGTTTCCGAAAGCGCCGCAATGCGTTCGTACAACAGCTTGCCGAGCTCCGCCACTTCCTGGGCGTTCTTCGCCAGCGCTTCCTGCCGCCATCCATACGCAACCGCGCGCAGCAATGCGATGAGCGTAGTAGGTGTCGCGGGAATGACCTTCTCGTTGACTCCATACTCGATCAGGCTTGGATCCTGCTGCAGGGCGGCACTGAAGAACATCTCCCCCGGAAGAAACATGATGACGAACTCGGGGGATGGCTGGAACTGCTCCCAGTACGCCTTTTTCCCGAGCGCCACCATATGGTCTCGCACCTGGCGCGCATGGTCCTTCAGCTTGGCTGCCTGGACGACCTCGTCGCTTGCCTCGATGGCGTCCAGGTATGCGGCCAGCGGAGTCTTGGCATCGACCACCACCTGCTTGCCCCCTGGCAGGCGAATGATCATGTCAGGGCGCAGGCGTCCATCTTCAGTGTTGCGGGTTTCCTGTTCCACGAAATCGCAATGGTCGAGCATTTGCGCCAGCTCGACGACGCGCTTCAACTGAATCTCCCCCCATCGTCCTCGCACGATCGGTTGCCGCAATGCCTTGGAAAGATTCGCGGTTTCCGTCTGAAGCCGTGGCAGATGCGTTTCGACCAGGCCCTTGATCTGCTCGTTGAGCGCGGCATACGCACCAACGCGGGATTTCTCAAGCTCACCGATCTTGCCGTCCACCTTCTCCAGCGACTCCCGCAACGGCTTGACGAGTTCGTCTACTGCCTTCTGCCTCGCTTCCAAATCGCTCTTTGCACCCTGCTGGAATGCCTCAAGCGTAGTCTTGGCAAGTTCCAGGAAGGACTTGTTGTTGCTCTGCAGCGCATCAGAGGACAATGCCTTGAACGCGTCCGCGAGCTTTGCCTGAGCGTCGTTCAGCACTGCAAGCTTCTCGCCGGCGCTCTTTCGCTCCTCGGCCAAGCGGGATTCCAGCCCCGCAATGCCCGCTCTCGCTTCAGCCAATGCCCGCTCGCGCTCGTCAAGCTTCGCCTCTAGGTCCGGCAACCGCGCCGCGCCAGCTTCCGCTGCCGCCCGGCGGACGGTTTCGTCCCTCAACGCCGCGTCGGTCGCAGACAATCGCTTGCCCCATACCAGCCAGCCCAGGCCGAACCCGGCGAGCAACGCACCCAACCCGATCAACGCATCAGTCATTGCCCATTCTAGCCCTCGACAGCGGCGCGCGATTGACCCAAGCTCAAGGCGTCACGTGCAGCCAGACGGGCTGCTCCTTCGACCCCGCGGTGCCGAGGATGGTCCGCGACTTGAACTTGCCCGCGGCGTCCTTCACCGGATCGCCCTCGATCTCGAAGAAGGCCGGGAACGGCACGCCCGGGAAGAGGCCGACCTCCTCCAGGTCCACCGCCAGCTCGTACTGGCGGTAGCCGTCGACGCGGCTCGCGCCGCGCGAACGCTCGAAAATGTTCCAGTCCGTCTTCTGGGTCAGGCGCGTCCCCGGCGGCGGCGCTTCCTGGATGGGATCGCGCTCCCCCGGCAGCCACACGTCGCGCAATTGCCCCAGATGGCCATTGCGGGAGACAAACACGCGCTCGTTCCTCAGGTACGGCGACAGGTCGATGTGGAACCAGAAGCGGAACTGGTCGAAGCCGTCCTCGGTCCGGTCCGGCGTCGCGTGCGCGGCGAGGTAGAGCTGCCCGCCGTGCGCGAGCAGCAGCACCGAGGTGCCGTCCGCCGCCGGTTCGAGGGCCACGCGCAGCGCGCCCTGCCACTCCTCGGCAAAGATGCGCCCGTCCAGCGACGGCGCAAGCTTCGCGCGCGGGATGGTGAGCACGCGCACGCCGGGCGGCGCCTGGCGCAGGCGGGAAATCTCGGCGCGCGCCTTGCGGATCCACTGCTCCTCGGGCATGTGGAAGCTGCTCGGGATGCCCTTGCGAGCGTTCAGCGCCGCCGAATACACCGGGTCGTTGAACTTGTAGGCGATCATCTGCGCCAGCCAGACGTGGGGCGTGTCGCGCAAGGCACGCTCCGGCTGGCGCCGGGCGGGCGCCGGATGTAACCGATCGGTTACATTGGGGGACTCCACGGGCCCATGCCAGGGCTGCTGCGCGGCCGCCGGGCCGGCGGCCAGGAGAAACACGAGCGCAACGACGCTAGAGCGCATCCCTCAGTGTAAGCGCGGGCGAGGCCGACAGCACCTTGCGCGCGGAGAGCCAGGCGTTCAGCGACAGCAGCAGCACGCCCGCGACCGGGCCGGCCACGAACAGCCACTGGTTGGGCGGCAGGTCCAGTTCGAACACCCGCCGCGCGAGCAGCTGCCCGATGGCGGCGGCGCCCGCGGCGGCGAGCGCCCCGGCGAGCAGCCCCATGGAGAGGAACTCCACGCGCTGGCTGTTGGTGACCTGCGACCGCGAGGCGCCGTAGACGCGCATCACCGCCGCCTCGCGCCGGCGCTCGTCCTCGGTGGCCACCAGCGCCGAGTACAGCACCAGCAGCCCGGCGCCCAGCGCGAACAGGAACACCACCTGCACCGCGGTGATCACCTGGTCGACCACGTTCTGCGCCTGGCGCACCGCGGCGCCCACGTCCACCACGGTCAGGTTCGGGAAGCGCGCGGCGAGGTCGTTCACCTTCTTCTCGTCGCCGGGCTCGACGCGGAACGCGGAGACGTAGCTGGTGGGGAATCTCCCCAGCAGGGCGGGCGGCGCGATGACGAAGATGTTGATCTTCATCGAATCCCACTTCAGGCGGCGCACAGAGCTGATGCGCGCGGAGAAGGATTCGGCGCCGACGCCGAAGCTCAGTTCGTCGCCCATCTTCCAGCCCAGGCGCTCGGCGACGCCCTCCTCCACCGAAACCTCCGCGGCCTCCGGCGCGAACCACCTGCCCGCGACGATCTCGTTGTGCGCGGGCGGCGCATCCGCGAAGGACAGGTTGAACTCGCGCTCCACCAGGCGGCGCGCGCGCTCCTCGGTGTAGTCGTCCTCGGACACCTTGCGGCCGTTCACGCTCGTCAGGCGGCCGCGCACCATGGGATAGAAATCGGGTGCGCTGATGCCGTGCTCGCCGAAGTACTGCCGCACGCCGCCCAGCTGGTCGGGCTGCACGCCGATGAGGAAGCGGTTGGGCGCATCCGGCGGCGCGCTGCGGCGCCAGGCATCCACCAGGTCGTTGCGCGTGAAGGTGAGCAGCAGCACCGCCGTGAGGCCCAGCGCCAGGCTCGCCACCTGGATCGCATTGCCGCGCGAGTGGCGCCGCAGGTTGGCCAGGCCGTAGCGCAGGGCCGTACTGCCGGCGCCGATCCGCCTCGCCACCGGGCCGCTCGCCAGGAGGCGAAGCAGGACCCAGGCCACCGCGGCGAACACCGCGACCGCGACGCCGAAGCCGCCGACCACCGTGACGCCCAGCCTGAAGTCCCCCGCCTGCCAGATGAGCAGGCCCGAGAGCGCGGCGAGGCCGGTGGCATACACCGCCAGCGTGCCGCTCTTGGTCGAGCCCGATTCGCGCCGGATGACCCGCACCGCGGGCACGTTCTTCAGCTGCACCAGCGGCGGCAGCGCGAAGCCCAGGAGCAGCACCAGGCCCACCAGGAAGCCCTGCACCGCCGGCAGCATCGCCGGCGCGGGCAGGTCGGCGCGCAGCATCTCCGACAGCGCCGCGGCGATCGCGGCCTGCGCCCCGATGCCGATCAGGCAGCCCAGCGCGCAGGCGCCGATGCCGAGGATCGCGAACTCGATGCCGTAGAGGGTGATCAGGCGCCCCTGCGTCGCGCCCAGGCAGCGCATCACCGCGCAGCCGTCCAGGTGGCGCTCGACGAAGCGGCGCGTGCCCAGCGCCACCGCGACCCCGGCGAGGATCGCCGCCAGCAGCGCGGTGAGGCCGAGGAAGCGCTGCGCGCGATCGATGGCAATGCGCACTTCAGGCCGGCCGCTGTCCAGGTTGTCCACGCGCTGGCCGCGCTCCAGTTGCTGCTTCGCCCAGGATTCCAGCGCCACGATGCGCTCCGGCGGGCCGGCGGCGTACAGGTAGTGCCAGACCCGGCTGCCGGTCTGCACCAGGCCGGTGGCCGGCACGTCGGCCGCGTTCATGAACAGGCGCGGCGCGATGTTGAAGAAGTTCGCCCCGCGCTCGGGCTCCAGGGTGAGGATCGCGGCCACCTCGAAGCTCGCGCTGCCCAGCCGGATGGTGGTGCCCACCGGCGCCTCGAGCGCGGTGACCAGGCGCTCCTCGATCCACACCTTGCCGCGCGCGGGACCCGCCTCGGCCGGCGCGTCGGGCGCGTTCACGGCGGGGGCGATGCGCAGCTTGCCGCGCAGCGGGTAGCTGTCGGACACCGCCTTCACGCCCGCCAGTTGCGATTGTTCTCCGGCGAACACCATGCTGATGAAGGTGGTCGCGCGCGCGAAATCGAGGCCGCGGCGCTGGATCTCCTCGCCGATGGCCTGGCGCCAGGGATGGTCCGAGACCAGCACCAGATCCGCCCCCAGCAGCTGGTGCGCGTCGCGCACCAGGGCGCGGCTGACGCGGTCGGCGAAGAAGGCGACGCTGGTGACGCTCGCCACCGCCACCACCAGCGCCGCGGCGAGGATGCGCAGCTCCCCCGCGCGCCAGTCGCGGGCGAACATCCGCAGGGCTTGGCGCAGGATCACGTCGCGCCGCCTTTCACGTCCCGATGCGTCCCGCGACCAGGCGCACGATCCGGCCGCAGCGCTTCGCCAGGCCCTCGTCGTGCGTCACCATGATCAGCGTGGTGCCAAAGCTGCGGTTCAACTCGAACACCAGGTCAATGACCGCGGCGCCGGACTCCGAATCCAGGCTCCCGGTGGGCTCATCGGCCAGCAGGAGCTTCGGGCGCACCACGAAGGCGCGCGCCAGCGCCACGCGCTGCTGCTCGCCGCCAGACAGGTGCTTGGGGTAGTGGCCCAGGCGCTCGCCCAGGCCGACGCGCTGCAGGATCGCGCGCGCTTCGGCTTCCGCGTCGTCGCGCCCGGCCAGTTCCAGGGGCAGCATGACGTTCTCCAGGGCCGAGAGCGCCGGCAGCAGCTGGAAGGACTGGAACACGAAACCGACCGAGCGGCCACGCAACTCCGCGCGCGAATCCTCGTCCAAGCCGAATATGTCCACTCCATCCAGTTCCACCGTGCCCGTGCTGGGCGTGTCCAGGCCGGCGAGGATCGCGAGCAGCGTGGACTTGCCCGAGCCCGAGGCGCCGACGATGGCCACCGCCTCGCCGGAGGCGACGTCGAAGCCGATTTCGCGCAGAATGACGAGATCGTCCTCGCCGCTCTTCACCGTCTTGCCGATGCCGCGCGCACTCAGAACCGTCTTCGTTTCCATGCTTGCCTGGGTGGCTTCCATGTTCATCTGGGGGGGGATGGCGCACGCGGCGCCGAACATCCTTGTCTTCGGGGACAGCCTGTCGGCGTCCTACGGCATCGTCGCCAACCGCGGCTGGGTGACGCTCCTCGTGGAACGCCTGAAGCGGGAGCGGCTGGATTATAACGTCGTCAACGCGAGCATCTCCGGGGAAACCACCGCCGGCGGCGTCGCCCGGCTGGGAAAGATGCTCGAGGCCCACCGCCCCGCCGTGGTGCTGCTGGAACTGGGCGCCAACGACGGCTTGCGCGGTCTGCCGGTGGCGGCGATGAAGAAGAACCTGGCCGCGATGACCGCCATGGGACAGAAAGCCGGCGCGAAAGTTCTCCTGGTCGGCATGCGCCTGCCGCCCAATTACGGCCCGGAGTACACCAAGGCCTTCGATGGCGCCTTCGCCGAGGTCGCGAAGGCGCACAAGGCGGCGCTGGTGCCGTTCCTGTTCGAGGGCTTCGGCGACAGGCGGGACCTCTTCCTGGATGACCGCATCCACCCCAACGAGCAGGCCCAGCCGCTCCTGCTGGAGAACGTCTGGAAGGGGCTGCGTCCCCTGCTTGGTAAGCGCTAGAGGACGCTGAGGCGCGGCGCGCCTTGGGACAGCCGTCCGATCACCCGCGCCTGCGCGAAGCCGCGCGCCTCGAAAGCGGCCATCACGCCCTTCACCGCCTCCGGCGCGCAGGCCACCAGCAGGCCGCCGCTCGTTTGCGGGTCGGTCACCAGCTTGCGGTGCCAGTCCGGTGCGGCCGCCGGAAGGTCGACGTCGCCGCCGTAGCCCTTCCAGTTGCGCTCCGAGGCGCCGGTGGCGACGCCCTGCTCGAGCCAGGCCAGCGCTTCCGCAATCACCGGCAGGTCGGCGAAGCGCACCTGCGCCGCGAGCTTCGAGCCGCGGCAGACTTCCAGCAGGTGGCCTGCGAGCCCGAAGCCGGTGACGTCGGTGAGCGCGTGCACCCCGTCCATCGCCGCGAGCGCCTCGCCCGGCGTGTTGAGCCGCGTGGTGGAATCGATCATGGCCTGGTAGCCCTCGGCCGAGAGCTTGCCCTTCTTCAGCGCCGCCGACAGGATGCCGACGCCGAGCGGCTTGCCCAGCACCAGCACGTCGCCCGCCTGCGCCGAACTGTTGCGCTTGATCCGGTCCGGGTGCGCGAGGCCCAGCGCAACCAGGCCGTAGATGGGCTCCAGCGTGTCGATGGAATGCCCGCCCGCGATCGGGATGCCCGCCTCGGCGCACACCGATTCGCCGCCGGCGAGGATCCTCTGGATCACGGACACCGGCAGCTTCTCCAGCGGCATGCCGACGATGGCCAGCGCAAAGATCGGCTTGCCGCCCATGGCGTAGATGTCAGAGAGGGCGTTGGTCGCGGCGATGCGGCCGAAATCCCAGGGATCGTCCACGATCGGGGTGAAGAAATCCGTGGTCGCCACCAGCGCCTGAGTGTCGTTCAGCCGGTACACCGCGGCGTCGTCCGCGGTCTCGGTGCCCACCATGAGTGCCTTCGGCAGGCCGCGGATCGGGGTCGCGGCGAGGATTTCGGACAGGATCGCGGGCGCCACCTTGCAGCCGCAGCCGCCGCCGTGGCTCAACTCGGTGAGACGTATCGGGAGAGGTGCGTTCATGGGCGTAGAATTTTACCGTGATGAATCCGCGGGAAAAACCTTCAGTCGCGATCGGGCCCGGCGCCATTGCAGGCTTCGACGCGGTCATCGACACCCGTTCGCCCGCGGAGTTCGCCGAGGACCATGTTCCCGGCGCGGTGAACTACCCGGTGCTGTCCAACGAGGAGCGCGCGCGCGTGGGCACCGATTACAAGCAGCGCTCGCCTTTCGAGGCGAAGAAGCTGGGCGCCGCGCTGGTGGCGCGCAACATCGCGCGCCACATCGAGCAGTCCCTCATGGACAAGCCGCGCAACTGGCGGCCGCTGGTGTACTGCTGGCGCGGCGGCAAGCGCTCAGGCGCCATGGCGCACATCCTGCGCGAGATCGGCTGGGAGGCGAAGACGCTGGAAGGGGGCTATCGCGCCTACCGGCGCCATGTGGTCGAGCGGCTCGCCTCGCTGCCCGCCGCTTTCGATTTCCGCGTCATCCACGGCGTCACCGGCAGCGGCAAGAGCCGGCTGCTGCAATCCCTGCGCTCGGCCGGAGCGCAAGTACTTGACCTCGAGGACCTCGCCGCGCATCGCGGCTCGGTGCTGGGCAACCTGCCCGAGCGGCCGCAGCCGTCGCAGAAGCTGTTCGAAAGCCGGCTGCTCGCCGAACTGGAGCAGCTGGATGCCTCCAAGCCGGTCTACGTCGAGGGCGAGAGCCGCAAAATCGGCCAGGTGCAGGTGCCCGAGGCGCTCATCACGCGCATGCGCGCGAGCGAGTGCGTGCTGCTGGAGACCGCGCGCGAGGCGCGCGTCGCCCTGCTGCTGGACGAGTACCGCCATTTCTTCGCCGACCTGCCGGCGCTCAACCTGCAGCTGGATTGCCTGGTGGCGCTGCACGGGCGCGAGCGCATCGGGGAGTGGAAAGCGATGGCGGCCAGGGGCGAATGGCCGGCGCTGGTGGCGCGGCTGCTGGAGGAGCACTACGACCCGGCCTACAGGCGCTCGGCGCCGACGAATTTCCCGAAGCTCGCGCAGGCGCGGCGCGTGACCGTCGCCTCGCCCGATCCGGCGGCCTTCGATGCCGCGGCGCGCGCGGTTCTCTCCGCCGCCGACGAGGCGGTCGCCGCCTGAGCCGGCTGGATTCCGGCGAGCTCGCCCGCATCACCGCCGCGACGCTCGAGCACTACGAGCAGCGCGCGGAGGACTTTCGCGCCGGCACGAAGGACCACGACGTCAGCCAGAACATTGCCGCGCTGCTGCGCCACATCGAGGGCGCGCCGCCGTTCACGATCCTCGATTTTGGCTGCGGGCCGGGGCGGGACCTGAAGGCCTTCACCGCGCTGGGCCATGTCGCCGTCGGCCTCGACGGTTCGGAATCCTTCGCCGCCATGGCGCGCGCGGACACCGGCTGCGAGGTACTGCGGCAGGATTTCCTCGCGCTCGACCTTCCACCGGGCCGGTTCGACGGCGTGTTCGCTAACGCTTCGCTATTCCACGTGCCGTCGCAGGAACTGCCGCGGGTGTTGACGGAATTGCGCGCATCGCTCAAGCCGCGCGGCGTGCTGTTCAGCTCCAATCCGCGCGGCGAGAACCAGGAAGGCTGGAACCGCGGGCGCTACGGCGCCTACCACGACCTCGAGCAGTGGCGCCGCTACCTGAAGGAGGCAGGATTCTCGGAACTGGAGCATTACTACCGCCCCGCCGGCCTGCCGCGCGAGCAGCAGCCGTGGCTGGCGTCAGTCTGGCGGCGCGGGGCGGGATCAAATGTTACCGATCGGTAACATTTGACGGCCCGGGCGAGAAGCCTCGCTCCGCCCCGAGGTGTCAGGTTGCCGTACTTTTCTTGGCGGCGTGATCACGCAGCGCGCGATTCACGGCCTCGGAGGTCGGATAAAGCTCCCGGAGGTCGGGATCGATCAGCACCAGGTTCGTGCCTTCGCGATGGCTCTTCGCGTACTTGCCGCGCACCCCGGACCTGACGAGGTTCTCGGGGTATTCGTCCCTCAGTGTGTCCTTGTCATTGCTCATAGGCTCTTCGCTCACGTGGCGTCATCTGCCTTGCGGAGATCAGTCGGATCCGGCCTTCGCGCTCAGTATAGGACACAACCAGGCACCTGCCCTGCCTGGTGGCGCCGAAAATGATGTACCGCTCTTCGTCAGTCGAATGATCCGGGTCGGGAACGGACGAGGAATGGTCGTCGCCGAATACCTCCGTGGCCTCCGAGAACGCCACGCCGTGCTTCTGTTCGTTCTCCAGAGCTTTCCCAGGATCCCATTCGAAGGTGAGCATGGCGGATCGTTACGGCAACTTAAGTGTTGTTCTGCGGCGAGCCACTACAGCTGCTGCATCGGCGCGGCGCCGGCAGTCTGTCCGCAGCAACAAAGGATTGGGCGTCTTTTCACAGAGCGACCTCGCCTTGCGAAGTAAATGCGATGACATCAGGTTCAGTGCCTACACTCTGCGTAATCTGAGCTGATTTGAGTAGGCCACCCGCTAACCGTACCAACGCCTCGTCGAATGCAGCTTGACCCCTGATGGTGGGAGCGGGAACAGGGGTACCGAAACGCAACCGGGGAACAAAGTTAGGACGCCCAACGTTCACTCAAAAGAATAATTTCTGTTCATCTAAGCCCTCACCCGCCGACCACGCCGCCAACGCCTTTCCGAATCAAGACATTGACGTCACTGCACAGACACCCACTTCCAGGATAAGTGGCAAAAAAACGCGCGATCCCCCGGTTCACCTCACGTATCGCGACCCGCGATCGAAACGATCAACCTTCACCGGCCTTCGCCCGCACGGCCTGCATCCCAGGCAGGAAACTTCCCGCGCCAGGCGCTCCAGCGGCTCGAGGAACGGCGCGAACGGCTCAGGTGCCGGCATGGCGCAGCGACCGTCGCGCCTCCAGCGACAGCTGCTCGTCGGTCCAGTCCGGATGGGTCATGCGCAACCCCGCCATCCGCAGTCGGATGCCGGCTTCGTAAAGCGCGGCGACCGCCTCGATCTTCTGCGCGGGCGTCGCGCGCTTCAGGGCTTCCAGCTGCACCGGGTGGATAGGCTCATCCATCAGTCCAGCTCCGCCAGCACCTTCACGTGCCGCACCACGCAGCGGCCGAGCGCGGACAGGGCATAGCCGCCCTCCAGCACGGAGACGATGCGGCCCTTGGCGTGCCGGTCGGCCACCGCCTTCACCTGCGCCGTGACCCAGGCGTAGTCGTCATCCCGCAACTGCAGCATCGCCATTTCGTCCTCGACATGGGCATCGAACCCGGCCGAGAACACCACCAATTCAGGCTTGAACGCGTCCAGCGCGGAAATCCAGTGCTGCTCGACCGCCTCGCGGAACTGCCTAGAGCCCGCGCCGGCCGCAAGCGGCACGTTGATCATGTTGCTGGCCGGTTCCTCGGTGCCGCTGTACGGGTAGAACGGGTGCTGGAACGTGGACGCCATCAAAACTGTCGGGTCACCAGCAAATATGTCCTCGGTGCCGTTGCCATGGTGGACGTCGAAGTCGATGATCGCGACACGCTGCACGCCATGCGCCGCCTGCGCGTGCTTCGCCGCCACCGCCACGTTGTTGAAGATGCAGAACCCCATCGGCCGCACGCGGCAGGCGTGGTGCCCCGGCGGGCGCACGCTGCAGAATGCCGCCCGCGCCTCGCCCTTCATCACCAGGTCGGTGGCCAGCACCGCCGCTCCCGCCGCGCGCAGCGCAGCACCAAGGGAGTGCGGATTCATCGCGGTGTCCGGATCCAGGTGCACCGTGCCCGACTCCGGCGCCGCCTCGCGGATCGCCGTCACGTACTCCATGGGGTGCACCAGCGCCACTTGCTCATCGGTCGCGAGCGGGGCGTCATAGCGCTTCAGGTACGCTTCCAGCCCCGAGGCGATCAACTGGTCCTCGATCGCGGTCAGGCGCGCCGGCTGCTCCGGGTGGCCGCGGCCCATGTCGTGCTTCAGACAGTCCGGATGCGTGATGAAGGCCGTAGGCATAAGTGCATGAATATTAACGCATCGGGTAGAATCCGCCCATGCTCATGAAACCGAAGCTCCAGCCCCTGCCGCAGACGCCGCTCGCGCGCGTGTTCGACGCCGCCAACCGCATCGTCCTCGGCAAGGAAGCGCAGATCCGGATGTCGCTTGCCTGCATCCTCGCGCGCGGCCACCTGTTGATCGAGGACCTTCCCGGGGTGGGCAAGACCACGCTCGCGCACGTGCTCGCGCGCGCGCTCGGCCTGCATTTCCAGCGCATCCAGTTCACCAGCGACATGCTGCCCGCCGACATCCTCGGCGTCTCGGTCTACGAGCGCGACAGCGGCAGCTTCCGCTTCCACCCCGGCCCGATCTTCGCCCAGGTGATCCTCGCCGACGAAGTGAACCGCGCCACGCCCAAGACGCAGTCGGCGCTGCTGGAGGCGATGGAGGAGCACCAGGTCACCGCCGAGGGCGAGACGCGCAAGCTCCCCGAGCCCTTCTTCGTCATCGCCACGCAGAACCCCACCGAGCAGGTCGGCACCTTCCCGCTGCCCGAGTCGCAGCTGGACCGCTTCCTGATGCGCATCGAGCTGGGCTACCCGGACCACGCGGCCGAGCGCGCGCTGCTCTCCGGCGTCGACCGCCGCGACCTGCTGGCGACGCTGGAACCGTGCCTGTCGCCGGCGGAACTGCTCGAGCTGCAGGCGAACGTGCAATCCGTGCACGTCGCGCCGGCGCTGCTCGATTACGTGCAGGCGCTGGTCGAGTTCACGCGCCGCGCGCCCGAGTTCCAGGCCGGGCTGTCGCCGCGCGCCGCGCTCGCGCTGGTGCACGCGGCGCGCGCCTGGGCGCTGATCGAAGGCCGCGACAAGGTGATCCCCGAGGACGTGCAGGCGGTCCTCCCCGGCGTTGCCGGCCACCGCCTGCGGCCGGCCGACGACACCGCGCGGCGCGTGGATGTGGGCGCCATGCTGCTCGCCGCGGTCCCCATTCCCTGACGCCCTGATTTCCCGGCTGTTTCCCTGACCGCGCCGGCCGACCCCAGCACCGTCCATCCCGCGGGTTCGGTACAGCCGCGCCGGGCCGGGCGCGCGGGCTGGTTCTCGCCCGCGGGCATCGCCCTGGTGCTGTCCGCCTCGGCGCTGCTGGTGGCGCTGGGCTGGTGGACCTACCGCGCCGTGGAAGGCTCCCTGCAGGAGATCCGCGCCGTCACCATGCGCAGCCTGCTCGATGCCCAGGTGAACGCGCTGCGGGTCTGGGTGAAGGAGGAAACCGGCGACGCGGAGCGCGTCGCGCGCGAGCCGGCCGCGCGCCAGGCCATCCGCGCCCTG
>JALHLN010000061.1 GCA_022844545.1 Burkholderiales bacterium | reverse complement strand
GGGCAGCAAACAGGTTGCGAATTGCCTTCATGCCGCCGTTTCGATACCTCGACGCCGCAATGTGCAATCACGCTCGTCTCTAAACCTGGAAATTCAGAGCTTCCTTAAGGGATTCAACACAGTGCGGCGCCGAGCGCCAGCAGGCGCTCGACTTCCGCGGATTCCAGTTTCAAGTCCTCGCCGAGGATGCTGCGGCTGTGCTCGCCGCGCGCCGGAGGCGGCCGGTGCCGCTCCTCTCCGCCCACGCGCACCGGATTGCGGATCGTGGGCACGCCGCCGACGGTACCGATCAAGCCGTTGTGGCGCACCTGCGGATCCTCCTGCAGGGCAGCATAGTCGTTGATCGGCGAGCACAGGACATCCAGTTCGCGGAGCCGAATGAGCCAGTCACGGCTGGCCTGTCGCAGGAACACCGGCTCCAGCGCGGCCTGGAGTTCCGCGCGGTGCTGCTGGCGCAGCGCGCTGGTGGCGAAGCGCGGATCGGCGGCGAAGGCGGCCAGGCCAAGTCCGGCGCAGAATCCGGACCACTGGTGGTCGAGCACGGTGAAGACGATGTGGCCGTCGTGCGTCCGCACCGCTCCCGACGGCGCGATCAGCGGATGCGCGTTGCCCTGGCGCTGCGGAAGCACGCCGGTCAACAGGTACTCGGTGAGCGGCGGCGCCTGGAAGGCGACCAGCGAATCGAGCAGCGAAATCCCGATACGCGCGCCGTCGCCGGTTGAGGCCCGGCGCAGTAGCGCCAGCAGTACCGCCGAGAAGGCATTCATGCCGGCGAGCATGTCGGAGACGACGTTGCCGACCCGCAGGGGCGGCCCGTCGCGTTCGCCCACGATGCTCATCAGGCCGCCGTAGGCTTGCATCGTCGAATCGCCGGCGGGCAGGTCCACGTTGGGGCCGGACTCGCCGAACCCGGTCACGGCGCAGTAGACGAGGCGGGGGTTGTCGCGGCGCAGGTCGTCGCCGCCCAGCCCGAGGCGCTCCATCACGCCGGGCCGGAAGCTCTCCAGCACGACGTCCGAGCGCAGCGCCAGCCGGCGCGCGACCTCGCGCGCCTCGGGGCGCTTCATGTCCAGGCAAAGCCCGCGCTTGTTGCGGTTGACGCTGGCGAAGGTCCCGGAGAGGCCGTCGGCGTCTCGCGCCCCCATCTCTCGCGCCCAGTCACCGCGCGGCGGCTCGACCTTGATGACGTCGGCGCCCTGGTCGGCCAGGAGCTGGCCGCAGTAGGGCCCGGCCACGCCCTGGCCGAAATCCAGCACCGTGATGCCGTCAAGCGCGAGGCTCATGCGGCCAGGATGTCGCCCTTGCGCATCATGAACGCGCCGTGGAACACCAGGGCGGCCACCTTTGCCTGGTTCACCATCTCGATCTTCACCGAGAGGATGCCCTTGTCGCCGTCGCGGTGGTCCTTCATGCCCTCGACGGTGATGCGCGCATGCAGCGTGTCGCCGATCTTCACCGGGGCGCTGAACTTGAAGCGGTCCAGGCCGAGCGCCGCCAGCGTGTACTTGCCCAGGATGTCCTCCAGCATTCCGGCGCCGATCGAGGCCGTCATCAGGCCGGGGGCGACGCGCGTCTTGTACAGGCTGTGCTTCGAGGAGAATTCCTCGTCGATGAACATCGGCAGCTTCAGGCCCGCGAAGCAGGTGAAGTTGACGATGTCGGCCTCGGTGATGGTGCGTCCGTAGCTCTCGAACACTTCGCCGATGCGGTATTCCTCGTAGGTCTTCTGTGCCATGGTTCTTTCTCCGTTTCAGATCAATGCGCCGCAATCCCGCAGGCGCGAGATCTCGGCTTCGTTCATGCCCAGCACGTCGCGCAGGATCGCCGAGGCGTCGCCGCCGACGTCCGGCCAGCGCGCGCGCGGGTCGTCCGGCCCGGGATGGACCGCGCCGGGAATCCTTACCCATGGAATGGACGGCAGCCCGGAGCCGCTTTCCTCGGCGACCACCTCCATGGCGCGAACCTGCGGGTCGTCCAGCCAGCTGGTGAAGCCGTGGATCGGGCTGGCCAGCACGTCCGCGGCATGGAACACCGCGAGCCACTCCTGCGTGGTCTTCGCCAGCAGCGCGTCCTGCACCTGCGGCGCAAGCTCGGCGAGGTTCCTCGAGCGCAGCGCGAAATCGGCAAAGCGCGGCTCGGCGGCGAGCGCCGGGCGCCCGATGGCCGTGCACAGCGCGCCGAAATGCGACTCCTTTGTCAGGGTGACCGCGATCCAGCCGTCCATCGTCCGGTAACTGCCGGCGGGCGCGTTCAGTTTCGGTGCCGGGCCGCCTTCCAGCCGCTCCTCGATGATCTTCATGGCGAGGAACGCGGCCGAGGCCTGCATCAGCGAGATATCCAGGTGCCGGCCTTCGCTTTCATGCGGCCGCGCTGCGAGCGCGGCGGCCAGGGCCTGGAAGGCATAGAGCGCGGTGACGTAGTCGGCGGTCAGGAAGCCGGTGGATTTCGGCACCCCGGCGCCGTCGCGGTTCACCATCATCATCCCGGAGAAGGCCTGGGCGACGGTGTCGGAGCCGGGCAGGTCGCGCGCGGGACCGCGCTGGCCGAAGGCGCTGACCGACACGTAGAGCACCTTCGGGTTGGCCTGGCGCACCGCCTCGTAGCCGACCCCGAGCCGGTCCACCACGCCGGGGCGGAAATTCTCGATCACCACGTCGCAGCACGCGGCGAGGCGCGCAAGCAGCGCGCGGCCCTCGGCGTTCTTCAGGTCGAGGGCGATGGAGCGCTTGCCGCGGTTGGACGAAAGGTCGATGGCGGAATGGCCGCCGACGCGCTTGCCCAGCGCCCGGCCCCAGTCGCCCGCGGCGGGCTCCACCTTGAGCACGTCGGCGCCGTACTGCGCCAGCAGCAGGCCGCAATAGGGACCGGCGATGCCCTGCGACAGGTCGAGCACGCGAAGGCCGGCATAGGGACGGGCGTAGGAGGGCATCCGGACCCAGTCTAGCAGTTGACTCGGCAACGTCAAACTCGTAAATTCAGTTTCATATCTGTGAAAGGAGCGCCATGAGCCCCGAATGGCTGAAATCGCTGGAAACCGCCAGCGTGACCTGGGAGGACCTCAACCCCGGCGACCGCTTCGTCACCGCCGGCCGCACCGTCACCGAGGCCGACATCGTCAATTTCGCCGGCCTCTCGGCCGACTACAACCAGTTGCATACGGATGCCGAGTTCGCGGCGCAGACCCCGCACGGCAAGCGCATCGCGCACGGCCTGCTGGTGCTCGCCATCATGTCGGGCCTGAGCACCCGGCTGCCGATGAACAAGTTCATGGAGAAGGCGATCATCGGGCTGGCCGGCCTGCAGGCGAAGTGGCTGCGGCCGGTGTTCATCGGCGACACCCTCCACGTGGTGGCCGAAGTGACCGGCAAGGAGCCGGGAAGGAAACCCGGGCGCGGCACCGTGGTCTTCAAGCGCGCCGCGGTGAACCAGAAGGGCGAAACCGTACTGGAGACGGAATGGCGCCTGGTGATGGCGATGCGGAATCCGGGAGCCTGAGATGAGCAGACCGACCACGAAGATCGCGCGCCACACCACCGAGGCGATCTATGTCCGCGGCGCGAGCCTGGTGGACGATCTCATCGGCCGGCTCACGTTCACGGAGATGATGTACTTCCAGCTCATGGGCGAACGCCCGACGCCGGCGCAAGCGAAGATCCTGGACGCGGTGCTGGTGACGCTCATGGAGCACGGCATCACGCCTTCGGCCATCGCCAGCCGCCTCATCTACGACTCCTGCCCGGAGGCGATCCAGGCGGCGGTGGCGGCGGGGCTGCTGGGCGTGGGCAGCACCTTCATCGGCACCATGGAGGGCTGCGCGAAGAACCTGGAGGAGATCCTGGCGGCGCCCGAGCCGCGGCGGCAGGCGGCGGCCAGGGCGATCGCGCAGCGCGTGCGCGCGGCGAAGCAGTCCATTCCCGGATTCGGCCATCCGCACCACAAGCCCGACGACCCGCGCTCGCCGCGACTGTTCCAGGTGGCGGCGCAAGCCGGCGTTCCCGGAGCGCACATAGGCGCGCTCAAGCTGCTCGCGACCGAAGTGGATGTCGCCTGGGGGCGCCACCTCACCATCAACGCCACGGGAGCCATCGCCGCGCTGCTGGGAGAGATCGGCGTTCCGCAGGAGGTGATGCGCGGGATCGCGGTGGTGAGCCGCGCCGCCGGCCTGGTGGGCCACATCCGCGAGGAGCAGCTCGAGCCCTCGGCGCGCCACATCTGGGACGTGGTGTCCGAATCCATACCCTACTCGGGAAAGTAGCGGAGGCCATACGGCAGCGCCGGTCAAGAGTGCGGACCGCACCGTCCTCATCCTGGAGGCCTTCGCCGAGGCGTTGGCGCCGCTCGCGCTCTCCGAACTGGCGCGGCGCATCGGCATTCCGGTATCCGCCTGCCACGGCCTGGTCCGTACCCTGAGCGCGCGCGGCTACCTTTATGAAGTCGGACCGAGGCGCGGCTACTACCCGACGCAGCGCTGGCTGGACAAGGCGCGTCTCATCGCCGCGCGCGACCCGCTGCTGGAGCGCATCGCACCGGCCATGGAAGCGCTGGCGGTCGCGACCGGCGAGACCGTGGTGCTCGCCAAGCGCGCCGGCGCCGCGACCCTTTACCTGAAGGTGATCGAATCGCGTCACGCGGTGCGCTACAGCGCGCAGGCCGGGGACCAGAAGCCGCTGCACGCCAGTTCCATCGGCAAGGCCATCCTGTTGCAACTGCCGCCGGAGGAGCGCGAGGCGCTGCTCGCGGGGGCGCGCCTGGCGCGCTTCACGCCGAACACGCTGACCAGTCGCGAGCGCCTGGAGCAGGACCTCGCCGCCGGCCTGAAGCGCGGATGGACGCATTCGCGCGGCGAGAACGTGCCCGACGTGCACGCCATCGCGGTGCCAGTGCGGATCGGGGGCGAGGCCTACGGCCTGGCGGTGGCGGGGCCGGAGCACCGAATGACCCCGAACCTCGCGCGGCATGCGAAGCGCTTGCTGCACGCCGGCCGGCGAGTCGGGGAGGGTCGCGCAGGCGGCCCCCGGAATTGACATGTGTCAAACGGCCGCGGCCCCCGCCGTGGTCTGCTCTACGCCATGAGCACGCTTGCCGATTTCGGCGACGACCTCGGCCCGGCCAAGGTGATCCATGTGCGCCAGCCCGCCATCGGCCTGCGGGCGGTGCTGGTGGTGGACAACGTGGCGCGCGGACCGGCGATCGGCGGCCTGCGCATGGCGCCCGACGTGACCCTGGAGGAATGCGCGCGCCTCGCGCGCGCCATGACGCTCAAGAATTCCGCCGCGGGCCTGGCGCACGGCGGCGCCAAGTCGGTGCTGGCCGGCGACCCACGCATGCCGCTGGCGGACAAGGAGCGGCTGATCCGCGCCTTCGCCCACGCGCTGCGCAACGAATCCGACTACATCTTCGGCCCGGACATGGGCACCGACGAAGGCTGCATGGCCTGGATCAAGGACGAAACCGGCCGCGCGGCCGGGCTTCCGGTCGAACTGGGCGGGATTCCGCTGGATGAGTACGGCGCCACCGGCTGGGGCCTGGCGCATAGCGCGCTGGCGGCGGCTCCGTTTGCCGGGCTGAAGCTCGCGGGCGCGCGAGTGGCCGTGCAGGGCTACGGCGCGGTCGGGCGCCATGCGGCGCAGTTCCTGGCCGAGCGCGGCGCGGTGCTGGTCGCGGCCTCCGATACCAAGGGGACGGTCGCCGATCCGAAGGGGCTCGACGTCGCCGCGCTCGGGGCGCTCAAGGCTGCCGGCCGCAGCGTGCTGGACCATGGCGCCGGCAGCAAGCTGGGCGTGGACGCGATCCTCGATGCCGACTGCGACATCTGGATTCCCGCGGCGCGGCCCGACGTGGTGCGCGAGGACAACGCGGCGCGCCTGAAGGCGAAGCTGGTGCTGCAGGGCGCCAACATCCCGTTCACCGCCGGGGCGGAGAAGATGCTCGCCGCGCGCGGCGTGCTGGTGGTGCCCGATTTCATCGCCAACGCGGGCGGCGTGATCTGCGCCGCGATGGAGTACCGCGGCGCCACGCGCAAGCAGGCATTCGACGCCATCGCGGAGAAGCTGCACGCCAACACCGAGGCGGTGCTCAAGTATGCCGCGGCCGGCAAGCGCCTGCCGCGGGAGGCCGCGCTGGACCTCGCCGCGCGCGAAGTGCGCAAGGCGATGGGGCGCCGGCGCTTCGGCTTGCTCTGATTCACTCCGGCTCGAGGAGCCATGCCATGAACCAGCCGCATCCCGCGTTGGCCGCCACCCACGAAGTCCTGAACCAGGCGCCGCCGCTGGAGAACTGGAACCCGTACGAGTGCAACCATCCGCTGCAGGAAGGGCTGGAGCGGGAAGGCGCCGGGGCCGCTGCGGAATGGATGCGTGCGCGCGGCGCCGAACTGGGCTCGCCGCAGATGCTGGAGTGGGCGGCGCAGGCCAACCGCAATCCGCCGACCTTGCGCCTGTTCGATGCCGCCGGACACCGGCGCGACGAGGTGGAGTTCCATCCCGCCTACCACGAGCTGATGGCCTACCTGAAGCGCCACGGCGCCTCCGCGGGGCCGTGGTCCGATCCGGCGCCGGGCGCGCACGTGAAGCGCGCGGCGTTGTTCATGCTGTACGCAGAGGTGGAGGACGGCACGCTGTGCCCGACCACCATGACCTACGCCGTGGTGCCCGCGATCGCGCGCGACCCGGCGCTGGCCGCGCAATGGCTGCCGCGCATCTACTCGCACGACTACGACCGGCGCTTCATCCCCGCCACCGGCAAGAGCGGCGTCACGCTGGGCATGGGCATGACCGAGAAGCAGGGCGGCTCGGACGTGCGCGCCAACACCACGCGCGCCGAGCCCCTGGGCGGGCGCGAGTACCGCATCGTCGGCCACAAGTGGTTCTTTTCGGCGCCGATGTGCGACGCGTTCCTGGTCCTCGCCCAGGCCCCGGGCGGCCTGTCCTGCTTCCTGATGCCGCGCTGGACCGCGGAGGGCAAGTTGAACGACATCCGCATCCAGCGCCTGAAGGACAAGCTGGGCGACCGCTCCAACGCCGGCTCGGAGGTGGAATTCTGGGGCGCGAAGGCCACGCTCGTGGGCGAGGAGGGGCGCGGCATCCCGATCATCCTGGAGATGGGCACCTATTGCCGCCTCGATTGCGTGCTGGGCACCACGGGCCTGATCCGTGCCTCGCTGTCGCAGGCGATGCACCATGCCTCGCATCGCGCCGCGTTCGGCAAGCGGCTGGTCGAGCAGCCGCTGATGCAGAACGTGCTGGCCGACCTGGCGCTGGAATCCGAGGCGGCGACCGCGCTGGCGCTGCGCCTCGCGCGAGCCTTCGACGCGCAGGCCGACGAGCAGGCGTCGCTGCTGCGCCGCGTGCTGACGCCGGCCGCGAAGTACTGGATCTGCAAGCGCGGGCCCGCGGTCGCCGCCGAGGCGATGGAGGTGCTGGGCGGCAACGGCTACGTCGAGGAGGGCGTCATGGCGCGCATCTACCGCCAGATGCCGCTCAATTCCATCTGGGAAGGCTCGGGCAACATCATGTGTCTGGACATCCTGCGCGCTTTCGCGCGCCATCCGCGCTGCCTGGAGGTGCTGGCGGCGGAGGTCGAGCCGGCGCTGGGGCGCGACGCGCGCTTCGACAAGCACGTGGCGCGGCTGAAGGACTCGATCCACGAGCGGGGCAACCCCGAAGCGCGGGCGCGGGCGATCGCTCAGGGCATCGCGCTGGCGGTGCAGGGCGCGTTGCTGCTGCGGCATGCGCCCTCGTATGTCTCCGAGGCGTTCTGCGCCAGCCGCTTCGCGACGGAGGGCGCTTTCGGCGGCGGCGCCTTCGGCAACCTGCCGGGGAACACGAACTTCGGCGCGCTGCTCACGCGGGCTTGGCCCGCGTCGTAACGGGCGGGCGTGGCCGGAGGACTAACGTTTCGCGGGGCGGCATGGTAAAAGGCTGCTCCGGGCCGGATTCCGGATCACAGAGGAGGCGTTCCATGAAGAAGCTGGCCGTGCTTGCGGTGGCGTTGTGCGCCTGGAGCGCCGGCGCGTATTCCCAGATTTACCCGACGCGCGCGGTGCACGTGCTGGTGGGCTATCCGCCGGGCGGCGGCATGGACACCATCGCGCGCGTGGTGATGCCCAAGCTGCAGGAGGCACTCGGTCAGCCGTTCCTGGTCGAGAACCGGCCCGGCGCCTCCGGCGGGGTGGCGGCGCAAGCGCTGGTGAAGTCCGCGCCCGACGGCTACAACCTGATGGTGGCCGAGAGCGGCACGCTGGCGCTGCCGGCGGTAAGCCCGAAAGTGTCGCTCGACCCGGTGAAGCAGTTCGCGCCGGTGGGCGGAATTTGCACCCTGCCGATGGCCTTCGTCGCCACCGCGGAGGCCCCGTTCCGCACCACGCAGGAGATGATCGCCGCGCTGAAGGCCAGTCCCGGCAAGTTCAGCTACGCCTCGCCTGGCATCGGCACCCTGCAGCACCTCGCCTTCGAGCAGTTCCGCCGGGCCGCCGGCGTCGAGGCGCTGCATGTTCCGTACAAGGGTGCGGCGGCGATGATGCCGGACCTGATGGGCGGGCAGGTGCAGCTAGGCGTCATCAGCGCCATCGCGGCGCAGGGGCCGGCGCGCAGCGGAAAGATCAGGATCATCGCGCTGACCAGCCCGAGGCGCCTGGCCACGTCCCCTGAACTGCCGGTCATGGCGGAAACGCTGCCGGGCTTCAATGCCGCGCCAAGCGTGTTCCTGGTGGCGCCCGCAGGGACGCCGGACACGGTGGTGCAGCGCCTGTCCACGGCCCTGCGCGCGGCGCTCGCCTCGCGCGAGGTGGAGGAGAACTTCGCCAGGCAGGGCGCCACCGCGGCGCCGTCCTCTCCTCAGGAACTGGGAGCGCTCATCACCGAGGAAACGCGGCGCTGGGCCGCGGTGGTCCGGGACGCCGGCATCAAGGTGGAGTGATGCAGGGCACGGAGATCGCGCGCGTCGCGGCGACGCCGCTCAACGTCCCGGTGGTGCTGGACATCGCCGGCATCGAGAAGAAGACCTCGCTATCGGTCTGCCTGGTGGAGGTCGAGGACCGCGCCGGCCGCATCGGCCACGGCTTCACCGCGATCACCGAGGAGGAAGTGGTGGCCGCGGCGGTGAACGAAGTCGCGGCGCACAACCTCGCGGGCGAGGACGCGCTTGCCCACGAACGCATCTGGGAGAAGCTGTACTGGCTGCTCAGCCCGCGCGGGCAGACCGGCTACGCCAGCCACGCCATCGCCGCCATTGACGTCGCGCTCTGGGACCTGAAGGGAAAGGTGCTGGGGCAGCCGGTTTGGCGCCTGCTGGGCGGCGCGCGCGCAACGGTGCCGGTGTACGTCACCTTCGGCTTCGGCGCCTACGACCGCGATGAACTTGCGGCGGCGGCGAAATGGTGGGTGGGTCAGGGGCACAGGCGCCTGAAGATGGTGGTGGGCCAGCATGCGCTGCAGCGGCGCGACGAACCGCGCGCCATCGACCAGGTGATCGCGGAGGACGCGCGTCGCGTGCGCGCGGTGCGTGACGCGGTCGGCGCCGAGGTCGACCTGCACGTGGACGCCAACTGCAGCCTGGACGCGTTCCACGCCGGCCAGCTGGCGCGCGACCTGGAAGCGCAGGGGATCAGCTTCTTCGAGGAGCCGGTGAAGGAGAACGACATCCCGGCGCTGCTCGCATTACGGCGCGCGACGCGGCTGCCGCTGGCCGCAGGGCAGAACGAAGGCCTCGCCTGGCGTTTCCGCGACCTCATGACGGCGCGCGCGGTGGACATCGTGCAGCCCAACGTGGTCATCGGCGGCGGCTTCACCCAGTGCCAGCGCATCGCCGGCATGGCTTCCGCGTTCAATATGCCGCTGGCCAACGGCGGCGCCTGGGCGCACCACAACATGCACCTGCATGGTGGTCTCGCCCATGGCGGCCTGGTGGAGTACCACTATGCGGCGGTCAAGGTCTGCGAGGCGATCTACGGCGCGCTGCCGTCACCGCAGGCGGGCGTGCTCGCCCTGCCCGAGGCGCCCGGCCTGGGCTTCGCGCCGGATGCGGCGCGGGTGAAGGAACTCGCGAAGAGGCCGACCTCGCACGGCAAGGGGAAGGCCTAGCCGGGCAGGCGCAGGTCCGCCGCTTCCACGCCCAGCGCGGCGAATCGGGCTCGCGCATCCTCCAGGGCGCCGCGGAGCGCCTGTACCTGCCCGGCGAACGGGGCCACGCCCAGGCCTGCGGCAGCTTCCTGCGCGGCCGCCACGTCGCCCGCGGTCTCAGGCGCCAGCGCCGGCACCATCAACCCGCCGGCATAGAAGCGATCGAGCATGTCCTGCGCGCGGCGCGCGATCGCGGCGCGCGTGCCCTCGTCCAGCTGCCCCCGGCGCTCGGCGAGGTAGAGCCAGCCGAACTGCGCGTGGCGGAGCTTGTCGCGCAGCATCAGGTCCAGCGCCGAGGCAAGCACCGGCTCGGTGGTCGCGGCGCGCGCGGCGGCGAGCAGCGCCGCCTCCAGGTGCTCGCGCAGCGCGACATAGGCGCCGACGTATTCGTCCAGGCCCAGAGACGCGTCCAGCACTTCGCGGTGCAGCGTCTGGTTGAAGCGCGCGGCGTAGGTGGCGTTGCCCGGTTCGGCGATGAAGCCGCCGCAGCGCTCGGCGACCCGGTGGCACACGTCCAGGTGCCAGGCCTCGTCGGTGCCGCGCAGGGACAGGAAATACTTGGGATCGCTCTCGCGCTGGCGCTCCAGGCAGAAGCGCACCAGCAGGGAGGGCGTTTCCGACAGCCGGCCGAACAGCAGCCAGGCGCGGTGGCTCCAGGCCAGCCGCGCGCCTTCGCGTGCCTCGGCAGGCAGGGCGCCGGCGTCAAGCCGGTCCCAGGCGACCGAGCGCGACGGATCCCAGCGCTCGGCCTTGGCGCGGCTGTAGACCTCCCAGATGCTCTCGACCTTGGGCTCGAGGTGCAGCGGGAAGCGGTATTCCTGGAGGATGAGGGTCATGCCGCCCTAGAACGCGCCCAGCTTCGTGTGCGTGAACAGGGGGATTTCGATGCCCATGTCCGCGAAGCGCTTGCGCACGCGCTGCATGGTGGCGATGAACACCGGCTTTTCCTCGGACTCGATGGAGGCGCCCAGGCCCGCGGCGCGGGTGAGGGCATCGATGCGGTTCTCCTCGTCGGTCATGGGCGAATCCGGCGCCATCCAGGGCACGCGGTAGCCGGTGAGCTCGACCTGGATGGTGGTGTCGATGAAGGCCTGGCGCATGCGCTCGATCTCCTCGGGCGCCATGTGCGGCAGGCGCGACTCGATGAAGTGCCAGCCGAAGGCGCAGTGGCGCACCTCGTCGCGCAGGATCAGTTTCAGTGCCCGGTTGGCCACAGGATGGCTGGTGGTCTCGATCATGAGCCGGAACCAGTCGAAGGCGTACTCCTCCAGCCCGCAGACCAGCGCCGCGATGATGCACTCCACGCTGGTGTCCGGGTCGAGCGCCATCTTGCGCACGCCGTGGCTGCCGATCGCCTTGGTGAAGTCGGCGTGGATCGGCGCCGGGATGTAGCCGCCGAGGCGCTCGGCCATGCGGTAGCAGGTCTCGGCGTGGCGCGCTTCCTCGTTGGTGCGCAGGGCGAAGAACAGCGCCATTTCCACCGGCAGGCGGTCCTGGGTGAAGCGCACCGACAGCGTCGGGCTCTCGGAAATCGCACCGTACTCGCCCCAGCCGCGGCGGCTCCACCAGTTGCGCGCCGCCTCGCGCTGCTCGTCGGGAATGGCATCGGGATCCAGGGCGTTCCAGTCGATGTCGCGCTCCGGGTCCCACTGGTTGCGCGTCGCGGCCACGTACAGCTCGCGGATTTTCGGGATCGCGGTGTCCATGGCGAGCGGAAAGCGGCGCTCGGGTCGGTCCAGCAGCGGCGCGCTGGCGGTCGGGGAGGCGGACGGTATCGCGTTCATGGATGCCTCGAATTGACCAGACAAATGAATGACTTGCATCTTAGCACCGGCCACTTTCCGGTTGACAAAGCCCGTTGCGCTGACCAAGATTGGCCGTCGCATTTCCTGATCGAATCGCCGTGAAAAGCACCGATCCCGTCGTCGGGCCGCAGGCCGAACAAACCTTCTTCGCGGATCCCGCGGTCGATCGCTTGCTGGGGATGGTGTTCTCGCTCACCGCGGAAGTGCACGTGCTGCGCGACCGCCTCGCGCTGCTCGAGGCCACGCTCGCCGAACGCGGCGTGCTCGACGCGGCGAAGCTGGAGGGCATCGTGCCGGAGGGCGCGCTCGAGTCTCAGCTCGCCGCCTCGCGCAACGCGCAGGTCCGGCATGTGCTCGAGGGCCTGCCCGGGCGCCTCGCCTCGAAGTCGTGACCGGTTCCTGAACCCATGGCCGCGCTGACGCTGTTCCGCAGCCGCGAGGCGAACGCCTTCCAGGAGTTCATCATGGAAGCGCGCACCTGGTGGGCGACGGAGTTGTTCCCGCGCCTGCGCGAGGAGTACGAGGAGCGCCGCGCGCTCGCCGCCCGCGAAGGGCGCGCAGTGAAGACGGCGGACGACGTCGCGCAGCTGTTCGAGCGCAGCACCACCTATGCCTACTTCTGCTGGCTCGAGCGCCATGTGCAGAAGTCGAAGTACTCGTCCTCGCGCTGGGGCCTGGTCGCCCAGCTGGCGCGCGAGTCGGGAAGGGCTGCCGAGCGCCTGGCCGCGGCTGGTTCCGCGGACCTCGAACTCGACCCGGCGTTCAAGGTTCCCGATTACTACCTCGCCCACGACATCCACCAGCACCCGGGAAACATGCACGCCGATCCGCTCGCGGGGCTGGTGTACGAGGCGAGCGCGCTGTCCATCCACCCGGCGACGCGCCGGAACGAGCTCCATGAGCGCTTCGTCGACGTGGTGCGGCGCGAATCGGCCTCGGCGGCGTTCGCGAAGGTGCTCGACATGGGCTGCGGCTTCGGCAAGAGCGCAGTGCCGCTGGCGCGCGCCTTCCCGCAGGCCGAGGTGGTGGGCGTCGACGTCTCCGCGCCGTGCCTGAAGCTGGCGGCGGCCGACGCCGCGGCGGCGAAGGTCCCGAACATCCGCTTCCGCCAGGCCGACGCGCGCCACACCGGCCTCGAGCCCGGCTCCTTCGACCTGGTGACCTCGACCATGCTGCTGCACGAGCTTCCCGGGCAGGCGGTGGAAGAGACGCTGGCCGAGACCAACCGGCTGCTCGCGCCGGGCGGGGTCTCGATCCACCTCGATTTCCGCGCCGACGACCCGTTCTGGCAGTTCATCATGTATGGTCATGGCGTGCGCAACAACGAACCGTTCCTCGAGCCGCTGCTGCGCATGGACCTCGCCGAGGCCTACCGCAAGGCGGGGTTCGAGGCGGTGCGCATCGAGCCCTTCGCCGAGCGCGAGGGCGCGACCGACCCCTCCAATCCGTTCTGGCGCTTTCCGTGGGCGGCGATTATCGCCCGCAAGCCCGACCGATCAACCCCCACCCAGGAGACCTGAAATGAAACGAACGCTGCTGTTTGCCGCCCTGGCGCTACCTCTTGCCGCCGCGGCCCAGACCAAGTGGGACCTCGCCACGGCCTACGCCGACACCGAATTCCAGACCCGCAACGTGCGCATGTTCGCCGACGACGTGAAGAAGCTCTCCGGCGGCAAGCTGGACATCACGGTGCACAGCGCCGGCTCCCTGATCAAGAACCCGGAGCTCAAGCGCTCGGTTCAGACCGGTCTGGTGCCGATGGCGGAGTTCTTCATCTCCAACTTCGGCGGCGAGAACCCGATGTTCGAGGTCGACGCCATCCCCTACCTGGCGGTGAACTACAAGGAAGTGCGGGCCCTGTGGGAGGCGACCCGCCAGCCGATCACCGAAGGCTTCGCCAAGCAGGGCATCCGGCTGCTGTACTCGGTGCCATGGCCGACGCAGGCCTTCTACACCAAGGAGCCGGTAAAGAGCATCGCCGACCTGAAGGGCAAGAAGATGCGCACCTACAACGCGCAGACCGCGCGCCTGGCGACGCTGCTGGGCGTGGTGCCGACCACGGTGCAGGCCACCGAGATCCCGCAGGCCTTCTCCACCGGCATCATCGACCTGATGTACACCGCCGGCCAGACCGGGGTTTCGACGCGCGCCTGGGAGTACACCAAGTACTTCTACGACACCGGCGCCTGGGCGCCGAAGAACGGCGTGTTCGTCAACGAGGGTTCGTTCAAGAAGCTCCCCGCGGACGTGCAGAAGGCCATGACCGACGCGGCGAAGACCGCCGAGGAGCGCGGCTGGAAGCTCTCCGAGGAGCAGAACACCGAGGCGCCGAAGGTGCTGGCGAAGAACGGCATGGTGCTGGCGCCACTGGCGCCGGCGTTCACCGCCGAGCTGCGCAAGGTCGGCGAGACCATGCTGAACGACTGGCTGGCGAAGGCCGGCGAGCCGGGCAAGGCGGTCATCGCCGACTACCGCAAGCGCGTGAAGTAGCAATTGACGCGACATTGAGTTCGTTGCACGAGGCGCCCGCCCCATGAGGCGGGTGCTGGATTTCCTGTATTCGGCGAGCGCTGTGCTCGCCGGATTCTTCCTGGTCCTGATGTCCGCGCTGGTGGCGGTGCAGATCTTCGCGCGCCTCGCGGGCACCCAGGTTCCCTCGGCGGACGATTTCGCGCGCCTGGCGATGGCGGCGAGCGCCTTCCTCGGGCTCGCCTTCGCCCTTCGCACCGGGGCGCACATCCGCGTCACGCTGCTGCTGGAGCGCGTGCCGCCGGGCGCGCGTCGTTTTCTCGACATCCTGTGCCTGGCGGTCGCCACCGGCGTCTCGGCCTGGTTTGCCTGGAGCACCGGCGACACCATGATCGATTCCTGGCGCTTCGGCGAGACCACCATCGGCCAGGTGCCGATCCCGAAGTGGATCCCGCTCGCCGGCATGACGCTGGGCATCGCGCTGGTGGCGATCGCCTTCGCCGAGGACCTGGTGGACGAGATCGCCGGGCGGGCGCCGTCGTACATGCGCCCGTCCAAGTACCGCAACACGGAGGGTTGAGCGGTGAACCTCGCCGAGATCAGCCTGTTCCTGTCGCTGCTGCTGCTGGTGTTCCTCGCCGGAGGGCTGTGGATCGCCATCGCCATGATCCTGGTGGGCCTGGTGGCGGTCGCCGCGTTCACCAACACCAATGCCGGGGCGCTGCTCGCCACCACGGTCTTCGGCGGCAGCACCGACTGGGCGCTCACGGCGCTGCCCCTGTTCATCTGGATGGGCGAAGTGCTTTTCCGGACGCGGCTGGCGGACCAGATGTTCGCCGGCCTCGCGCCCTGGATGCGCAAGCTCCCCGGGGGACTCGCGCACACCAACGTGCTCGCCTGCGGCATCTTCGCCGCGGTCTCGGGTTCCTCCACCGC
>JALHLN010000060.1 GCA_022844545.1 Burkholderiales bacterium | reverse complement strand
GGCTTGCGCACGTCGGGCTCGCCGCGGTCGTTCTCGCCCTTCACCGGCGGGATGTCCACGGGCGAGGGCAGGTAGTCGATCACCGCGTCCAGCATCGCCTGCACGCCCTTGTTCTTGAACGCGGTGCCGCACAGCATCGGCACGACCTCGTTGGCGATGGTGCGGGTGCGCAGGCCGAGCTTGATCTCCTCGATGCTCAGGTCGCCCGACTCGAGGTACTTGTTCATCAGCTGCTCGTTGGCCTCGGCGGCGGCCTCGAGCATCTTCTCGCGCCACTCCTTGGCTTCCGCCTGCAGCTCGGCCGGAATCTCCCTGCGCTCGAATTTCATCCCCTGGGAGGCCTCGTCCCAGTAGATCGCCTGCATCGTCACCAGGTCGATGACGCCGGCAAACTTGTCCTCCAGCCCGATCGGCAGCTGGATCGGCACCGGGTTGCCCTTGAGGCGCGACCTGATGTGCTCGTAGGACTTGAAGAACGTGGCGCCGACGCGATCCATCTTGTTGATGAATGCCAGGCGCGGCACCTTGTACTTGTTGGCCTGCCGCCACACCGTCTCGGACTGCGGCTGCACGCCGGCAACCGCGTCGTACACCATGCAGGCGCCATCCAGCACGCGCAAGGACCGCTCGACCTCGATGGTGAAGTCCACGTGCCCGGGGGTGTCGATGATGTTGATGTGGTGCTCCGGATAGGACAGGTCCATGCCCTTCCAGTAGCAGGTGGTGGCGGCCGAGGTGATGGTGATGCCGCGCTCCTGTTCCTGCTCCATCCAGTCCATCGTCGCGGCGCCGTCGTGCACCTCGCCGATCTTGTGGTTGACCCCGGTGTAGAACAGGATCCGCTCGGTGGTCGTCGTCTTGCCGGCGTCAATGTGCGCCGAGATGCCGATGTTCCGGTAACGTTCGATGGGAGTTCTGCGGGCCACTGTCGTTATCCTGTCGGCGCCTAGAACCGGTAGTGGGAGAAGGCCTTGTTGGCCTCTGCCATGCGGTGAACTTCCTCGCGCTTCTTCATCGCGCCGCCGCGGCCTTCCGCGGCCTCGGCCAGCTCGCCCGCCAGGCGCGCCATCATGGATTTCTCGCCGCGCTTCTGCGCCGCCTCGCGTATCCAGCGCATCGACAGCGCCACGCGGCGCGTCGGGCGCACTTCCACCGGCACCTGGTAGTTGGCGCCGCCGACGCGGCGGCTCTTCACCTCGACCACCGGCTTGACGTTCTGCACCGCCTGCGAGAACACCTCGACCGGGTCCTTGCCGGACTTGGACTTGATCAGCTCCATCGCGCCGTAGATGATGCGCTCGGCGGTGGATTTCTTGCCGCGCGTCATCAGGACGTTGACGAATTTCGCCACATCCACGCTGCCGAACTTCGGGTCGGCGAGGATCTCGCGCTTGGGGACTTCTCTGCGGCGGGGCATTCTGTGTCTCTCTGCGTGTTCGGTGTCTGACGGATCAGGCCCTGGTCAGGCCGTTTTGGCCTGCTTGGCGCCGTACTTGGAGCGGCTCTGCTTGCGGTCCTTCACGCCCTGCGTATCCAGCGAGCCGCGCACGATGTGGTAGCGCACGCCAGGCAGGTCCTTCACCCGGCCGCCCCGGATCAGCACCACGGAGTGCTCCTGGAGGTTGTGGCCCTCGCCACCGATGTAGCCGATGACCTCGAAGCCGTTGGTGAGGCGCACCTTGGCCACCTTCCGCAGCGCGGAATTGGGCTTCTTCGGCGTGGTGGTGTAGACCCGCGTGCAGACGCCGCGCTTCTGCGGCGAGCCGGCGAGCGCGGGCACCTTGGTCTTGGCCTTCTTGTCGGCCCGGCCATGGCGCATTAACTGATTGACGGTAGGCATATATTTTGGGTTTCCAGAAACAAACCGG
The DNA here is from genome assembly GCA_022844545.1 of Burkholderiales bacterium. Lineage (GTDB taxonomy): Bacteria > Pseudomonadota > Gammaproteobacteria > Burkholderiales > SG8-39 > RBG-16-66-20. Next base: position 13,803 of record JALHLN010000060.1, on the reverse strand, counting down.
GCGGCGAGGTTCTTACAACCCGCTGCCGCCCAGGTGCAAAAAAGAGGCCGGATTATAAAGAGGAAATTGGGCCCACGCAAGGATATTGGCGGCTTATTTCAGGTTTCCGGACGAGGGTCCCGGTCGTAGCCGAAGCGACCTGGGGCCGCCGCGCGGGTGACAACCGGCAATCCAAGCAGATCGTCGCCCCTCCGGGAGGAGAATGCCGCGAGATCCCGGTCATCCAGCAGCCCCAAGCCCCGGTCCCCCAGCAGAAGCACGGAACCTTCCTCGTCCTGCCACATGCCGCGGGGTTCGCCGAACGCGCGCCCGCAATGATCCGCCAGCCCGGTCGCTTCCAGGCGCACAACCAGGGGCGCATACTCAAGCCTGACAAAGACCTTCTGCGGGCCGTTCTGGAAGTACCAGCGACCGCGCGCATCCGCTGCGTAGTTGCGGCAGATGAAGTCGCGCAAAGCCCGGTTGCCGATGTGCTCGAAGGCCGTCCGCGCGCCCTCCACCCGTAGCCGCCATTCGCCGCGCCTGTCGAGCACGAGCCATCCATAGACGTCGGCAACGTCCGGCCACCTCGCCAGTGCGCGCAGGACGCCCTCGTCCACGCGTGCCGCTACCCGGCGCCTGCGGCAGCCGCGGCGCGCGCCTCGATGTGATGGCGGATCATGCTGATACTTTACTATCGAACTTTGCCCTTGCCCCCTGCAGGCGCGAAAGGAATCCCGGCGTGACCGACAATCTCCTCTACTGGGAGGATTTTCCTCCCGGCGACATCATGGACATGGGCAGCCATACGTTTACCGAGGCGGAAATCATCGCTTTCGCCCGCCAGTTCGACCCGCAGACGTTCCACGTCGACCCCGTCGCGGCGAAGCACTCGTTCTTCGGCGGGCTGATCGCGAGCGGCTGGCATACCTGCGCCATCGCGATGCGCTTGATGGTCGACAAGTACGTGTCCCGCTCCGCGAGCCTCGGTTCGCCGGGCCTGGACAACATCCGCTGGCTCGCGCCGGTGCGCGCCGGCGACACCATCCGCTACCGGCGCACCACGACCGCGGCGCGGCCATCGGAGAGCAAGCCGGGCATCGGCCTGGTGCACTCGCGCTGGGAAGCGGTCAACCAGCGCGGCGAAACGGTCATGACCATGGAAGGATGGGGCATGTTCCGCAGGCGGCCGGCGTAGGCCTCCGGTGCGGATCGCTTCGCTGCATATCTATCCGGTCAAGTCCTGCGGGTCGCTGGCGCTGCGGCAAGCGCGGCTGGAGGAACTCGGACTCGAAGGCGACCGGCGCTACGCCATCGTGGACCTCGCCGGCCGCGCGCTGACCCAGCGCCGGTTTCCCGTGATGGCAGCCATACGGCCGGCGTTGCAGCCGGGCTGCCTCGTGCTAAACCTCGGCGGGCTGGACGCCGTCGAAGCGCCCGAGGGCGGCTTCGACGCCGCGTGCGAAGCGGAAATCTGGGGACACCGCATCCCGGCGCGCGCCGCCGCGCCCGTGGTCAACGACCGGATATCGGCGTACCTCGGTGCCGCGGCGCGACTGGTGCAGCTGGGCCGGGGCGCCGGGCAAAGCTTTGCCGATTCGCGGCCGGTCCTGGTGGTATCCATCGCCTCGCTTGCGTCGCTCAATGCCGCCCTCGGCCGGGCGGTCGGCATCGAGCGCTTCCGCGGCAACATCGTGGTCGATGGCGCCGCGCCGCTGGCCGAGCTGGGCTGGCGCCGCCTCGCCGCGGGCGCTGCCGAACTCGAGTTCGAGAACGGCTGCGAGCGCTGCGAGGTGACCACGATCGACCAGGCGAGCGGCAGCCGCGGCGGCGACGAGCCGCTGCGGACGATCGCGGCGCGCTTCGATTCCGTGTTCGGCGCGCACTTCCGCGTCTCGCGCCCGGGATTGGTCGCGGTCGGCGCAACGCTCGCGCCGGGCTGACGCCCCGGCTAGTGCTCCCGGCCGTAGCCGTAGACGGCCATCAGCAGGCGCGCCACCCGGTATCCCGCCCAGATCGCCAGCCGCCTGAGCACCGGCATTCTGCGCCAGGTCCGCAGCGGCACGCGCCGCGCACCCTCGTGCATCGCCAGCTGCAGGCTTTGCCTCAGCTCGCCCGCGAAGCGCCGGTCGCGGACGAAGACGTTTGCCTCGCGCGCGAGCAGCAGGCTCATGGGATCGATGTTGGAGGAACCGACGCAGGCCGCGTCGTCGTCGAACACCGCGACTTTCGCGTGCAGGAAGCTGCGATGGTATTCGTAGATACGCACTCCCGCCCCGAGCAGCCTGCCGTACAGGGCGCGCGACGCGTAATGCAGCAGCGCATACTCGACCTTGCCCTGGAGCAGGAGGTTCACCCGCACGCCGCGCCGCGCCGCTTCCGCCAGCGCCAGCCGGAAGCGGCTGCCGGGGAAGAAATAGGCGCACGCGATGATGATGTCCTTGCGCGCGGCACCGATGCATTCGAGGTAGGCGAGCTCGATGTCGCGCCGATGGCGCAGGTTGTCGCGCACCACCAGCGCGGCGTCCTGGCCTTCGGGCAGCACCGCGGGGGCGCCCGGGCCATGCTGATCGGCGTTCCGGTGCAACGCGCGCCAGCCCGGCCAGCGGCGCCCAAGCGTCGCCCATGACACCTGGCTCCAGAGCCGGGAGGCCTCCGCCCGCACCTTTGCCGCGAGCGGCCCCTCGATCTGGACCGCGTAGTCATAGCGCGGCGGCGTCTGTCCGGGCGTGTGATAGTCGTCGATGATGTTGATCCCGCCCACGAACGCGACGGCGCCGTCGATGCAGGCCAGCTTGCGGTGCATGCGCCGCAGGCGCGTGCGCTGGCGCCAAGGGGGCCATGGACTGACCTGGGGCCGGAAGGTGAGGATCTCGACGCCGGCCTCCGTCATGTTGCGGCGGAATCTGGGCGCGAAATCCTTGCCGCCGAAGCCGTCGATCAGCAACCGGGTCGACACGCCCCGCGCCGCGGCGCGCGCCAGCGCATCGGCAATCAGGCTCCCGGTCTCGTCGTCGGCGAAAATGTAGGTCTCCATGAAGATTTCCTGCGCCGCGGCGTCGATCGCGGACACGAGCGCCGGGAAGTACTGCTCGCCATTGCACAGCAGGGTGAGGCGGTTGCCGGGGAGATACTCAGGCACGCCGCCCCCCGGTGGCAGGCACGCGCGCGATCTCCGCGCTGACCGCAAGGTGGTCCGACAGCAGCGACCAGGGCTTGCCTCGATGCACCCGGGAACCGATGACCTCGAAGCCGCGCACGTAGATCCGGTCCAGTTGCAGCACGGGCAGCAGGCTGGGGAAGGTGCGCAGATGGCGCCCGCTGGCCGCGTACGACACCTCGGTCATCCCCAGGCGGTGCTCCAGCACGCGCGTGGCGCGCTGGCGCCAGTCGTTGAAATCGCCGGCGACGATGATCGGGGCGTCGGTCTGCGCCAGCGCTTCCAGCCTTGCCGCGATCGCGTCCAGTTGCCGGCCGCGGCCGCGCTCGTGCAGCGACAGGTGGACGCAGAAGCAATGCAGGTTCCGGCGCCAGCCGGGAATCGTGACCACCGTGTGGAGCAGACCGCGGCGCTCGAAGCGGCTGTCCGAGACGTCGTGATTCTCCGACGACAGGATCGGAAAGCGCGACAGCAGAGCGTTGCCATGGTGTCCGTGCTCGTAGACCCGGTTGCGCCCGTACGCATGCTGCCAGCGCTCCTCGGCGAGGAATTCGTGCTGCGGCGAGCCGGGCCAGCCGGCGAACCGCAGCGCGTGGCGGTCGTTCAGGCCCTGCACTTCCTGCAGGAACACCAGGTCCGGGTCCAGCGCGCGCAGGCCTTCACGCAAGTCGTGGATCACCATGCGCCGGTTGAACTGCGACAGGCCCTTGTGGATGTTAAGGGTGACCACGCGCAGCCTGCGGTTCACGGCGGCTCCAGGGCGAAGCGCCGCTCGATCAGGTCGGCGTCGTCGAAATGCCGCCGGCCGACGAACGCGGTCGCGTGCCGGCCCCATTGGCGCATGGCCCCGGCCGAGGCGATGCCCATCGGCCAGAACAGGTGCCGCTCCTCGCGTTCGGTGCCGGGCACCAGGCCGTCCTGGCCGAAAACGCTGCGCCGGCCGCCGTCCGGAAGCAGCAGCGAACGCAGGTCCTCGTCGCTGGCCAGCTCGTAGCGGGCAAGGCTGTCGAGCCCGCGCACCAGTTCGACGCCTTCCAGGTAGTGCGTGCCGGCGGCGATGCGCAGCAGCGCGCGCTCGCCCGGCCGCACCCGCGGCAGCGTGGCCGGGGCGAACGCCCATTCCTGCAGGCCGTCGGGCGGCGGGATCGGACGCGCGCGCGGCGTCGGGAAGAACAGGTGGTAGCAGCCGCAGGGATGGATGCTGTCGAACAGCACCGGCTCGCCGTCCTCGGCCAGGGTCACTCGCCAGGTCACGCCATCCAGGCGGCCGGCGAAGATGTCGCCTGGCGCCTGCGGCGGCCGCTCCGGAAACCAGATGGTGTAGACCAGTTGCAGCAGGACGCGGCCCCGGTAGACGGTGTGCGCGGCCCTCGAGTACACCGTTGGAAAGGCTGCGTCCACCTCCGGCCCGGGCGCGCCCGCCACCCAGTGCAGGCGGCCGAACCGGTCGGCGTCGCCGGCGACTTCAATCTCGAAACTGGGCGCATGCGCGGCCAGCAACAGTTCCAGGTCCTGCGCCGGCGGCTCCGGGATTCCGAGCGGATTGCGTGCCGCACTGGCGAGGATGCTCGCCACGCCCGGGTAACCCAATGGCGCTGATGCCGGCGGCGCGAAGCGAACCCGGACACGCCCCGGTGCGGCGGCGTCGCGGCGCCGGCGCTCGAAAGACGCCAGGGACTCCGCCTCCCAGCGGCGCACGCCCGCGGCGAACGGGAGCCGCGAGAGCGCATAGAGACCGAAAAACCGCCGCGCGCTTGAATAGTCGTCAGGCACCTTCGCGCGCTCCAGCGCAAGCATGCTGGAAGCGGGCTTGGCGAAATCGATCTCCCTCAGCAGGCGGGCGCATTCTCGCGTCCGCGACGCGGCCTCGCCGCGCCGCGCATCCAGCACCAGGCCGGGCAGCGCCCGCAGGCGCTCGTCGGGCAGGTTCGCCATCTCGGCGCGGCGCGCAGCCAGGTCGAGGGCAGTCATCCGGTCGGCGAGCGCGTGAAGCACATTGCGATCGGCCGCCGCCCTCGGCGCCAGCGCGGCGAGCACGCGGTTCACGCGCAGGTACGGGAATCCGCGCACACGCGCATCCTGCGCGTCGCGCACGCCAGCGGCGTCGATCTCCGCCTCCAGCGCCTGGAACCACTGCGCACAGGCGCGCACCGGCGGCGCCTCCGAGGCCAGGTGGGTAGCGAGGGGGGCGTGGGTGGCGGCGCAGCCGGCAAGCAGCAGCGCGGCACTGGCGAGACTCGCGGCGCGACCGATCACGCCGCTAAATTATCACGCTCGGGAGGCCAGCATCCGGATCGCGTCGCGGTTGGACCAGGAGAAGCATTTCGCCGCCGCCTCCGGCCAGGGCAGCCAGAGCGACGCCGCATGTTCCTTCGGGGCCAGTGTGACCGGCCCGGGCCGCGGCACCTCGAGGCTGAAGACATGCTCGGTGTTGTGCACCGTGCCCGGCACGAAGCGGTGGCGCCATTCCGGGTAGACCTCGAAGGTGTAGGCGAGCGGCCAGCGCAGGAGCCGTTCCGGCAGCGCGTCGATTCCCGTCTCCTCGCGCACCTCCCGCCGCGCCGCCGCCGCCAGCGGTTCGTCCGCGTGATCGAGCGAGCCCGTCACCGACTGCCAGAATCCCGGACGCGCGGCGCGCTCAAGGAGAAGCACCTCCAGCGCCGGAGTATGGATCACCACCAGCACCGAAACCGGCAGCTTTAGCGTCATTGCCGTTCGCGATGCAGCTCCGGCAAGGCAGGGTCGGCCCCGGTGAACACGGCAAAGAAGGGCCGCCGCCGGTCGGACCAATACGATGCCGTCGAGGAAAGGATGTCGCGCAGCACGCCGACGTCGTCCGCGGCTGCGCCCGCAGCACCCTCGATCAACAGCACATCGCCCGTGGCGGTCGACCAGGACAGATCGGCCAGGCAATCCTCCAGCGCATCCCAGTTGCCGCCAAACCAGGACGGGAACGCGAGCGCCTGCGCCAGCTGGCACAGCACCTCCGCCTTGCCATCGCCGCTGCGCAGGGTCACGCGCGCAAGGTGAAGGCCACTGTCCTTCACCGCGTCGATCACGGCGTCGGCGCGCGCCACGCGGTAGACCCCGTTCTTCGATGCATCCGAGAGGCGCTGCAGCAGCTTGCTCATTCAAGGATTCGCCTGAAAGACCGGTAGTGGTCGTCAGTGTAGTAGACCTCGCCCGGCACCAGGACCCCGCCCGCGGCGTGCCCCGCCACGATGCGGCGCGCGCCGCGATCCCGGCGGCCCGGGGTCTTCACGGTGTACTCGCGATAGTGGCCACGTGGCCGTTTCGGCAGCAGGCCTTCGCGGTTGTGGAAGGTACTGCCGTCCTTCTGGTACGGGAACGGCCCGCCCTTGCGGATCAGGTCCAGGGTCGCGCGCGCCTCCGGCGGCAGCGCCGCGACGCGCACCTCCCCGACCGGCTGGAAGGCCAGCGCCCAGCCCGCCAGCGCCAGCGCGACGAACCCGGCGAGCAGACCGGCGAGGCGCGTCACTGCGGGGCCGGCGCGTTCCTGAGGCGGATGTGCAACTCGCGCAACTGGCGCTCGCTCACCGGCGAGGGCGCCCCGGTCACCATGTCCTGGCCGCGCTGCGTCTTCGGGAAGGCGATGACGTCCCGGATCGCCTCCACCCCGGCCATCAGCGCCACCAGGCGATCGAAGCCGAAGGCGATGCCGCCGTGCGGCGGCGCGCCGTACTGCAGCGCCTGCAGCAGGAAGCCGAACTTCGCCTGCTGCTCCTCGGGCGGGATGCGCATGGCGCGGAACACCTGCTGCTGCACTTGCTCGCGGTGGATCCGCACCGAGCCGCCGGCGACTTCCCAGCCGTTGAGCACCATGTCGTAGGCCTTGGCGTAGGCCTTCTCAGGGGCCGACTCCATGAACGCCTCGTGGCCGTCCTTCGGGCTGGTGAACGGGTGGTGGCGCGCCTTCCACAGCTTCGATTCCTCGTCGAACTCGAACATCGGGAAATCCACCACCCACAGCGGGCGCCAGCCTTTCTCGGCGAGGCCGCGGTCGTGGCCGACCTTCTGGCGCAGCGCGCCCAGGTGCGCATTGCAGGCGTCGGCCTTGTCCGCGCCGAAGAAGACCAGGTCGCCGTCCTTGGCGCCAGTGCGCTCGAGCACTGCCGCCAGCGCGGCCGCATGGATGTTCTTCACGATCGGCGACTGCAGTCCCTCGGCGCCCTTCGCGCGCTCGTTCACCTTGATCCAGGCGAGGCCCTTGGCCCCCAGCCCGCGCAGGTACTCGGTGTAGGCGTCGATCTCGCTGCGCGAAATCGTCGCGCCGCCCGGCACGCACAGCGCGACCACCCGCCCGCCGGGGGCGTTCGCCGGACCGGAGAACACCTTGAAGTCCACGTCCTTCATGACGTCGGTGAGCTCGGCCAGCTTGAGCGGGATGCGCAGGTCGGGCTTGTCCACGCCGTAGTCGCGCATCGCGTCCTCGTAGGCCATGACCGGGAACGGGTCGGGCAGCTCGACGCCCAGCACGTCCTTGAACAGGTGGCGGGCCAGGCCTTCCATGAGGCCGCGGATCTTCACCTCGTCGAGGAACGAGGTCTCGATGTCGATCTGGGTGAATTCCGGTTGCCGGTCGGCGCGCAGGTCCTCGTCGCGGAAGCACTTGGTGATCTGGTAGTAGCGGTCGAAGCCCGCGATCATCAGCATCTGCTTGAACAGCTGCGGGCTCTGCGGCAGGGCGTAGAACTGGCCGTCGTTCAGGCGCGAGGGCACCAGGAACTCGCGCGCGCCCTCGGGCGTGGACTTGTACAGCACCGGGGTCTCGATCTCGACGAAATGGTTGCCGTCGAGGTAGGCGCGCGCCGCGCGCGCCGCGCGGTGGCGCAGGCGCAGGTTGCGCTGCATGAAGTCGCGGCGCAGGTCGACGATGCGGTGCTCCAGCCGCACCGTCTCCGAGATCGTGTCATCGTCCAGCTGGAACGGCGGCGGCACCGCGGTGTTGAGGATCTCCACCTCGTGCGCCAGCACCTCCACCGCGCCGGATTTCAGGTTCGGATTGACCGTGCCCTCGGGACGCCGGCGCACCACGCCGGTTACCCGGAGCACGTACTCGCCGCGCACCCGCTCGGCGTTGCCGAAGGCCTCGGCCCGATCGGGGTCGCAGACCACCTGCGCCAGTCCGTCGCGGTCGCGCAGGTCGATGAAGATCACCCCGCCGTGGTCCCGGCGCCGGTGCGCCCAGCCGGCCAGGGTGACGCGCCTGCCGACCAGGTCCGCGGACAGTTCACCGCTGTAGTGGGATCTCATCCGTTCAGCCTCGTCCGTTGGAACCGGGCGGCACCACGCCCATCGAGATGATGTACTTGAGCGCCTCGTCCACGGTCATGTCCAGTTCGATGACATCGCGCCTGGCCACCAGCATGAAGTAGCCGCTGGTGGGGTTGGGCGTGGTCGGAACGTAGACGCTCACGTAGTCGCCCTGCAGGTGGTTGGCGACATCGCCGCCCGGGGTTCCGGTGAGGAAGGCGATGGTCCACAAGCCCTCCCGCGGCCACTGCACCAGCAGCGCCTTGCGGAATGCCTGCCCGCTGGAGGAGAACAGCGTGTCGGAAATCTGCTTCACGCTGGAATAGATCGAGTTCACCACCGGAATCCGGTGCAGCACCTCGTGCCACAGGTGCACCAGCCGCGCGCCCAGGAAATTCGTCGCGAATATCCCTGTGAGCAGCACGATCACCAGCGTCATCACCACGCCCATGCCGGGAACATGGAGCCCGAGCCAGTTCTCGGTCTGGAACTCCGGCGGCAGCAGCAGCAGCGACTGGTCGAGCACATCCACCACCAGCTTCAGCACCCAGAGGGTGATGACCAGCGGGATCCAGATCAGCAGGCCGGTGATGAGGTATTTTTTCATGGCTCGAAAACAGAACGGCCCGGCATGCTGCCGGGCCGGTTGCGCAGGCCCTCAGGGCGTCAATTGGTCGTGGTGGGCACCGGCTTCGCGGCCGGCTTGGCGTCGGATTTCGCTTCGGACTTGGCCTCGGACTTGGCCTCGGATTTGGACTCGGGCTTTGAGCCGTCGCCAGCGTCCGTCTTCGCCTCGGACTTCGCCGTCGCGGCCTTGCCGCCCTTGAAGTCCGTGGCGTACCAACCTGAGCCCTTCAACTGGAACCCGGCCGCCGACAGCAGCTTCCGGAACTTCTTCTTGCCGCAGCCCGGGCACTTGACGATCGCCGGCTCGGACACCTTCTGGAGGAATTCCTCCTGGTGCCCGCAGGCCTCGCAGCGGTATTCGTAGATCGGCATCTGGATTGACCTCAGCCGCCGATTATATCCCGCTATCGCCCTGATTTCAGAACGGAATATCGTCTTCCATGTCATTGAAGCTGCCCGCGGGCTTCTTTGCCGCCGGCTTGCCCTCCGCTTTGGCGGGCGCAGGGCGGTCTCCGCCCCGGTCCGCGCCCCTCTCCCGCCCCGGCGACTCCGGCGCGCCGCCGCCCTGGCGCGAGCCCAGCATCTGCATCGCGTCGCCGCGGATCTCGGTGGAGTAATGCGTCTGCCCGTCCTTGTCGTACTTGCGGGTGCGCAGGCTGCCCTCGACGTAGACCTGCGAGCCCTTTTTCAGGTATTCGCCGGAGATTTCCGCCAGGCGGCCGAAGAAGGAGATCCGGTGCCACTCGGTGGCTTCCTTCATCTCGCCGCTCGCCTTGTCCTTCCAGCGGTCGGTGGTGGCGATGCGGATGTTGGTCACCGCCTCGCCGCTGGGCAGATATCTCGTTTCAGGATCGGCGCCGAGATTGCCGACCAGAATCACCTTGTTGACCGATGCCATGTGCGTCTCCTTTCGCGTCCAGTGTACATGTATGGATATACAACGCCTAGCCGTGCGCCGGGTTGACTGCCGGGGTGCGCCCCGGCGCGCGCATGCCCGCCGCCGCGGCCAGCCAGGCGATCGTCAGCGCCGCACAGACGCCGAACAGCACCCCCGCGCCATGGTGCTTCGCCACCCAGCCCCCGGCAAGACCGCCGAAGAACAGGCCCAGGGTCTGCGCGGTGTTGTAGACGCCGATCGCCGCGCCGCGCGAAGCCGGCGGCGCGATGCGCGAGACCAGCGACGGCAGCAGCGCCTCGAGCACGTTGAAGGCGACGAAGAACGCAAGCAGCAGCGCGGCCAGCGCCGGGATGCCCGGACCGCCGGCGCCGGAGGCCGCCAGCGCAACCAGCACCAGCGCGAGCAGCACCACCGACCCCACCAGCACCGGCTTGGGCTTGTTGCGGCGGTCGGCATAGAACACCGGCGGCAGCATGATCGCGAACGACACCAGGACCACCGGCAGGTAGAGCAGCCAGTGCCGCTCCAGCGCCAGCCCGGCCCCGACCAGCATCGTCGGCAGCACCACGAACAGGGCCATCTGCACCACGTGCAGCACGAAGATGCCGAGATTCAGGCGCAGCAGCTCCGGCTGCAGCGCCAGCGCCAGCGCGGTTTCGCCGCGCGCAGCGGGCTCCCGGCGCGGCGGCTCGGGCACCGCGACGGCGACCAGCCACACCGCCGCCAGCGCGAGCGCGCCGATGAGGACGAACAGTCCGCCCATGCCGATCGCCTGGTACAGCACCGGCGCGGCGACCAGCGACAGCGCGAAGGCGAGGCCGATCATGGATCCGATCATCGCCATCACCTTGGTGCGATGGCGCTCGCTGGTGAGGTCCGCGGCGAGCGCCACCACCACCGAGGAAATGGCGCCCGCGCCCTGCAGGCAACGCCCCGCGATCGCGGTCCAGATGTCGGTGGCGCCGGCGGCGAGGAAGCTGCCGGCGGCGAACACCGCCAGCCCGAAGTAGATCACCGGCTTGCGCCCCCAGCGGTCGGAGGCAATGCCGAACGGAATCTGCAGGATCGCCTGGGTGAGGCCGTAAGCGCCCAGCGCGACGCCGACGAGGACGAGGTTGTCGCCTCCCGCGAGCAGCGGCGCATGCACCGCGAACACCGGCAGGATCAGGAACAGGCCGAGCATGCGCAGGCCGAACACGCCCGCGAGGCTGGCGCCCGCGCGCAGCTCGGTCGGGGACATCCGTTCGGGGGATACCCGGTCGGCCGGCATGAAAGTGTGGAGGGCTGCGGGGGAAAGGAACGATAATAGCAAGTTTCCCCTCTCGCCTCGACACTTTGGACCCGCGACAAGCCTCCCACGCCTCCCCAACGATCCGGATCCGCGGCGCGCGCACGCACAATCTCAAGAACATCAGCCTTGAACTGCCGCGCGACCGCCTGGTGGTGATCACGGGCCTGTCGGGATCGGGAAAATCCTCGCTCGCCTTCGACACGCTCTATGCGGAAGGCCAGCGCCGCTATGTCGAATCGCTCTCGGCCTACGCGCGCCAGTTCCTCGAGCTGATGGACAAGCCCGACGTCGACCTGATCGAGGGCCTGTCGCCGGCGATCGCCATCGAGCAGAAGGCGGCGAGCCACAACCCGCGCTCGACGGTGGGCACGGTCACCGAGATCCACGACTACCTCAGGCTGCTCTACGCGCGCGTCGGCACGCCGTTCTGCCCTGACCATGCCGTGCCGCTGCAGTCGCAGACGGTGGCGCAGATGGTGGACCACCTGCTGGCCCTGCCCGTGGACACCCGCATCCTGGTACTGGCGCCGGTCGTCGCCGGGCGCAAGGGCGAGCAGGCCGACCTGTTCGACGAGCTGCGCGCGCAGGGCTTCACGCGCGTGCGCGTGGACGGCAAGGTGCACGAGCTCGACTCCGCCCCGCGCCTGGCGCGCAACCAGAAGCATTCGGTGGACGTGGTCATCGACCGGGTGAAGGTGAAAAGCGATGTGGTTACGCGCCTGGCCGAATCGCTGGAAACAGCGCTGCGCCATGCCGACGGACGGGCGCTGGCGGTCGAGGCCGACGGCGGCAGGGAGCACCTGTTCTCGGCGCGCTTCGCCTGCCCGCAGTGCGACTACGCGCTGCCCGAACTGGAACCGCGCCTGTTCTCGTTCAACAACCCGATGGGCGCCTGCCAGCGCTGCGACGGCCTGGGCGCGATCGAGTTCTTCGACCCGCGCCGCGTGGTGGCGCACCCGAACCTGTCGCTCGCCGGCGGCGCCATCCGCGGCTGGGACCGGCGCAACCACTTCTACTACTCGATGCTGATCGCGCTCGCGGAGCACTACGGCTTCGACCCCGAGGCGCCCTGGGAAGTCCTCGAGGACGAGGCGCAGAAGGTGATCCTGGAGGGCTCGGGCAAGGAGAAGATCGCCTTCCGCTACGCCGCCGAACGCGGCCGCAGCCAGGTGCGCGAGCACGCCTTCGAGGGCGTGATCCCGAACATGGAGCGGCGCTACCGCGAGACCGACTCGGCGGTGGTGCGCGAGGAACTGGCCAAGTTCCGCAACACCCGCGCCTGTCCCGAATGCAACGGCACGCGCCTGCGGCGCGAGGCGCGGCACGTGAAGATCGCGGGCCACCCCATCTACGACATCTCGCGCTGGCCGCTGCGCGCGGCGCTGGCGTTCTTCGCCGGGCTGGAACTGCACGGCGCGCGCGCCCAGGTCGCCGGCCGCATCGTGCGCGAAATCGCCAACCGCCTCGAGTTCCTCGTCAACGTCGGCCTGGACTACCTGGCACTGGACCGCGCCGCGAGCTCGCTCTCGGGCGGCGAGTCGCAGCGCATCCGGCTCGCCTCGCAGATCGGTTCCGGGCTCACCGGCGTGATGTACGTGCTGGACGAGCCCTCCATCGGCCTGCACCAGCGCGACAATGCGCGCCTCATCGACACGCTCAAGCGCCTGCGCGACCTCGGCAACAGCGTCATCGTGGTGGAGCACGACGAGGACGCCATCCGCGCCGCGGACCACGTCGTGGACATGGGCCCGGGCGCCGGCGGCGCCGGCGGGCGCGTCATCGCCGAGGGCCCGCCCGAGGCGATCCTCGCCTCCGAAGAGTCGCTGACCGGGAAGTACCTCTCCGGGAAGATGAAGATCGACGTCCCGGTGCTGCGCAACCGGCCCGGCAAGCAGAAACTGGTGGTGCGCGGCGCGCGCGGCAACAACCTGAAGGACGCCACGCTGGAGATCCCCGCCGGACTGCTGGTGTGCGTCACCGGCGTCTCGGGCTCGGGCAAGTCCACCCTGATCAACGACACCCTGTACGCGGCGGTGGCGCGCCACCTCTACGGCAGCACCGCCGAGCCCGCGCCTCACGAGTCGATCTCCGGGCTGGAGAACGTCGACAAGGTAGTCAGCGTCGACCAGAGCCCGATCGGGCGCACGCCGCGCTCCAATCCGGCGACCTACACCGGCCTGTTCACGCCGATCCGCGAGCTGTTCGCCGGCGTCGCCGAGGCCCGCGCGCGCGGCTACGACCCGGGGCGCTTCTCGTTCAACGTCAAGGGCGGGCGCTGCGAAGCCTGCCAGGGCGACGGCGTCACCCGGGTCGAGATGCATTTCCTGCCCGACATCTATGTCGCCTGCGACGTCTGCCACGGCCGGCGCTACAACCGCGAGACGCTGGAGGTCCGCTACAAGGGCCGCAACATCCACGAAGTCCTGCAGATGCGGGTCTCGGAGGCGTCCGAGTACTTCTCGGCGGTGCCGGCGATCGCGAAGAAGCTGGAGACGCTGATCGAGGTCGGCCTCTCCTACCTCACGCTGGGCCAGAGCGCGACCACGCTCTCGGGCGGCGAGGCGCAGCGGGTGA
>JALHLN010000059.1 GCA_022844545.1 Burkholderiales bacterium | reverse complement strand
TCCTCGTCATCGGCGCCGGCGCCTGCGGCCTGATGGCCGCGTTCGCGGCCGCGCGCCGCGGCGTAGAGGTGGTGCTGCTCGAGAAGAACCGGCGCGGCGGCTGCAACACCGAGCTCGCGAGCGGTTCCGTGCCGGCGGCGGGCACCCGGTTCCAGAAGGCGTTGGGCATCGAGGGTACGCCCGAGGTCATGGCCGAGGACATCCTGAGGAAGAACGGCGGCCGCGCCGACGGCGCGATCGTGCTCGAGCTCTGCCGGCGCTCGCGCGACATCATCGACGTGCTCGTGGACGAGGTCGGCCTGCCGATGGAACTGAATACGGACGCGGGCCGCGCCGGATTCTCGTTCCTGCGCCTGCACAACCCGCCGGGCCGCACCGGAGGCCCGCTGATCCAGGCGCTGCATGACGCCCTGTCGCGCCAGGCGACCGCGACCTTCGCGGACCAGACGCCGGGCGCAGGCCTGGTGACGGATGCATCCGGCGCAGTGGTCGGCGCGTTGGCGGGTGAAGACGGCGAGCAGCGGATCGGCGCGAAGAAGGTGCTGCTCGCCTGCGACGGCTTTGGCGCCAACCGCGAGATGCTGGCGCAATGGGTGCCGGAAGCGGCCGGGATGGAGTACATCGGCACCAGCAACAACAAGGGCGAGGGCATTCGCTGGGGCATGGCGCTCGGCGCGGCCACCGACCACATGGCCGCCTACCAGGGCCACGGCTACATCTGCGCGGGCTACGGCACGCGCCTCGTTCCGGAGATTCCCCAGTTAGGGGGCATCTTCGTGAACCTGCAGGGCGAGCGCTTCACGCGCGACGACCAGGGCTACTCCGAGTTCGCGCGCGAGGTGATGGGGCAGGAGGGCAGGGTCGCCGTAGGCATATTCGACCAGCGCATCCACGACATCGTCGCCCACACCAGTCACTTCAAGGACACCATCGCCTCGGGCGCGCTGCGCAGGGCCGACAGCATCGAGGCGCTGGCGGAGGCCTTTCGCATGGATGCCGGGCGGTTGCGCGCTACGCTGGAGGACTACAACGCGGGCGTGCTGGCGGGCAAGGACCGCTTCGGCCGCAAGGCGCTGGTGAAGCCGCTCGTGGCGCCGTTCTACGGCGCGAAGGTCCTGGGGGCGCTGGCGCACACGCAGGGCGGGCTGAAGGTGGACGTGTACGCGCGTGTGCTGCGGACCGACGGCTCTCCAATTCCCAATCTATATGCCGGCGGCGGTACCGCGGCCGGCATCTCGGGCGACGGCTGCGACGGCTACATGTCGGGGAACGGACTGCTCACCGCGCTCGGCTTCGGGCTCATCGCGGGCGAGCACGCCGCGGCGGAGATCCTCGGCCGGGCCTAGTGCTGGTGCGCCTCGCAGGCGGGCGCCGCCGCTTCCTCGCGCGGCGGGCGAATCGAATCGGTCTCGTCCTGCGGGGACTTCCATTCCGTGCCGGCCACCATCTCGCCGTCCTGGAACACCATGTTCAGGCGCGCCTCTTCCTGCAGCACCCGCATGTCCGCGAGCGGATCGCCGTCCACCACCAGCAGGTCCGCCTCCAGGCCGGGTTTCACGCTACCGAAGCGATCGCCCCGCCCGATGGCGCGCGCGGCGACCGAGGTGGCCGCTTTCAGAACCTCCATCGCCGGGATGCCGAGGGTGGTGAGGTATTCCAGCTCGACCGCGTTGTCGCCATGCGGCATGCGGTTGCCGAGGTCGCCGCCCGAGGCGATCTGCACCCCGGCCGCGTGCGCGGCGCGGATGCTGGCCTCCCAGAGCGGCTGGTTGACCTTCATCTCGTCGCGCTGCTTCTTCGACAGGCCGAGCTTCTCGCCCAGGTTCAGCACGCTGTAGAGGGTGCACAGCGTGGGCACCAGGAACGCCTTCGACTTGCGGAACAGCTCGATCGACTCCTCGTCCAGGCGCGTGCCGTGCTCGATGGTGTCCGCTCCCGCGCGCAGCGCGAATTTCACCGAGTCGTAGGACTGCGCGTGCACCGCCACGGTCTTGCCCCAGCGCTTGGCCTCCTCGATGCCCGCACGCAGCTCCTCTTCGGAGATCGTGGTCATCCAGGTGTAGTTGGTGGGATGGAACTCGCCGCCGCTGGCGATGAACTTGATGTTGTCCACGCCCTCGCGCGTCTGGCGCCGCACCGCCTTGCGGATGGCGTCCACGCCGTCCACCACGAGGCGCCCGGCGGTGCTCTCCCAGTGCGGAGGCAGGACGTCGTTGCCGCTGCCGGTGGTGCCGATGCCGCGGCCGCTGGCGACGACCTTGGGCCCGTAGATCTTGCGCGCGGCCACCGCGTCGCGCATCGCGACGCTGGTGTTGCCGATGGTGCCCACCTCCCGCACCGCGGTGAAGCCGGCGTTGAGGATCGCGCGCGCGTGGATGACCGCGTTGATCACCGCGGCCTCGACCGGGAAGCGCATCGCCTCCTCCATGTTCTTCGCGCCGGCGTAGACCATGTGCACGTGGCAGTCGATCAGGCCCGGCATCACGGTGCGGCCCTGGCAGTCGTAGTGATGGACACCTTTGTCCTTCGGCGCCTTCGCCACGGGTCCGCTGGCAACGACCTTGCCGTGCCGGACCTCGACGTAGTGGTTCTCGAGGGGCGAATCCGACACGCCGTCGATGAGGCGGCAGCCGGCGAGCACGAACTCCGGCGGCGTGGTGCGCGTGGGGGATCTCATGGCGCCGATTCTGGGCCGGTGCCGGGGCAATTGAAAGGGCGGGCGCGAAACACCGGCATGCCGTTCGCAGGCGCGATGGATTAGACTGCACGACCCCCGTTGGAACCATTCGAACCACCCGCAAGGACGCCATTTCGATGAGCAGCAGCCCGAGCTTCACCCCGCCCGCCACCCAGTTCGACCCGGCCTCGGCGCGCTTCGGCGCCTCGCGCACCCAGAAGCGCCTGGAGGACGATCGCCTGTTGCATGGACAAGGCCGCTACAGCGACGACGTCGACCTGCCGGGGCAGGCGTGGATGGTGCTGCTGCGCTCGCCGCACGCGCACGCGCGCATCGCTTCCATCGACACGGCCGAGGCGCGCAAGGCCCCCGGCGTGCTGGCGGTCTACACCGCCGCCGACCTCGCCGCCGACGGCATCGGCCCGATCCCGTTCCCGCCCCTGTTCAAGCGCGCCGACGGCTCGCCCATGGCGGCGCCGGCGCGCACGCTGCTCGCGGAAGGCACCGCGTTCTACGCCGGCATCCCGGTGGTCGCGGTGGTCGCGGAGACGCGCGTGCAGGCGCAGGACGCCGCCGAGCTCGTGATGGTCGAGTTCGACGAGTTGCCAAGCGTGGTGTCGCCGGCGCAGGCAATAGCGCCCGGAGCACCGGTGATCTGGCCCGCGGCACCGGACAACATCTCGGCCGAGATCCGCTATGGCGATGCCAATGCCACGGCCGAGGCGCTGGCGAAGGCGGCACACGTGGTGGAGATCGCGATCGCCAACCAGCGCGTGGCGGCGATGCCCCTCGAGCCGCGCTGCGCGCTGGCCGAATTCAAGGACGGCCGCTGGACGCTCATCACCCAGACCCAGCAGCCCACCGGCACCCGCGACGGCCTCGCCGCCGCGTTCAAGGCGAAACCGGAGCAGTTCCGCGTTCGCGTCGGCGACCTGGGCGGCGGCTTCGGCATGAAGACGGGCCTGTATCAGGAAGACGCGCTCGCCTGCTACGCCGCGCGCAAGCTCGCGCGCCCGGTGAAGTGGCGCGCCGACAGGAGCGAGGACTTCCTCGCCGCGCACATGGGCCGGGACCAGCATTTCAAGGCAGAGCTCGCGCTGGATGCGGAGGGCCGCATCCTCGCGCTGAAGATGGAGATGCTCGGCAACTTCGGCAGCGTCCCGGTGGGCTCCACCGCGATGGTGCCGCTGATGGTGGGGCCGAAGGTCGTGACCTCGGTCTATCGCGTCCCGGTGGTGGATTACTGGATCCGCGGCGTGCTGACCAACACCATGGCCACCGGCGCGTACCGCGGCGCGGGGCGACCGGAGGCGAACTTCCTCATGGAGCGGCTGATGGACAAGGCCGCGCGCCAGTTGAAGCTCGATCCGGCCGAGATCCGGCGGCGGAACTTCATCCCGCCGGAGGCGTTCCCGGCGCGCACGCACCTGGGTGATGTGTATGACGCGGGGGAGTTCGCGCGCATGCTGGAAGGCGTCATGAAGGCCGCCGACTGGAACGGCTACGCCGCGCGCAAGGCCGAGTCGGCCAGGCGCGGCCGGCTGCGCGGCCGCGGCCTCGCCTCGTACCTGGAATGGACCGGCGCGCTGCCAACGGAAACCGTGGACATCGAGGTCGCCGCCGACGGCACGGTCACGGTGTTCTCCGGGACCATGGCGATGGGGCAGGGGCTGGAGACGACCTACACGCAGCTCGTCACCGAGGTGCTGGGCATCGCCGCGGACAGGATCCGCATCGTGCAGGGCGACACCGACCGCGCCAACGGCGTGGGCAGCGTGGGCTCGCGCTCGGCCTTCGTCGGCGGCTCGGCGGTGGTCGCCGCCGGGCACACCGTGGTCGCGCGCGGCAAGGAGCTCGCCGCGGAGCAGCTGGAAGCGGCGCCGCGCGACATCGAGTACCGCGACGGGAAATTCTCCATCGCCGGCACCGATCGCGGCATCGGCCTGGCGGAACTCGCCGGCAAGCAGGCGCAGAAGATCATCCGCGTCTCGGCCACGCAGACGCCCTCGGCGCCGTCCTGGCCCAACGGCGCGCAGGCGATCGAGGTCGAGATCGACCCGGAGACCGGCGTCGTGGAACTGGCGAAGATCACCAGTTGCGACGACATCGGCCGCATCATCAATCGCGCGATTGTCGAGGGCCAGGTCCACGGCGGCGTCGCCCAGGGCGCCGGCCAGGCGCTGTGGGAGCAGGCGGTGTACGACGCCGACAGCGGCCAGCTGGTTACCGGCTCGCTGATGGACTACTGCGTGCCGCGCGCCGACCAGTTCCCGCCGATGCGCGTGGAGTTCGACGAGAGCGTGCCCTGCAAGACCAACCTGCTCGGGGTCAAGGGCGTGGGGGAACTCGGCACCATCGGCGCGACGCCCGCCACGGTGAGCGCGGTGCTCGATGCGCTGGCGGACAGGGGCCGGGGTGGCGCCGATGTCGACCTCGACATGCCGCTGACGCCAGAGAAGGTGTGGCGGGCGTTGAACGGATAGGCGGCGGCAGGGTCGCTGCGCCCTGGCTGCGCAGCCGCGTGCTGCGCGCCGCGCTCGTCGTCTCCGTGCTGCTGCATGTCGCGGTCCTGCTGGGCCTGCCCGAACTGATCGAGGCGAAGCGCCAGGCGTGGTTCCCGGCGCCGCTGAGTGCGCGGCTGGTGGAGCCGCCGCAGGCGCCGAAAGCGGAGCCGCGACCGGAAGCGCGCAAGATCGAACCCGCGCCGGTCCCTGCGAAACCCGCGCCGCGCGCCGTGCCCGCGCCCGCAAAGCCCGCGCCCGCTCAGGCGCCGGCGGCTGTCGAATCGCCGAGAACGGATCCGGTGATCGCCGCGCCGGCGCCAGCCCAGCCCGCGACCTCGACCGCCGTGGGTCCGGCGCCGGTGAAGTCCGTGCCGCATCCGGCGTTGCCCGCATCCGCGCCGGCGCCCGCCTTCGACGAAGCCGGCACCGTCGCGCAATACCGCATCGCGCTGATGCAGGTGGCGAGCACGCTGAAGACCTATCCGCGCATCGCGCAGGAAAACAACTGGCAGGGCCGCGTCGAGCTGCGCCTCACCATCGGCGCCGGGGGCGGCATCGCGTCGCTCGCGGTGAAATCAGGAACCGGGTACGCGGTGCTCGACCAGCACGCGCTCGACATGCTGCGCCGCGCGCAGCCGAAGACGCCGCTGCCCGCGGGCCTGCGTGGGCGCGAATTCACGCTGGAAGTGCCGGTGGTGTTCGACTTGAAGGACGGCTGAGGGGCAGGCGGGGCGCGGCAGGCCGGCAATGTAACCGATCGGTTACATCAGCCGGCCCCCTCCGGCGCGAAGGCCACCACGTGGTCGACATCCAGCCGGATGCCGATGCGCTCGCCGATGGCGTGGTTGTGGTGGCTGGGCACCAGCGCCAGCACCTTGCGGCCGCTCTCGAGCTTCAGCGTGTAGAGGATCTCGGCGCCGCGGAAGGCCTTGTGCAGCACCTCGGCCTGCGTCGGCGCCGCGTCGTCGTGGATCACGTCGTCCGGCCGCAGCAGCACTTCGGCGCTGCAGCCCTTGCCGCAGACCGCGCAGCCGATCTCGCAGCCGTGCGGGATCGCGCCGTCGAGCACGCCCAGCTCGAACTGCACCTGTTGCGGATTGAGCACCGTCGCCGGCAGGAATACGCCCTGGCCGACGAAATCGGCGACGAAGCGGCTCGCCGGCCGGTGGTAGAGGTTGTAGGCGATGTCCCATTGCACGATCGCGCCGTCGCGCATGACGCCGATTTCGTCGGCCATGGCGAACGCTTCCTGCTGGTCGTGCGTCACCAGCACCGCGGTGGCGCCGGAGGCCTTGATGATGTCGCGCAGCTCGTGCGACAGGCGCTCGCGCAGCTCGGTGTCCAGGCTGGCGAAGGGCTCATCGAGCAGCAGGAGTTCCGGACGCGGCGCGAGCGCGCGCGCCAGCGCCACGCGCTGCTGCTGGCCGCCGGAGAGCTCGTGCGGGTACTTGTCGAGCGCGTCGCCCAGTCCGGTCATCTCGGCCAGTTCGCGCACGCGCGCGGCGGCCTCGGCGCGCGGCAGGGCGAAGGCGATGTTGCCGGCGGCGGTGAGGTGCGGGAAGAGGGCATGCTCCTGGAACACCATGCCGATGCGCCGTTTTTCGGGTGCAAGGCTCAACTCGGGCGAGGACACCACCGCGCCGTTCAACAGGATGCGGCCCGCCGTAGGTTGCTCGAACCCCGCGATGCAGCGCAGGACCGTGGTCTTGCCGCAGCCGCTCGGTCCCAGCAGGCAACCGATGGCGCCGCGCGCGAGCGAAAACGAAAGTCCGCGCACCGACGCGTGCCCGTCATAGGCGTGGCTGAGCTCCTCGACCCGCAGCAGCGGTTCCATGCTTCGTATTCTATCAAGAATAATTCTTGTTAGAATGAGGAGTGCTTTATTTTCAAAGAGTTGGATTTCTGGGGGTGGTTTCCTTCGGCGCCGCCGCGCTGATCCTGCTGCCCATCCTCGCGGTGCTGGCGAGCGTCCTCGGCCCCGCCGGAGAGACGTGGATGCACCTTGCGCGCACCGTCTTGGGCACCTATGTCGTCAACACTGCGCTGCTGGCCGTGGGCGTCGCGGCCGGCGTGATTTCCATGGGCGTGCTCGCGGCCTGGCTGGTGACGGCGTACAGCTTTCCCGGGCGCCGCGTGCTCGAGTGGGCGCTGGTGCTGCCCCTGGCGATGCCGGCCTACGTCATGGCCTACGCGTACACCGACTGGCTGCAGTTCGCCGGGCCGGTGCAAAGCGCGTTGCGCGCCGCCACCGGCTGGCAGGCGCGCGAGTACTGGTTCCCGGACATCCGCTCGCTTCCCGGCGCCGCCGCGCTGCTGGCGCTTGCGCTCTATCCCTACGTGTACCTGCTGGCGCGCACCGCGTTCGTGGACGTCTCGCGCAGCGCGCTGGAGGCGGCGCGCCTGGCCGGGCAGGGCCCCTGGGGCGCCTTCCGTCGCGTCGCGCTGCCGATCGCGCGGCCGGCGGTGGCCGCCGGCACCGCGCTCGCGCTGATGGAGACCCTGGCCGATTTCGGCACGGTGTCCTACTTCGGCCTGGAAGTGTTCACCACCGGCATTTTCAAGGCCTGGATGTCCATGGGCGACGTCACTGCGGCGGCGCAACTGTCGGCCTGCCTGCTCGTGTTCGTCGCCGTGCTGCTCGCGCTCGAGCGCGCGAGCCGCGGGCGCGCCGGCTACGCCAGCGCGACGCGCAAGCGCTCGCCGCCGCAGCGCCTGACCGGCGCCGCCGCGTGGCTGGCATTCACGGCCTGCGCCATGCCGGTGCTGCTCGGCTTCGTGCTGCCGGCCGCGCTGCTCGCGAACCTCGCCTGGGGCGAGCCGGTGTCCGGTGCCCGGCTGCGCGCGCTGGTCGGCAACAGCTTCACGCTGGCAGGCATCGCGGCGATCCTCGGCGTGGCGCTGGCGACCGCGATGGCCTACGCGGCGCGGCTTGCGCGCGGGCCCGGGTCCGGAGTGGTTGCGCTCGCGAATCGCGCGGCCGCGCTGGGCTACGCCCTGCCCGGCGCGGTGATCGCGGTCGGCGTGCTGGTGCCGCTGGGGCGGCTGGACAACTGGATCGCGGACGGCATCGAGGCGGCGACCGGCGCCAAGCCGGGGCTGCTGCTCACCGGGACCATCGTCGCACTGGTGTACGCGTATCTCGTGCGCTTCCTCGCGGTGGCGCTGCAGGCGGTGGAGGCGGGCCTCGCCAAGATCACCCCGCGCATGGACGACGCCGCGCGCAGCCTCGGCGCGAGCCCGGCGAAGGCGCTGGCGCGCGTGCACGCGCCGCTGCTCGCCTCCAGCCTGGCGAGCGCGGCGCTGCTCTTGTTCGTGGACGTGATGAAGGAACTGCCGGCGACCTTCGCGCTCAGGCCCTTCAACTTCGACACCCTGGCGATCGAGGCCTACCACCTCGCCAAGGACGAGCGCCTGGCCGAGGCCGCGGCGCCGTCGCTGGTGATCGTGGCGATCGGCCTGGTGCCGTTGCTATACGTTACGCGGCGCTATATGAGAGGAACCGGGCCCTAGAAGCGGGTCCCTACTTCCACGCCACGCGGTCGTAGATCTTCTGCGAGGCCGGCTGGTTGCGGCCCAGCACCGCGACGTTGAGCGCGTCGCGCTTGAATTCGCCCAGGGCGCTGAGCACCGGGTTCGCGGTCCTCAGGCCCGCCACCGCGGGCCACTCGTTGTTGCCCTCGGCGAAGTAGCGCTGCGCCTCGTCGCTCGCCAGGTACTCCAGGAACCGCACCGCCGCCTCGCGGTTGGGCGCATGCTTCATCACCCCGGCGCCCGAGATGTTGACGTGCGTGCCGAAGCTCGCCTGGTTGGGGAACACGATGCCGACCTTGTCGGCCACTGCCTTGTCGTCGGGCTTGGCCGAGCGCGCGAGGCGCGCGTAGTAGTAGTGGTTCGAAATCGCGACGTCGCATTCGCCCGCGGCCACGCCCTTCAGCTGGTCGGTGTCGCCGCCCTTGGGATCGCGCGCGAGGTTCGCCTTCACGCCCTGCGCCCAGGCCTCGGCCTTCTGCTCGCCCAGGTGGTCGATCAGCGCGCCCATCAGCGACAGGTTGTAGATGTGGGAGGAGGAACGCACGCACAGGCGCCCCTTCCATTTCGGGTCGGCGAGCGACTCGTAGGTGGGGACTTCCTCGGGCTTCACCTTCGCCTTGTTGTAGGCGATCACGCGCGCGCGCAGCGAAAAGCCGTACCAGAGGCCGCCCGGATCGCGGAAGCTGGCGGGAACGCGGGCCTCGAGCTGGGCCGATTTCACCGGCTGGAAGTACCCCAGCTGCTCGGCGCGCCACAGGCGGCCGGCGTCCACGGTGATCAGCACGTCGGCGGGGCTGCGCGCGCCCTCGTTGCGGATGCGCTCGATGAGGGCGTCCTCGCCCGCCTCGATGCGGTTGATCCTGATTCCCGTGGCCTTGGTGAAGCCGGCGTAGAGCGCCTCGTCGGTCTGGTAGTGGCGCGAGGAATAGAGGTTCAGGACCTTGTCCTGGGCGGCGGTGGTGCCGGCGATGCCGGCCAGCAGGGCGGCTAGGAGGATTTTCTTAGTCATGACAGTGAGTTGCCTTCTTTCCGGTGGATGGAAAGAAAATGATAACGCTTCTCAATACCAAAAGTCAATGAGAACGACTTTCAGTTGAATCAGGCGCCGGGCTCGATGCGCCGGGCGCCGTTGAAGCGCTGCCGCCAGTACGAGCCGCGGATGGATTCCACCCGCACCTGCGCGCCCTGCTTCGGCGCGTGGACGAACTTGCCGTCGCCAATGTAGATGCCGACATGGGAGAACGGCCGCTTGAGCGTGTTGTAGAAGACAAGGTCGCCTGCCTGCAGGTCTTCCTGCGGCACGGGCGCACCGGCTTCGCTCTGGGCGCGGGCGTTGTGCGGCAAGCGGATGCCGTAAGCTTCGCGGAACACATGGGCCACGAGCCCGCTGCAATCGAACCCGGTCGCCGGGGAGTTTCCGCCCGGCCGGTAGTCGATCCCGAGCGCGAGCAGGACCTGGAGCAGCGCTTCGGCCCGCTCGGCGGAGGGAATCGGATCGGGTGCGGGCGCTGGTGCAGGGGTGGGCGCGGCGACGGGTTCACGCGCCGGCGCCGTCATCGGAAGGCTGCCGCAGCCGGAAACGGCGGCTGCAAAGATCAATAAATACAGTAAATTACGAATCATACTTCAGGCAATTTAGACAATTTCGGGATGGAAAGCAACCACTTACGTTATCTGTTGTTCGGGCTGCTGCTCGCCTGCGGACTGGCGCAGGCCCAGGGCGACCTGGAGATCCTGCAGTTGCGCAGCCGCAGCGCCGAGCAGGTGATCCCGATCCTGCGCCCGTTGCTCGAGCCCGGCGGCGTGCTCACCGGGCAGGGCTACCAGCTCATCGTGCGCACCAGCCCGAAGAACCTGGCCGAGCTGCGAGCGGTGCTCGATTCCATCGACCGGCCGCCGCGGCGGCTGGTGATTTCGGTGCGCCAGGGCGCCACCGCGGAGGAGATGCGGCGCAGCGCCGGCGCGCGCGTGGACTTGCGCCCGGGCGATTCCCGGGTCGACGTGCGCATCGCCGATGCGCGCTCGGCCAGCGACGAGCGCGTGGACCAGCGCGTGCAGGTGCTGGAAGGCGGCCGCGCCATGATCGGCTCCGGCGAATCGCGGCCTTTGCAGCAGAGGCAGGTGTACCGCTCGCCCGATGGCCGGGTCGTGCGCGAGACCACGACGGTGATCCAGCAGGCCTCCACCGGGTTCGAGGTGGTGCCGCGCCTCTCGGGCGACACCGTGCACCTGGAGATCGCGCCACAGCGCGAAAGCTTCGTTTCCGGCGGCGCGCCGGGCGCGATCCAGTCGCAGCGCGTCGCCACCACGGTGAGCGGCCGGCTCGGGGAATGGATCGACCTGGG
Source organism: Burkholderiales bacterium (assembly GCA_022844545.1). Classification (GTDB taxonomy): domain Bacteria; phylum Pseudomonadota; class Gammaproteobacteria; order Burkholderiales; family SG8-39; genus RBG-16-66-20. Next base: position 5,015 of record JALHLN010000059.1, on the reverse strand, counting down.
CGGGGCGAGCACGAGCAGTTCGCGTTCCGGCAGCGGTATCCTGTCCTCGGGCGATGCGCGCGCTTCAGGCTCCAGCAGCACCTGGGTCAAGGTCGAGGAGTTGCGGAACTGATCCCGCTGCAGAAGATTTTCGCCGCGGGCGGACCGCTGGCGTTGCAGGTGCCCGGCTACAGCCCCCGTCCCCAGCAGCTGGAGATGGCGCAGGCGATCCTCGAGGCCATCCAGTCCACCGGCATGCTCGCGGTGGAGGCGGGCACCGGCACCGGCAAGACCTTCGCCTACCTGGTGCCCGCGCTGCTCGCCGGCGGCAAGGTCATCGTGTCCACGGGGACCAAGACGCTGCAGGACCAACTGCACCGGCGCGACCTGCCAGCGGTGCGCGAGGCCCTGGCTTTAGGCACCAGCACTGCGCTTCTCAAAGGCCGCGCCAACTACGTCTGCCTGCATCGCCTCGAGCGCGCCGGCGAGGAGGCGCGCTTCGCCTCGCGCGAGGACGCGGCGCGCCTGCGCCAGATCGAGGCCTTCGCGCGCACCAGTCTCTCCGGCGACCGCGCCGACCTGGCCGAAGTGCCCGAGGACGCGCCGGTCTGGCAGCACGCCACCTCGACGCGCGAGAACTGCCTCGGGCAGGAATGCCCCAAGTACAAGGACTGCTTCGTCATGCGCGCGCGCAAGGACGCGCAGGCCGCCGAGGTGGTGGTCATCAACCACCATCTCTTCTTCGCCGACGTGCTGCTGCGGGACGAAGGCGTGGCCGAACTGCTGCCCGCCTGCAACACGGTGATCTTCGACGAGGCGCACCAGCTGGCCGAGACCGCGCGCCTCTTTTTCGGCGACACGGTGGCGAGCGCGCAGCTGGTGGAGCTGTCGCGCGACGCGCGGCTGGAGCTGCGCGCGGCGGGCGGCGCGTCGCCGGATTTCGACGCCCTCGCCGCGCGGCTGGAAAAGGCGGCGCGCGACCTGCGCCTCGTGTTCGGCGGCGAGGGCGCGCGCATCGCCTGGAGCCAGGCCATGGCGCGGGAGGGATTCTCCGCGGCGCTAGATGCGGTGGCCGAGCGATTGCACGCGCTGGAAGCGGCGCTGGCCGACCAGGCCGAGCGCTCCGAGGGCCTGGCTGCCTGCCTGCGGCGGGCCGCGGAAAGCGGGGTCACGCTCGCGTGCATTCGCGAGGCTGAAGGCAGGGAGGACGTGCGCTGGGTGGAGGTTTTCGGCGGTTCGCTCCAGCTGCACGTCACGCCGCTGTCGCCCGCGGCGCAGTTCCGCAAGCAGATGCTGGACCATCCGCGCGCCTGGATCTTCACCTCCGCCACGCTTGCCGTTGGCGAGGACTTCACCCATTTCAAGCGCGAGCTGGGAATCGAGGAAGCTGTATCTCGAACCTGGCCCAGTCCGTTCGATTTCGAGCGCCAGTCTCTGCTCTACACGCCGCGCAACCTGCCGGCCGACCCGAACGACCCGGAATTCACGCCCGCGGTCATCGAGGCCGCGCTGCCGGTGCTGCGCGCGAGCGGCGGGCGCGCGTTCCTGCTTTTTACCACCCTGCGCGCGCTGCGCCGCGCGCACGAGTTGCTGAAGGACAGGATCGAATACCCGCTGCTCGCGCAGGGCACCGGATCGCGCAGCGAGCTGCTCGAGCGCTTCCGGACGCTCGGCAACGCGGTGCTGCTGGGCGCGGCCTCGTTCTGGGAGGGCGTGGACGTGCGCGGCGAGGCGCTGTCGGTGGTGCTGATCGACAAGCTGCCGTTCGCGCCGCCGGATGACCCGGTGCTCGCGGCGCGCATCGAGGCGCTGCGCGCCGGCGGCGGCAACCCGTTCATGGAGTTCCAGCTGCCGCAGGCGGTGCTGCAGCTGAAGCAGGGCGCCGGGCGCCTGATCCGCGACGAGAACGACCGCGGCGTGCTGGTGCTGTGCGATCCGCGCCTGTATTCGAAGCCCTACGGGCGTGCCATCCGTGCCAGCCTTCCCCGCATGAAACAGACCCGCGAACTGGCGGACGTGGAGGCGTTCTTCGCTAGAATGGAAACATGAACATACTCATCACGGGCGGCGGCGGTTTCCTCGGTTTCCGGCTGGCGAAGACGCTGCTCGCGCGCGGCACGCTGGGCGGCGGGCCGGTCACATCCATCACCCTTCTGGACGGCGCCTTCCCGCCGGCCGCGGCGCAAGAGCCACGGCTGAGAGCGGTGACCGGGGACGTTTCCGACGCGGCGACGATCGCGCGCGTGTGCACGCCGGACACCGACGCGGTGTTCCACCTCGCCGCGGTGGTGAGCGGAGCTGCGGAGGCGGACTTCGACCTCGGCATGCGCGTCAACTACAAGGGCATGGAGCTGCTGCTGGCGCAAATGCGCAAATGCGGGAAGGAAGGTGCGCCGCCGCCGCGTCTGGTCTACACCAGTTCCGTGGCGGCGTTCGGCGGCGAGCTGCCGCCGGTGCTGGACGATTCCACCATCGCCAATCCGCAGACCTCCTACGGCGCGCAGAAGGTGATCGGCGAGTACCTGGTGTCGGACTACTCGCGCAAGGGCTTCATCGACGGGCGCTCGCTCAGGCTGCCGACCGTCGTGGTGCGCGCCGGCAAGCCCAATGCCGCGGCCTCGTCCTTCGCCAGCGGCATCATCCGCGAGCCGCTGAACGGCGTGGTGTCGGAATGCCCTGTGGGGCCGGAGACTGGCGTCTGGCTGCTGTCGCCGGGGCGCGTGGTGGAGGCCTTCATCCACGCCTGGGAACTGCCGCCGGAAGCCTGGGGCACGCAACGCTGGCTCAACCTGCCGGGCATTACCGCGAGCGTGGCGCAGATGATCGAGGCGCTGCGCAAGGTGGCGGGAGACGAGGTGGCGAAGCGCGTGGTCTACAAGGCCGACGCGCGCATCCAGGCGATCGTCAAGACCTGGCCGGTGAACTTCCGCACCCCGCGCGCGCTGGCGATGGGCTTCAAGCCCGATGCCGACATGGAAAGCGTGATCCGCGCCTACATCGCGGACGAGAACATTCAGGTGAAGTAAAAATCAGGGACAGTCCCCATTTTCCGGACGGCAACGGAAGACGGGGGAAAATGGGGACTGTCCCTATTTTCTACCTACCAGTTCGGGTCCCAGAGTTTCCACCAGGGCGCGCTCGGTTTGTAGCCGGCGAGGTACTTGCTCTGGGGGAAGTTCTTGCGCATTACGCGGTCGGCGGCGTCGCGCAGGTCGGCCATGTTGAGCGCGTCGTAGGCCTTGACCATGATGAACACCGCCTCCTCGACCGCGGGGGCCTGCGGGTAGTTCTGCACCGCGTACTGCGCGCGGTTCGCGGCGGCGACGTAGGCGCCGCGCTTCATGTAGTAGCGCGCCACGTGCACCTCGTGCTGCGCCATCGTGTTGACCAGGTAGCGCATCCGCGCCGCGGCGTCGTCGCGGTACTTGGAGTCGGGGAAGCGGTTCACGACTTCCTTGAAGGCCTCGAAGGAGTCCCGCGCGCCCTTGGGGTCGCGCTCGGTCATGTCCGGGTTGTCCAGGATGCTGAGCAGGCCCTGGTTCTCGTTGAAGTTGACCAGGCCCTTAAGGTAGTAGGCGTAGTCGACGCTGGCGTGGCCCGGGTACATCTTGATGAAGCGGTCCGCGGCGGCAAGGGCCGAGGCGCGCTCGCCCGATTTCCAGTACGCGTAGGCCACCTCCAGCTGCGCCTGCTGCGCGAAGCGCCCGTAGGGATAGCGCGCCTCGAGCGTCTCCAGCATCTTGATCGCGCGCTCGTAGTTCTTCGCGCTCATCGCGTCCTTGGCCTCCCCGTACAGGCGCTGCGCGGACCAGCCGGTGGTTTCGTCGTTGTCCTTGGGCAGCAGGCCGCAGCCGCCCAGGCCCAGCACGAGCGGCAGGCACAGGGCGAGGAGGAGGCCGCGGGCGGCTTGTACACTGCGTTTCATGGCGGAAAATTATACTGCTCCGGAAGACGAGGCCGACTGGGAGGACGCGTTCGTCGCCGCGCTCACCGCGCGGGTCCCGCGCGACCTGGGCGGACTGCGGTTGGACCAGGCGCTCGCCAGGTTGTTCCCGCAGTATTCACGCAACCGCCTGCAGGCCTGGCTGAAATCAGGGCATATCCTGGTGAACGGCAGCGCGGCGCCGCCGAGTCTCCCTGTCATCGGCACCGAGGCCGTCGAGCTGCGCCCGCCGCCGGCGGCGGACGTGGCCGCGCCCCGGGCGCAGAAGATGGCGCTCGCCATCGTCCACCAGGACCCGGACCTGATCGTCATCAACAAGCCCGCCGGGCTGGTGGTGCATCCGGGGGCGGGCAATCCCGAGGGCACGCTCATGAACGGGCTGCTCGCGCACGCGCCGGAGCTGCGCCAGGTGCCGCGCGCGGGCATCGTGCACCGCCTGGACAAGGACACCAGCGGCCTGCTGGTGGTGGCGGGCAACGTCAGCGCGCAGGCGAACCTGGCCGCGCAGCTGGCGGCGCGCACCGTCAAGCGCCGCTACCTCGCGCTGGTGCAGGGCGACCCGCCGGGCTCGGGCACCATCGACGCGCCGATCGGGCGGGATCCCAAGCTGCGCACGCGCATGATGGTCTCCCAGCGCGGCAAGGAAGCGCGCACGCGCTACCGCGTGCTGGAGCGCTTCGGCCATTGCGCGCTGGTCGAGTGCTCGCTGGACACCGGCCGCACGCACCAGATCCGGGTGCACTTCCAGCACATCCGCCATCCGCTGGTGGGCGACCCGGTGTACCGCAGGGGCACCCGCCACGCGGTCGCGTTCCCGCGCCAGGCGCTGCACGCGGCGGAACTGGAGCTGGTGCACCCGCGCAGCGGGAAGCGCGTCGGCTGGAGCGCGCCGCTGCCCGCGGACATGAAGCAGCTCCTGGCGAGGCTGCAGCGTGAGGGCTGAGTGCCTTGCGCCGGATTGGGAAGCGCCCGCCGCGGTGCGCGCGCTGGTCACCACGCGCGCCATGGGCGACATGAAGCAGGCGGCGGCGCGGGCAAAACTGCGCGCGCTCGTCCCGGCCGAGCCGCGCTGGATGCGGCAGGTGCACGGCAC
>JALHLN010000058.1 GCA_022844545.1 Burkholderiales bacterium | reverse complement strand
CACGTGGATCACGGCAACCGAAGAATCGGCGAGGAGGCCCCGCAGGATCTCCCGGCCGACGAGGCCGGTGGCCCCGGCGAGCGCGACGGTTCTCGACATGCGTGGTGGAGGTGGCGGGAGTCGAACCCGCGTCCGCAAGCCTTCCACAGTCAGGACTACATGCTTAGCCTGGTCATTTGAGCTTCGCCTTGGACACGCCGACCGGCAGGCTGGTCTTCGGCTAGCCGCTTCGACGGATCCCCGGGGCGAAGCGGCCACACCCCGGAGAGGGGCTGATGAAAATGACGCTGCACCTCTTTTAGGAGGCCTGACCCATCAGCAGATCAGTGCAGCGTCTCGCCGGTATTAGGCGGCGAGAGCGAAACGCTCGTCGTTGGCGTTTGTAGTGTTTGCAGATGGATTTACGAGGTAACTGCGCCTCGGCATGCCCTGTGCTGCTTCAACACCTGCGTCGAAACCAGGTCACCCCCGAATTCGATGCTTCGACTGCATTGTCTCACATGGGGTCTCAGAGCCGGGATATCAAGTCCTCCGGCCGCTGCAGGATGGCGTCGGCGTTCCACGAGGCAAGGTCCTCGCCGTAGCCCCAGGCCACCGCCACCGGGCGCATGCCGGCGGCGCGCGCGGCCTGGATGTCGCGCAGGTCGTCGCCAAGATAGATGCAATCCGCGGTCGCGACCTTCAGCTCTCCCGCCGCGTGCAGCAGCGAGGCCGGATGCGGCTTCAGGTGCGGCGTGGTGTCGCCGCAGACCACGCAGGCGGCGCGCGCCTCGAGGCCCAGTTCCCTGACCACCAGCCGCGTCAGGCTGGTGGACTTGTTGGTGACGATGCCCCAGCGCAGGCCGCGCACCTCGATCGCGGACAGGAGTTCCTCCACGCCCGGGAACAGTCGCGTGTCCACGCAAATGTGCTCGGCGTAGTGCTTCAGGAACGCTTCGCGCAGCGGCTTGAACTCGTCGTGCTCCGGCAGGACGCCCATGCCCGCGCCCAGCAGGCCGCGCGCGCCGGCGGAGGCGTGGCCGCGCAGTTGCTCCAGGGGCACTTCGCCAAGGCCGCGGTCGGCGCGCACGCGGTTCAGCGCCCGCGACAGGTCCGCCGCGGTGTCGGCGAGGGTGCCGTCGAAGTCGAACAGGACGGCGCTAGCCATCCTTGCCGCAGCAGACGAGGTAGTTCACGTCGCAGTCCTCTCCCAGGCGGTAGGCCCTGGTCAAGGGGTTGTAGGTCATGCCCTTCATCTCGAGCGTCCGCAGCCCGGCATCGCGGCACCAGCGCGACAGCTCGGAGGGCTTCACGAAGCGCCCGTAGTCATGGGTGCCTTTCGGCAGCAGCTTGAGCACGTACTCGGCGCCGATCACCGCGAACAGGTAGGACTTGGGATTGCGGTTGATGGTGGAGAACACCACGCGCCCGCCGGTCTTCGCCAGCTTCGCGCAGGCCGCGACCGTGCTGGCCGGATCGGGCACGTGCTCCAGCAGTTCCATGCAGGTCACGACGTCGTAGGCGCCAGGGCGTTCCGCTGCGAGGTGCTCGGCGGAGGTCAGCAGGTATTCGACTTCCAACTGACTCTCCAGCAGGTGCAACTGGGCCACCTTGAGCGGTTTCGCGGCAAGGTCGATGCCGGTGACGTGCGCTCCCAACCTTGTCATGGCCTCGGCAAGGATGCCGCCGCCGCAACCGACATCGGCGACTGCTTTTCCGCGCAAGGCGCAGAGCTGGTCGATCCAGGCGAGGCGCAGCGGGTTGATTTCATGCAGCGGCCGGAACTCGCCTTGCGGGTCCCACCAGCGGTGCGCGAGCTCGCCGAATTTGGCGAGTTCGGCGGGATCGGCATTGGTCTGCATGGTCGGCATTGTCGAACGGGGTTCCAGAAACAAAAAGCCCCGCCGGAGCGGGGCTTTTCGCGAGGCTCGGGGGCGCTTAGTTCTTGCGCGTCCCGATGATCTCGATCTCCACCCGGCGGTTCTTCTGGCGGCCGTCCTTCGTCTTGTTGCTGGCCACCGGCTGCTTCTCGCCCTTGCCCTCGGTGTAGATCCGGTTCGGCTCCACGCCCTTGGACACCAGGTAGGCCTTGACCGACTCGGCGCGGCGCACCGACAGCTTCTGGTTGTAGGCGTCCGAGCCGATCGAGTCCGTGTGGCCGATCGCGATCACCACTTCCAGGTTGATGTCCTTCACCTTGGCGGCGAGGTCATCGAGCTTGGACTTGCCATCGGGCTTCAGCACCGCCTTGTCGAAGTCGAACAGCACGTCGGCGGCGAGCGTCACCTTGGCGGCGACGGGCTTGGGCTTCGCGGGGGCCGGCTTCGGAGCCGGCGCGGGGGCCGGCTTCACCGGGGGCGGCGGGGGCGGGGGCACCGGCTTGGCAGCCGGCTTCGGAACCAGGTCCGGATCGCACTCGGCGGTCGCCATCGCGGGAGTCCAGTAGCCGGCGCGCCAGCACTGGCCGACGGAGTTCTTCCAAACGGAGTTCGCCGGGCCGGTCCAATAGCCCTGCGCCGCGGCGTTGAAGGACGCACCGGAAAGCATCACACCGGCAGCGGCCAGCAGCGAGGTCCAAAGTTTGTTGTTCATGCGTTTCCCTTTCGGCTTCTCTGGAATAAGGTGAAAATGTCCGATTTCTTTTGACTATTCAAGACTATGGGCATTCCCTGAGGACATTCTGCCATAACTTGGTGCGGGTGTCCAAGCCCAACAGCGCGTCATTTTGCAGGTTTCCCTCCCGCAACAGGCAACGTCCCGCCACCCAGGCGTGGCTCACCTGTTGCCGTCCCGCCACATAGACGAGCTGCGAGACCGGGTCGTAGCAGGGATCCAGCTCCGGCGCGCCCTGCAGCACCACGGCGGCGAGGTCCGCCTCCTTGCCCGCGACGATGGAGCCGATGCGCGCCTCCAGGCCCAGCGCGGCGGCGCCGCCCAAGGTCGCCGCCCTGAGCGCGGCGCGCGCCGGCAGCGCCTCGGCGTTCTTCGCCACGGCCTTGGCCAGCAGCGCCGCGAGGCGCATCTCTTCCATCAGGTCGAGGCGGTTGTTGCTCGCCGCACCGTCGGTGCCAAGCGCAAGGCCCACACCGGCCCGCGCCAGCTTCGCCACCGGCGCGAAGCCGCTGGCGAGCTTGAGATTCGAGCTCGGGCAATGCGCCACGGTGGCCCCATGGCGCGCCAGCAGCGCGATTTCCTCGTCTTCCAGGTGGACGGCGTGCACCGCGATCAGGCCCGGCCCGGCGAGGCCCAGGCGGCGCAATCGCTCCAGCGGCCGCAGGCCGTGCTGCGCCACGGACTGCGCGATCTCGTCCTCGGTCTCGTGCAGGTGGACATGCACCGGGACCTCGATCTCGCCCGCGAGGGTCGCGATCTTGCGGAAGGTCGCATCCGACACGGTGTAGGGCGCGTGAGGCGCGAGGCAGAACGAGAGCAGCGGATGCTCGCGCCAGCGGTCGCGCAGCGCGAGGCCCTTGGCGAGGTAATCGTCCGGGTCCGAGGCGTAGGCGGAGGGAAACTCGATCACGATCATGCCCAGCGCGGCGCGCATGCCAGCCAGTTGCGCGGCCTCGAGCGCGGCCTCGGGGAAGAAGTACATGTCGTTGAAGCACGTGATTCCGCCGCGCAGCATCTCGGCGCAGGCGAGCAGGGTGCCGTCCTTCACGAACTGCGGCGAGACGTGCTTCGCCTCCGCCGGCCAGACGTGTTCCTGCAGCCAGCGCATCAGCGGCAGGTCGTCGGCCATGCCGCGCATGAGCGACATCGCGGCGTGGGTGTGCGCGTTGACCAGCCCGGGGATCAGGGCATGGTCGGGGAGGTCTTCGCGCGCGTAGTCGGCGAACCGCGCTTCGGCCTCGGCGATCGGCAGCACGGCCTCGATGCGGCCGTCGCGTACCGCCACCGCGTGGCCGGCGAGCACGGCGCCGTCGGGCTCCACCGGAACCACCCAGCGCGCGCTGATGAGGAGTTTCTGCGTCATGCCGCCGAAATGGAACGCAGTATAGAGCACGGGCCGCCGCCCGAGGTCCGGATCGCGAGGGAAAACCGGTGCCTGCATGGTAAAATCCGGCCTCGAAAAACGCAGCATCCGCCAGCCTGTTTCGCGATCCCGTCTCCGGACCCTTTCACAACTGCAGCGGCCGCCGCCCGCCACCCCAGAAAAAGAGCCGCAATGGAAGCCTTCGCCAAGGAAACGATCCCGGTCAGCCTCGAAGAGGAGATGCGCCGGTCGTACCTCGACTACGCCATGAGCGTCATCGTCGGGCGCGCCCTGCCCGACGTTCGCGACGGATTGAAGCCGGTGCACCGCCGGGTGCTCTACGCGATGCACGAGCTGTCCAACGACTGGAACCGCGCCTACAAGAAGTCGGCGCGCATCGTGGGCGACGTCATCGGCAAGTACCACCCGCACGGCGACACCGCGGTGTACGACACCATCGTGCGCATGGCGCAGGATTTCTCGCTGCGCTACATGCTGGTGGACGGCCAGGGCAACTTCGGCTCGGTGGACGGCGACAACGCCGCGGCGATGCGCTACACCGAGATCCGGATGGCGAAGATCGGCCACGAGCTGCTGGCCGACATCGACCGCGAGACGGTGGACTTCGGCCCGAACTACGACGGCTCGGAGCACGAGCCGCTGATCCTGCCGGCGCGGATCCCGAACCTGCTGATCAACGGCTCCTCCGGAATCGCGGTCGGCATGGCCACCAACATCCCGCCGCACAACCTGGGCGAGGTGGTGGACGCCTGCCTGCTGCTGCTGGAGAACCCGGCCTGCGCCATCGAGGAACTGATCAAGCTGATGCCGGCGCCGGACTTCCCCACCGCCGGGATCATCTACGGCATCGCCGGCGTGCACGAGGGCTACCGCACCGGTCGCGGCCGCGTGGTGATGCGCGCGCGCACGCACTTCGAGGACATCCCGGGCAAGAGCGACCGCCAGCAGATCGTCGTCGACGAGCTGCCCTACCAGGTGAACAAGAAGGTGCTGCTGGAGCGGATCGCGGAACTGGTCACGGAGAAGAAGATCGAGGGCATCTCCGACATCCGCGACGAGTCCGACAAGGAAGGCATCCGCGTCGTCGTCGAGCTCAAGCGCGGCGAGCTGCCCGAGGTGGTGCTCAACAACCTGTACAAGCAGACCCAGCTGCAGGACAGCTTCGGCATGAACATGGTGGCGCTGGTCGACAGCCAGCCGCGGCTGCTGAACCTCAAGCAGATGATCGACGCCTTCGTCGGCCACCGCCGCGAGGTGGTGACGCGGCGCACGGTGTTCGAGCTGAAGAAGGCGCGCGAGCGCGGCCACATCCTGGAGGGCCTCGCGGTGGCGCTGTCCAACGTCGACGAGGTCATCGAGCTCATCAAGCGCGCGCCCTCGCCGGTGGAGGCGAAGCAGGCGCTGCTCGGCCGCCCCTGGCAATCGGACCTGGTGCGCGAGATGCTCTCCCGCGTTTCCGCGGCTAACGCCGGCGCGGTCAGCGCCGCGGCATTCCGCCCCGAGGGCCTCGCCGCCGAGTTCGGCCTCAGGGACGAGGGCTACCGCCTCTCGCCCGAGCAGGCGCAGGCGATCCTCGAGTTGCGGCTGCAGCGCCTCACCGGCCTGGAGCAGGACAGGATCCGCGACGAGTACCGCGAGGTGATGACCACCATCGCCGACCTGCTCGACATCCTGGACAAGCCGGCGCGCATCACCGCCATCATCGCCGCCGAGCTGAAAGCTGTGCGCGAGGAGTTCGGCGACAGGAGGAGGAGCGAGATCGTCACCGTCGCCGAGGACATCTCGCTCGAGGACCTGATCGCGCCGCAGGACATGGTGGTCACCTTCTCCCACGGCGGCTACGTCAAGTCGCAGCCGCTGGCGGATTACAGGGCGCAAAGGCGCGGTGGGCGCGGGCGCACCGCGGCCACCACAAAGGACGATGACTTCATCGAGCGCCTGTTCGTGGCGCACTCGCACGACTACCTGCTGTGCTTCTCCAACCGGGGCCGCCTGTACTGGCTGAAGGTGTTCGAGGTGCCCCAGGGCGGCAGCACCGCGCGCGGCAAGCCGATGGTGAACATGTTCCCGCTCGAGGAGGGCGAGAAGGTCACCGCGGTGGTCCCGGTGAAGGAGTTCGACGAGAACCACTTCGTGTTCATGGCCACCGCGCAGGGCACGGTGAAGAAGACCCCGCTCGCGGACTTCTCGCGCCCGCGTCCCTCCGGGATCATCGCCGTGAACCTCGACGAGGGCGACTATCTGGTGGGCGCCGCGCTCACCGACGGCAATACCGACGTCATGCTGTTTTCCTCGGAAGGCAAGGCGATCCGCTTCCATGAGGAGGACGTGCGGCCGATGGGCCGCCAGGCCACCGGCGTGCGCGGCATGCGCCTGCCCGAGGGCGGCCGCGAGCGCGTGGTCAGCATGCTCGCGGCGAGGGACGAGTCGCAGTCGGTGCTGACCGCGACCGAGAACGGCTACGGCAAGCGCACCGCGATCGCCGAGTACACCAAGCACGGCCGCGGCGGACTGGGCATGATCGCGATCCAGGCCAGCGAGCGCAATGGCGCCCTGGTGGGCGCGGTGCTGGTGGAGGAGAGCGACGAGGTGATGCTGATCTCCACGGGCGGGGTGCTGATCCGTACCGCGGTCGCGCAAATCCGCGAGATGGGGCGCTCGACGCAGGGCGTGACGCTGATCGCGCTCTCGGAAGGCGAGAAGCTGGCCGGGGTCGAGCGCATCGTCGAGCGCGACGAGGTCGAAGGCAACGGCAACGGCAACGGGAATGGCGGAGGCAACGGCGGGGATCACCCCGACCCGGCCGCCGAAGCGGACGCGCCTCCGGCGCCGACCCTGCACTGACGCGGGACGGACACGCCATGCGAATCTTCAATTTCAGCGCCGGTCCGGCGGCGCTCCCGGAGGAAGTCCTGTCGCGCGCCGCCGACGAGATGCTCGACTGGCACGGCTCGGGCATGTGCGTGATGGAAATGAGCCATCGCGGCAAGGAGTTCATCTCCATCGCCGCCGAGGCCGAGAAGGACCTGCGCGAGCTGCTGGCCGTGCCGTCGAACTACAGGGTGCTTTTCCTGCAGGGCGGGGCGACGCTGCAGTTCGCCCAGATCCCGATGAACCTGATGGCGGGCAAGGGCAAGGCCGACTACGTGGTCACCGGCGAGTGGTCGAAGAAGGCGGCCAAGGAAGCGCAGGCATACGGCGACATCCACGTCGCCGCCTCCTCCGAGGACAAGGCCTTCACCTACGCGCCGATGGACTGGGACCTCAGGCCCGAGGCCGCGTACGTCCACTATTGCTCCAACGAAACCATCGGCGGCGTCGAGTACCACGTCATTCCGGATGCGAAGGGACTCATCCTGGTCGCCGACGCCTCCTCGCACATCCTGTCACGCGCGCTGGACGTATCGAGGTTCGGCCTGATCTACGCCGGCGCGCAGAAGAACATCGGCCCGGCGGGCCTCACCATCGTCATCGTTCGCGACGACCTCGTCGGCAAGGCCGCCAGGGGCACGCCTTCGGTGATGGACTACAAGCAGCAGGCGCTGGCCGACTCCATGCTCAACACGCCGGCCACCTACGCCATCTACGTCGCCGGCCTGGTGTTCAAGTGGATCAAGGCCCAGGGCGGGCTGGCCGAGATGGAGCGGCGCAACGTCGCCAAGGCGAAACTCCTCTACGATCTGATCGACGCCGGCTCCTTCTACCGCAACCCGGTGGCCAGGGCGGACCGCTCGCGCATGAACGTGCCGTTCACGCTCGCGGACGCCAAGCTGGACGACGCCTTCCTGAAAGGGGCGGATTCGCGCGGCATGGTGCAGTTGAAGGGCCATCGCTCGGTGGGCGGGATGCGGGCCTCGATCTACAACGCCATGCCGGTCGAGGGCGTGCGCGCGCTGGTGGACTACATGAAGGAATTCGAGAAACAGCATGGTTAAAGCCGCGCGAAAACTGGAAGTTCTGGTGCTGAACCCGATCGCCCAAGTGGGCCTGAAGCGCCTGCCCGCGGAGCGCTTCGCGGTGGTCAAGGAAGCAAGATCGCCGGACGTCATCCTGGTGCGCTCGGCTGACATGCACGGCATGGCGTTCGACGCCAACCTGAAGGCGGTGGCGCGCGCCGGCGCCGGCACCAACAACATCCCGATCCCCGCGCTGTCGAAGCTGGGCGTGCCGGTGTTCAACGCGCCCGGCGCCAACGCCAACGCGGTGAAGGAGCTGGTGGTGGCGGGGATGCTGATGGCGGCGCGCAACCTCGCGCCGGCGCTCGATTTCGTCAATCGACTCGACAAGCACGCGAAGGACCTGGAGAAGCAGGTCGAGGGCGGCAAGAAGGCCTATGCCGGGGTTGAGCTGCCCGGCCACACGCTGGGCGTCGTGGGACTCGGCAAGATCGGCAGCCTGGTGGCCGACGCCGCGATCCGCCTCGGCATGAACGTGCTCGGCTACGACCCGGAGATCACCGTCGAGGCGGCCTGGAGCCTGCCCTCGCAAGTGCGCAAGGCGCATTCGGTGGACGAGCTGCTGCGGGCGAGCGACTTCGTCAGCCTGCACGTGCCGCTGGTGGAGAAGACCCGCAACCTGGTCAACGCGAAGAACCTCAAGCACATGAAGGCGGGCGCGGTGCTGCTCAATTTCTCGCGCGACGGCGTGGTTGACGACGAAGCGGCCTTGAAGAGCCTCGCGGCGAAGCACCTGCGCTGCTACGTCACCGATTTCCCTTCCGCCGAGCTGATCGGGCAGCCTGGCGTGGTGGCGCTGCCGCACCTGGGCGCCTCCACCGCCGAGGCCGAGGACAACTGCGCGGTGATGGTCGCCGACCAGGTGCGCGAGTACATCGCCCACGGCACCATGGAGAACGCGGTCAACTTCCCCGACGCGCAGATGCCGCGCGAGTCGCCGTGGCGGCTGGCGATCGCCAATGCCAACGTGCCCAACATGCTGGCCAGCATCTCCAACGCCATGGGCCGCCGCAAGATAAATATCCACAACATGCTCAACAAGTCCAGGGGCGAGATGGCCTATACGCTGGTGGACGTGGACAGCCCGGTCCCGGAGGACGCGCTGGAGGACCTGCGCGCGATCAAGGGCGTGCTCGCGGTGCGCTACCTGCCGGCGGAAGCGTGAGCCGCAAGACCAGGGGCGAGGCGGACATCGCCGCGCTGCGAGGCGAGATCGACGCCATCGACCAACGCCTGCTCGAGTCGCTCAACCGGCGCGCGGCGCTGGCGCGGCGCATCGGCGAGCTGAAGGCCGGCGCGCCGGCCTACCGTCCCGAGCGCGAGGCGCAGATCCTGCGCCGCATGGCGGCCGCCAACCGGGGGCCGCTGGGCAACGAGCGCATCGCCGCGGTGTTCCGCGAGGTCATCTCCTCCTGCCGCGCGCTGGAGCAGTCGCTGCGCGTGGCTTACCTCGGGCCGGCGGGGACCTTCAGCGAGATGGCGGCGCTGAAGCAGTTCGGCCACGCGGTCCAGGCCCTGCCGTTCGCCTCCTTCGACGAGGTGTTCCGTGCCGCCGAGACGGGCGGGGCCGATTTCGCCGTGGTGCCGGTGGAGAACTCGTCCGAAGGTGCCGTCGGCCGCAGCCTTGACCTGCTGCTGCAGACGCCGCTGCGCATCTGCGGCGAGATCCGCCTGCGCGTGCACCAGAACCTGATGCGCAAGGTGTCCGGGAAGAAAGCCGGCACTGCGGGCGTGAAGCGCGTCTACTCGCATGCGCAATCGCTGGGTCAATGCCAGCGCTGGCTGGCGCAGCACCTGCCGCACGCCGAACGGGTGCCGGTGTCGAGCAACGCCGAAGCCGCGCGTCTTGCCTCCAGGGAGGCCTCGGCCTGCGCCATCGGCCCGGAGATCGCCGCCGGACGCTATGGCCTCAAGCTGCTCGCGGCGAGGATCGAGGACGAACCCAACAATGTCACCCGCTTCCTCGCCCTGGGCGCCATCGATCCCGGCCCCACCGGCCGCGATGCCACCTCCATCGTGATGTCCGCGCCCAACCAGCCCGGCGCGGTGCATGCGCTGCTCAGTCCGCTGGCGAGGCACCGCGTCAGCATGTCGCGCTTCGAGTCCCGCCCGACGCGCGTCGGGCAGTGGGAGTATTACTTCTACGCCGACCTGATCGGGCATCGGTCCGATGCGCCGGTCGCCGCCGCACTGGCCGAGCTGGAGAAGCTCGCGCCGTTCCTGAAGGTCCTGGGCTCGTACCCGGTGGCCGACTGAGGTAGCCGACCAACATGAAAATGGATCCCTGCGAGCTCGCCCCGTCCTACATCCGCTCGATCGCGCCCTACCAGCCTGGCAAACCGATCTCCGAACTGGCGCGCGAGATGGGCCTGAAGGAGGAGAGCATCGTCAAGCTCGCCTCCAACGAGAACCCCCGCGGCATCGGGCCGCGCACGCGTGCCGCGATCGACGCCGCCCTCGCCGAGGTGGCCCGGTACCCGGACGGCAACGGCCACGACCTGAAGTTCGCGCTCTCGAAGCGCTACGGCGTCGACATGGGCTCGATCGTGCTCGGCAACGGCTCCAACGACGTGCTGGAGCTGGTGTCGCTCGCGTTCCTCGGCCAGGGCCGCTCGGCGGTGTACTCGCAGCACTGCTTCGCGGTGTACCCGCTGGCGACGCAGGCGCGCGGCGCGCGCGGCATCCAGGTGCCGGCGAAGAACTGGGGGCACGACCTCGCCGCCATGGCCGTGGCGGTGGACGCCGAGACCAGCGTGCTGTGGATCGCCAACCCGAACAACCCCACCGGCACCATCGTGCGCCCGGACGAACTGGAGGCCTTCCTGCGCAAGGTGCCCGAGCGCGTCATCGTCGTGGTCGACGAGGCGTACAACGAGTACCTGTCGCCCGACCTTAAGGCGGAAACGGTGAAGTGGCTCAGGCGCCACCCGAACCTGATCGTGTCGCGCACCTTCTCCAAGGCCTACGGCCTGGCCGGCCTGCGCGTCGGCTACGCCTTCGCGCATCCGTCCGTGGCCGACGTGCTCAACCGCGTGCGCCAGCCCTTCAACGTCAACAGCCTGGCGCTGGCCGCGGCGGCGGCGGCGCTGGACGACATGGAGTTCGTGGCGCGCGCCTATGCCGAGAACCTCTCCGGGCTGCGCCAGATCGAGGAGGGCGCCCGTGTCCTTGGTCTCGAGTGGATCCCGTCCCACGGCAACTTCATTACCCTGCGCGTGGGCAAGGCGAACGATGTCTACCGGCGCCTGCTCAAGCGCGGCGTCATCGTGCGCCCGGTGGGCGGCGGCTACCAGCTGCCCGAGCACCTGCGCGTCACCGTCGGCACCCCCGAGGAAAACGAGCGCTTCCTGGTCGCGCTCGCGGCCAGCCTGAAGGACTGATGCGCTTCGAAAGGGTCGCGATCGTCGGCGTCGGCCTGATCGGCGGCTCGTTCGCGCTGGCCCTCAAGGCGGCCGGGGTCTGCGCTCACGTGGTCGGCGTCGGCCGCGGCGCGGCCAACCTGGAATCCGCCCGCCGCCTGGGCGTGATCGATTCCATCGCCACCGACCCGGCCCAGGCCGCCGGCTGCGACCTGGTCATGGTCGCCACCCCCGTGGCGCAGTTCGAGCGCGTGCTCTCGGCGCTGGCGCCGGGCCTGCGCGCGGGCAGCCTGGTGACCGACGGCGGCAGCACCAAGCGCGACGTGGTCGCCGCGGCGCGCAAGGCGCTGGGGGACAAGGTCGCGCAATTCGTCCCCGGCCATCCGATCGCCGGCGCCGAGAAGAGCGGCGCGGCAGCGGCGAAGGCGGACCTGTTCCGCGACCGCCGCGTCATCCTCACGCCGCTGGCGGAGAACGCGCCCGCCGACGTGGCGCGGATCGAGGCCGCCTGGCAGGCCTGCGGCGCGCGCGTGTTCCGCATGGACCCGGAGACGCACGATGAAGTGCTCGCGGCGGTGAGCCACCTGCCGCACCTGCTGGCGTATGCGCTGGTGAAGGAGTTCGCCGACCGCGGCAACGCGGCGCAGCTGTTCGGCAATTCCGCCGGCGGCCTGCGCGATTTCACGCGCCTCGCCTCCAGCCATCCGGAGATGTGGCGCGACATCTGCGTCGCCAACCGCGACAAGCTGGCGGCCGAACTGGGTGCGTTCGAGGACCGGCTGCGTGCCATCCGCCCCTTGCTGGAGGCGGGCGACGGCGCCGCGCTGGAGAAGTTGTTCGCCGATGCGCGCGGCGTGCGGGAGAAGTGGCTCCAGGGCGGTTTCGAGTGAGGGCACGAACGTGAAGTCGCTGACGGTGGGGCCGTACCGGCGCGCGGCCGGCACCGTCGCGCTGCCGGGCTCCAAGAGCATCTCCAACCGCGTCCTGCTGCTCGCGGCGCTCGCCAAGGGACAGACGGTGGTGCGCGGCCTGCTGGACGCCGACGACACCCGGGTCATGGTCGAGGCGCTGCAGAAGCTCGGCATCCTGGTGGACAACCGCGACCTGGCGCGCGTGGTCGTGCCCGGCAAGGGCGGCAGGCTGGGCAAGCGCATGGACCTGTTCCTGGGCAACGCCGGCACCGCGTTCCGGCCGCTGACCGCGGTGCTCGCGTTCTCGGCCGGCCAGTACCGGCTGATGGGCGTGCCGCGCATGCACGAGCGCCCGATCGGCGACCTGGTCGAGGCCCTGCGTTCGGCGGGCGCGAAAATCGCGTACCTGGGCAACGCGGGCTTCCCGCCGCTCGCGATCGAACCGGCCAAGATCGACGCCACGAAGCCCATTCGCGTCCGCGGCGGGATGTCGTCGCAGTACCTGAGCGCGCTGCTGATGGCGATACCGCTGGCGGTGAAGGCCGGGAGCGTCGGGGTGATCGAGGTCGAGGGCGAACTGATCTCCAAGCCCTACGTCGAGATCACCGTCAACCTGATGCGCAAGTTCGGCATCGACGTCTCCCGCCGCGGCTGGCAGCGCTTCGAGGTGTCGAACGCGAACTACCGCAGCCCGGGCGAGATCTTCGTCGAGGGCGACGCCTCCTCGGCCTCCTATTTCCTCGCCGCGGGCGCCATCGCGGGCGGCCCGGTGCGGGTGCAGGGCGTGGGGCGCGGCAGCATCCAGGGCGACGTGCGCTTCGTCGAGGTGCTGGAGAAAATGGGCGCGAACGTGACGCTGGGCGAGGACTGGATCGAGGCGAGCGGGAATGGAAGGCTCCGGGCCTTCGATCTCGACCTCAACCACATTCCCGACGCGGCGATGACCGCGGCGGTCGCGGCGCTGTTCGCCGACGGCCCCTGCGCCATCCGCAACATCGCCAGCTGGCGCGTCAAGGAAACCGACCGCATCTCGGCGATGGCGACGGAGCTGCGCAAGCTCGGCGCCACTGTGGAGGCGGGCGAGGACTACCTGCGCGTGGTCCCGGGAACGCTGAAGGGCGGCGCGGCGATCGACACCTACGACGACCATCGCATGGCGATGTGCTTCTCGCTCGCGGCGCTGGGTGGGGTGGCGGTGACCATTAATGACCCGGACTGCGTCGGCAAGACCTTCCCGGACTATTTCGCGCGGCTGGCCGCGATCGCGTCATGAGCTCGGTACCGGTCATCGCCATCGACGGACCATCGGCCTCCGGCAAGGGCACCGTCGCCAGCCTGGTCGCCGCGGCACTGGGTTTCCACTACCTGGAAAGCGGCGCGCTCTACCGCCTGGTCGCCTATGTCGGCGGGACGGACCCGGCGCGGGATGCGGCGGAACTGGATGTGGCGTTTCTGCATGGAAAGATTATCCTTTCCGGACGGGATGTTACGGATCCGATACACACGGAGGCGGTCGGTAACCGGGCCTCCGAAGTGGCGAAGATCTCCGAGGTCCGGGCGGCTCTGCTGGAGCGGCAACGGGCGTTTCGCCGCGCCCCCGGGCTGGTGGCCGACGGACGGGACATGGGGACGGTGGTGTTCCCCGACGCCAGCCTGAAAGTGTTCCTGACGGCCAGTGTCGGGGTGCGTGCCCAGCGCAGGCATAAGCAGTTGATAGACAAAGGAATCCATGCTAATCTCGCGGCCCTTTCCCGTGATTTGGAAGAGCGGGATGCGCGGGACGCCGCCAGAGCGGTGGCGCCGCTCAGGCCTGCGGAGGGCGCTGTTTTGCTCGATTCGACGGCGCTCACGATCGACGAAGTGGTCGATAAGGTGCTGATGCTCTTCAGGAAAAGGAATGGCGGGACCGCCTGACGGTGGTCCCATTTTTGCAACCCAACCCGCGGCGCAGGTCGCAAGCCCGTGGTTCAGAACGAATTTCATAAGGTTTTCCAAAACTTCCTCATGGCCGCTGTTTCCCCCGTCGCACAGAATTCCGCTTCCCCGCAAGTCTCCTCCGACTCGTTCGCCGCCCTTTTCGAAGAAAGCCTGACGCGCAAGGAAATGCGCGTCGGCGAGGTCATCACCGCCGAGGTGGTGCGGGTGGACCAGAACTTCGTCGTGGTCAACGCCGGATTGAAGTCCGAGAGCATCATCCCGCTGGAGGAATTCCGCGACGACGCCGGCGCGCTCAGCGTCAACCCGGGCGATTTCGTCAGCGTCTCGATCGAGGCGCTGGAGAACGGCTACGGCGAGACCATGCTGTCGCGCGAGAAGGCCAAGCGCCTCGCCGCCTGGATGGAGCTGGAGAAGGCCCTGGAGACGGGCGAGAAGGTGCAGGGCGTGATCACCGGCAAGGTGAAGGGCGGCCTGACCGTGATGGCGAAGAGCATCCGCGCCTTCCTGCCGGGCTCGCTGGTGGACCTGCGTCCGGTGAAGGACACCACGCCGTACGAAGGCAAGACCATGGAGTTCAAGGTCATCAAGCTCGACCGCAAGCGCAACAACGTGGTGGTGTCGCGCCGCGCCGTGCTGGAGGAGACCGCGGGCGCCGAGCGCGAGCAGCTGCTGTCGACCCTCGCCGAGGGCGCGGTGGTCAAGGGCATCGTCAAGAACATCACCGACTACGGCGCGTTCGTCGACCTGGGCGGCATCGACGGCCTGCTGCACATCACCGACCTCGCCTGGCGCCGGGTCAAGCACCCGACCGAGGTCGTCAACGTCGGCGACGAGGTCACCGCCAAGGTGCTCAAGTTCGACGCCGAGAAGAACCGCGTGTCCCTCGGCCTGAAGCAGCTGGGCGAGGATCCCTGGGTCGGCATTTCCCGTCGCTACCCGCAGGGCACGCGCCTGTTCGGCAAGGTCACCAACCTCACCGACTACGGCGCCTTCGTCGAGGTCGAGGCCGGCATCGAGGGCCTGGTGCACGTCTCCGAGATGGACTGGACCAACAAGAACGTGCATCCCTCCAAGGTGGTGCAGGTGGGCGACGAGGTCGAGGTGATGATCCTCGAGATCGACGAGGACCGCCGCCGGATTTCCCTGGGCATGAAGCAGTGCATGCCCAATCCCTGGGAGGACTTCGCGCGCGAGTTCAAGAAGGGCGACCGCGTCAAGGGCCAGATCAAATCCATCACCGATTTCGGCGTCTTCGTCGGCCTGGCCGGCGGCATCGACGGCCTGGTGCACCTGTCGGACCTGTCCTGGAGCGAGGCCGGCGAGGAAGCCGTCAAGCGCTTCAAGAAGGCCGACGAGGTCGAGACCGTGGTGCTGGCGATCGACGTCGAGCGCGAGCGCATCTCCCTTGGCATCAAGCAGCTCGAGGGCGACCCCTTCACCAACTTCATCGCCGGCCACGAGAAGAACACCATCATCACCGGCCAGGTGAAGTCGGTGGACGCCAAGGGCGCGGTGATCTCGATCACGCCGGAGACCGAGGGCTACCTGCGCGCCTCGGAATTCTCGCGCGACCGCATCGAGGACCTGCGCACCGTGCTCAAGGAGGGCGACAGCGTGACCGCGATGATCATCAACGTCGACCGCAAGAACCGCTCGATCAACCTCTCGGTGAAGGCGAAGGACACCGCGGAGGAGACCGAGGCCATGAAGCAGCTGCGCACCGAGAACGCGGCCAGCGCCGCGGGCAGCACCAACCTCGGCGCCCTGCTGCGCGCGAAGCTCGACAAGAGCGGCAACCCGCAGCAGTAACGCACACGGTCTCCAGGCTCGAGGAGAGGGGTCAGATGACCAAGTCCGAACTGATCGCGCGGCTGGCGCAGCGCTACCCGCAGCTGGTGGCGAAGGACGCGGAGTACGCGGTGAAGATGATCCTCGACGCGATGACGCACGCGCTGCTCGAGGGCAACCGCATCGAGATCCGCGGCTTCGGCAGCTTCGGCCT
>JALHLN010000057.1 GCA_022844545.1 Burkholderiales bacterium | reverse complement strand
CCCGTCATCGAAAGCGCCTGTTGCTTCATTTGGTTATCGCTCCGTCGTCCCATTACTATTCAACGCATGATCGAGCTTCGGGATGACAGAAATGACCGGTAATTCAGAGTTTCCCTAGGTACTAAAGTGTCCCCGGATAGTGGCCGCCGTCCATGAGCAGGTTCTGGCCGGTGATGTAGCCGGCGTGGACGCTGCACAGGAACGCGCAGGCGGCGCCGAACTCCTCTATGGTGCCGAAGCGCTTGGCCGGATTGCCTTCGGCGCGCGCCTTGGCGAGCTCTTCGACGGTCTTGCCCAGCTTCTGGGCGTTGAAGATGAAATTGCCGCGCAGCCGGTCGGTGTCGAACGGCCCGGGGAGAAGGCCGTTGATGGTGACGTTGTGCTGCACCGTCTGGCGCGACAGGCCGGCGACGAAGCCGGTGAGGCCGGTGCGGGCGCCGTTCGAGAGGCCCAGTTCCGGAATCGGCAGCTTCACCGCGCCGGAGGTGATGTTGACGATGCGCCCGAACCTGCGCGCGATCATCCCGTCCACCGTGGCCTTGATGAGTTCGATCGGCGTCAGCATGTTGGCATCGAGCGCCTTCACCCAGTCTTCGCGCGACCAGTTGCGGAAATCCCCGGGCGGCGGGCCGCCGGCGTTGTTCACCAGGATATCCACCTGCGGGCAGGCGGCGAGCGCCGCGGCGCGGCCCTCAGGCGTGGTGATGTCGCCGGGCACCGCGATGACCCTGACACCCATCGCCTTGCGGATTTCCGCGGCGGTGGCTTCGAGCGCTTCCTTGCCGCGCGCGGTGATGACCAGATTCACGCCCTCGCCGGCGAGCGCCATCGCGCAGCCCTTGCCCAGGCCCTTGGAAGCGGCGCAGACGAGGGCGTTCCTGCCCTTGATTCCCATGTCCATTGCTTGAATTCCTCTCCGGAAAAGGCTAGCGCCGCTTGCCGAGGATGGACCCCAGCACGCCACGGATGATCTCGCGTCCCACCGTCGAACCGATGGTGCGCACCGTGCTCTTGGCGAGGGTCTGCGCGAGGCCGTCGTGCTGGCCGCCGCGCGGCCCGGTGCGGCCGAACAGCAGTTCCATGAGCGGATTCGAGGCGGGTTTGTTCGCGGTCCCGGGGGCTGAGGCGACGCCCGATTCCTCGGTGCGCGCCTTCAGCTTCTCGTAGGCCGACTCCCGGTCGACCAGCTTCTCGTAGTGGCCCGCGATGGGCGAGGCGGCGATGAGCTGCTTGCGCTCGGCCGGGCTCAGCGGCCCCAGCTGGCTGCCCGGCGGCACGATGAAGGCGCGCTCGGTGACGCCCGGCCGGCCTTTTTCGTCCAGCAGGCTCACCAGCGCTTCGCCCACGCCCAGTTCCGTGATCGCCTGCTCGATCTTCAGCTTCGGGTTCGGGCGCATGGTTTCGGCGGCGGACTTCACCGCCTTCTGGTCCTTGGGCGTGAAGGCGCGCAACGCGTGCTGCACCCGGTTGCCCAGCTGCCCCAGCACCGATTCCGGGATGTCGAGCGGGTTCTGGGTGACGAAGTACACGCCCACGCCCTTGGAGCGGATCAGGCGCACCACCTGCTCGATTTTCTCCAGCAGCGCCTTGGGCGCGTCGCTGAACAGCAGGTGCGCCTCGTCGAAGAAGAACACGAGCTTCGGTTTCTCGACGTCGCCCACCTCGGGCAGGTTCTCGAACAGTTCCGCCAGCATCCACAGCAGGAACGTCGCGTAGAGCTTGGGCGAGTTCATGAGCTTGTCGGCGGCGAGGATGTTGACCACCCCCTTGCCGCCTTCGGCCTGCATCAGGTCGGCGATGTTCAGCATCGGCTCGCCGAAGAAACGGTCCGCACCCTGCGTCTCCAGCGCCAGCATGCCGCGCTGGATGGCGCCGATGGAGGCGGCCGAGACGTTGCCGTACTCGGTGGTGAACTTCGCTGCGTTCTCGCCCACGAACTGCAGCATGGCGCGCAGGTCCTTGGCGTCGAGCAGTGCCAGGCCGGCGTCGTCGGCGATCTTGAAGACCAGGTTCAGCACCCCTTCCTGGGTGTCGTTCAGCCCCAGCAGGCGCGAGAGCAGCAGCGGCCCCATGTCCGAGACGGTGGCGCGCACCGGGTGGCCGGACTCGCCAAGGACGTCCCAGAACACCACCGGGCAGGCGGCGTAGGCGAGTTCGATCTTGAGGGATTTCGCGCGCTCGGTGACCTTGGCGTTGGATCCGCCCGCCCGGGCGATGCCCGAGAGGTCGCCCTTGACGTCGGCCATGAACACCGGCACGCCGATGCCGGAGAAGGCCTGCGCCAGCGCCTGCAGGGTGACGGTCTTGCCGGTGCCGGTGGCGCCGGTGATCAGGCCGTGGCGGTTGGCGAGCGCCGGCAGCAGCTCGAGGTCGGTCTTTCCCGCTTTCGCGACGAGGAGGGGCGCGGTCATGACGGTAAAATTATGACATGGCCGGACACAGCAAATGGGCGAACATCAAGCACCGCAAGGCGGCCGCCGACGCCAAGAAGGGCAAGGTCTTCACGCGCCTGATCAAGGAAATCACCGTCGCCGCGAGGCTGGGCGGAGGCGATCCCGACAGCAACCCGCGCCTGCGCCTGTGTTTGGACAAGGCGCGCGAAGCGAACATGACCAAGGACTCCGTGACGCGCGCGGTGCAGCGCGGCACCGGCGAACTCGAGGGCGTCGCCTACGAGGAAGTGCGCTATGAAGGCTACGGCGCGGGCGGCGCCGCGGTGCTGGTCGACTGCCTGACCGACAACCGCACCCGCACCGTGGCCGAGGTGCGCCACGCCTTCACAAAGGCGGGCGGCAACCTGGGCGCGGACGGCTCGGTCGCGTACCTCTTCAAGCACTGCGGCCAGTTCGTGTTCGCGCCGGGCGCCTCGGAGGACAAGGTCATGGAGGCGGCGCTGGAGGCCGGCGCCGACGACGTGGTGACCAACGAGGACGGCTCGATCGAGGTGCTGAGCGCGCCGCACGACTTCGACAAGGTGAAGACCGGGCTGGAGAAGGCGGGCCTGAAGCCGGAGCTGGCCGAGATCACCATGAAGCCGGTGAACGAGGTCGCCGTCGCGGGCGAGGACGCGGCGCGCCTGCGCCGGCTGCTGGACGCGCTGGAAGGCCTCGACGACGTGCAGGACGTGTACACCACGGCTGTCCTGGATGATTAACGAACACGCTCGCGCGTTGTGAGGATCCTCGGCATCGATCCGGGTCTGCGCAACACCGGGTTCGGCGTCATCGAAAGATCAGGCAGCAAGCTGCGCTACGTCACCAGCGGCACCGTGAAGTCGGGCCAGGGCGACCTCGCCGTCCGCCTCAAGGTGCTGCTCGAGGGCCTGAACGAAGTGATCGCGGCGCAGGCGCCGCAGGAAGTGGCCATCGAGAAGGTCTTCGTCAACGTCAATCCGCAGTCCACGCTGCTGCTCGGGCAGGCGCGCGGCACCGCGATCTGCGCCGCGGTGATCGCGGGGCTCCCGGTCGCGGAGTACACTGCGCTGCAGGTGAAGCAGGCCGTGGTCGGCAAGGGCCACGCCAAGAAAGAACAGGTGCAGCACATGGTGAAGCGGCTGCTCGCGCTGCCCGGGGATCCCAGCCCCGATGCCGCCGACGCGCTCGCCTGCGCCATCTGCCACGCGCATTCCGCCGCGCTGGGCGCGGTCAGCACCCGCAGCCTGCACATGAAGAAGGGGCGCCTGGTTTGATCGGCCGGATCACGGGAAAGCTGGTGGCCAAGCATCCGCCGCAGGTGCTGGTGGATGTTAACGGCCTCGCCTACGAGGTGGACGTGCCGATGAGCACCTTCTACAACCTGCCGGCGACCGGCGAGGAAGTGACCCTCCATACCCACCTCGTGGTGCGCGAAGACGCGCACATCCTGTTCGGCTTCGGCACGCAGGAGGAGCGCGCCGTCTTCCGCCAGCTGATCCGGATCTCGGGGATCGGTTCCCGGACGGCGCTCTCCGTGCTCTCGGGGCTGTCCGTCGCCGAACTCGCGCAGGCGGTGGCGATGCAGGAGCCGGCGCGCCTGACGAAAGTGCCGGGCATCGGCAAGAAGACCGCGGAGCGGCTGCTGCTGGAGCTGAAGGGCAAGCTTGCGGATGCGCTGCCCACGGAAGTGAAATCCGGCGGCAACGCCGACGTGCTCAATGCGCTGCTGGGCCTGGGCTACAGCGAGAAGGAAGCCCTGGTCGCGGTGAAGGGGCTGCCGCCTGGCATTGGCGTCACCGAGGGTATCCGGGCGGCGCTGAAGGGGCTGGCGAAGGGGTAGGGCGGGGCAGGATGTAACCGATCGGTTACATTTTCACCCTTCCGGCGGCGCTACCGAATCGACCGGAGCCGGGCGACGGCTTCCGCGAAGTCCTTCTTCCTAACCGGCGCTCTTCATTTGAGGACGTAGCGTCCGTTCCTGTGGGTTCCCACGCGCTTGACCAGCCCGGTTTTGAGCAGCGGGCGAAGCAGGTCCATCGCCCCCTGCTTGGAAACGCTGAGGCCGCTCCAGATCTCGCGCGGGCTGAGACTGCCATGCGCTCGCAGCAACTGCAGCAACTGCTCCTGCCTCGGCCGGAGCACCACCTGCGCCCGGCCGCGCGAGGCCGATAGCTGCTGGATGCGGTTCCACACCCGCTCCAGCGTCAGCTGGAGTCCCTCGGCGCAGTATTCGAGCCAGGCACTGAGGTCTTCGCCTTGCTGCCGCACCGCCTGGAGCGCGGCGTAGTAGCGCGGGCGATCCTCCCAGTAGAACTCGTCCACGGAGAAGATGTAGTGCGTGTCGAAGCCGCGCCGGTAGAGGTCCCACAGCGCCAGCGCGCGCCCGGTCCGGCCGTTGCCATCCGCGAACGGATGGATGGCTTCGAATCGGTAATGCACGATCGCCGAGCTCAGGGCTGGCGGCAGGGTGTGCGACTCCTTGCTCCACCACTCGAGGAATTCGAACATGAGCCCTGACACATCTGCGGGCGGCGGCGGAAAGTAGGGCCCGACTCTGACCTGAATCGTCCGGTAGCGGCCCGCTTCGCCTTGGTCCATCACCGCGCCGGCCATGATGGCGTGCAGCCGGAACAGGTCCTCGTGAACGATTCGCTTCTTCGCCGCCTGCTTCTCTATGTGCCGCAGCGCCGCGAAATAATTGACGACCTCGCGCCGCGCCCGGGCCGGAACCTCGAGGGTGCGGCCTTCTTCCAGCGCGCGCACCTGCTCCAGCGTGAGGGGATTCCCCTCGATCGCGGTGGACGAATGCGCGTTCCGGGCGCGGGTGTCCTTCTGCAGGACGGGGATCCAGGCCACCCGCACCGCGGCGCCCTGGATGCGCTCGCGCAGCACCGCGATGGCTTCCACGCGCGAGAGCAGCGCGGGCGTGATCGTGAAGTGGGGCTGGTAGCTCACCCGGTCGATACTAGCTATTGGTCAAGTATTGGTCAAGTATTGGTCAAGTTATCGGTCTAGCGGATTGGCTGCCTAAAACAAGCCGGCCCGCTGATTTAGGATCGAGGCCGAAACCAAAACAAGCGCCCGAAATAGGGAACCTTCAATTCCGGCGCGACGGCGCCTCCGGCCCGGCCAGCCAGTGGTGATCCGTTGACGATGGCGGTGCCAGGGGTAGAGATCCAAATCCTCGATTGCCTTGCGCGAATCGGGGAACAGATTGTCCTGGACCGCACGTCGGTCGGCGTCGCCCAGCACGAGCGCCTTTGCTGGCCCTCAGAGATGGCCGGAGAATGCCCGGCGAAGGATGATTTTGTCGATCTTCCGCATCCATTCAGTGCGATGGCCAGCTTGACTATGCGATGGTGATCTACGGTGATTTTGACAACCCCTCATGGCACCTGTACCTTGTCCGCAATCCGGTTATCCGGAGGTGGATGGCGAATGCTATCGGAAGGGGCCGCAAGGCCCCTTCTTTTTTCCGGTCAAAGGAATTTCTTTCCGAAGATCCGCCCCGCGTTCTGGTCGTATTTCAGTTGCAGCACGCGGATCACATGCTGTGCGAATGGCGCCAGTTCCCGGTCCATCAGTCTCTGTTCCCTGAGAATCTCGTTACGGCTCGGATGCGCGACCAGGTCAGCCAGTTGCAGGCCTGCGATATTGTTCAGTTTGGGCTTTACCTTCAACTGCCTGCTCGTCAAGACCTTCTGCATGCGCTCGGGCAACACGTATTCGGTACCGTTTTGCCAGAGCCGCTCGAATGAATCCTTCAGGCGGCGGTCGTCCTTTCCGCCGCGTGATTCCGCCAGGACGTCCCCGACGGCGCCGATTCGCTCAAGATAGAAGACGTAGCGTTCGAGCAGAACTGCGAGGCCGTAGTGGTAGGGATCGTATCGCCAAACCGTGTACGTCTCCTTGTGATGCTTCTTATCGAGACAGACCGATACAACGCTGTATTCCCAGCCGCGCAGCAGGTCCAGCAGTTCGGCGTCAAACTGCGCTCGGACGGACCTGTCTCGCAACGACTCGAATGGACCTCGCGCGTTGAGAATCTCCTTGCGGTGGAAGATGACCGGTTCATCGGGATGGTGCCGGAAGAACCTGGCTTTCAGCGCCTCCATCTGGGGATGCAGGATGCGCTCGACGTAGCCGATATCCACGATCACGCCGGTCAGGCTGAGGAAGCGATGATTCGGGTCCTCCGAGCTGTCGAGATCGGAGTTTCCGACCTCGTCCACGTAGATGCGGTACTTCACGCCGCGAACATCCTTTCCTTCGCCTCCCGCAGAATGTCCGCCGGCTTGCCCGCAGCCTTGAGCGCTTCAAAACCCCCAACCTTGGCAACTTCAGGCACCTCGAAGACATCGGGGTTCTCCAGCGCCTCAGTGCCGCCCTCTGTCCAGCCGCAGCCGCGGATGGCCGGGTCGATCAGCTTCGCTCGAGTATCGGATTCGTTGTAGGCCAGAGCATCCCCCACCGGCATCATAAAGCGGCAATCCCTCTGCCCGCCAAGATAGGCCATGGTGGTAGAGACAGGCCGGCTCACCTCGTCGCCCACCTGTGGCGGCACCAAATGTTACCGATCGGTAACATTTAGCGCGCCCCCACTGCCCCGGGGCCCTGGAAACGCCTGGCCCGTCGCCCGGTAAGATACGGGATGGCCGTAGAAACAGACCGACTCATCTCCGCGGCGCCGACCTCCGTGCAGGAGGAGCAGATCGAGCGCTCGCTGCGCCCGGCCACGCTCGCCGAGTACGTCGGCCAGCACAAGACGCGCAGCCAGCTGGAGATCTTCATCCAGGCGGCCAGGGGCAGGAGCGAAGCGCTCGACCACGTGCTCCTCTTCGGGCCCCCGGGGCTGGGGAAAACGACGCTCGCCCACATCATCGCCCGCGAAATGGGCGTCAACCTGCGCCAGACCTCGGGGCCGGTGCTGGAGCGCGCCGGCGACCTCGCCGCGCTGCTCACGAACCTGGAGCCGCGCGACGTCCTCTTCATCGACGAGATCCACCGCCTCTCGCCGGTGGTGGAGGAGATCCTCTACCCCGCGCTGGAGGACTACCAGATCGACATCATGATCGGCGAGGGCCCGGCGGCGCGCTCCATCAAGCTGGACCTGCCGCCGTTCACGCTGGTCGGGGCGACCACCCGCGCCGGCATGTTGACGAACCCCTTGCGCGACCGCTTCGGCATCGTGGCGCGGCTGGAGTTCTACGGCACCGAGGACCTGACGAAGATCGTGCAGCGCTCGGCCCGGTTGCTGGAGGTCGCGCTGGCCGATGAGGGCGCCGCCGAGATCGCCGGGCGCTCGCGGGGCACGCCGCGGATCGCCAACCGCCTCCTGCGCCGGGTGCGCGACTACGCCCAGGTGAAGGCCGACGGCCGGGTGTCCAAGGCGGTTGCCGATGCGGCGCTCGCGATGCTGGACGTGGATGCCCTGGGACTGGACCTGATGGACCGGAAGTTGCTGCTCGCGGTGATCGAGAAATTCGGCGGCGGCCCGGTGGGCGTGGAGAACCTCGCCCACGCCGTCGGCGAGGAGGCCGATACCATCGAGGACGTGCTGGAGCCCTACCTGATCCAGTGCGGCTACCTGCAGCGCACGCCACGCGGCCGCATGGCGACGCTTACCGCGTACAGGCACTTCGGCATCGTCGCGCCCAGGGCGGCTGCCGACCTGCTCTCCGACCCGAACCGCGCTTGAGCCCGTTCCACATCCAGGTGCGCGTCTACTACGAGGACACCGACCTGGGCGGCGTGGTCTACTATGCCAACTACCTGCGCTTTTTCGAGCGCGCCCGCAGCGAGTGGCTGCGCAGCCTCGGGGTGAACCAGCAGCGCATGGCCGCTGTCCAAGGGGTCGGGTTCGTGGTGGTGCGCGCCGAGATCGACTTCAGGGCGGCGGCCCGCCTGGACGACCTGCTGACGGTGAGCGTGAAGCCCGCGGAGGTTAAGCGCGCCTACCTTTGGCTGGACCAGGAGGTACGGCTGGAGGACGGCCGCCCGTGCGCGGCGGCACGCATCCAGGTGGCGTGCGTGCGGCACAAGGACATGAAGCCGCAGCCCCTGTCCGAGGAACTCACCGCGAGGATTTCAGCATGAGCGTCACGCAGGACATGGATCTCTGGAACCTGGTCATGAACGCCTCCTTGGTGGTGAAGGCGGTGATGCTGCTCCTCGTGGCGGTGTCCTTCATGTCCTGGATGTTCATCTTCCGCAAGTGGTTCACCATCCGCAACGCGCGCGCCCAGACCGAGCAGTTCGAGCGCGAGTTCTGGAGCGGCAACGACCTCAACGCGCTCTACCAGGGCTCGGTCAACGCGCGCCACAGCATCGGCAGCCTGGAGCGCATCTTCGAGGCCGGCTTTCGCGAGTTCACCAAGCTGCGCGGCCAGCGCGGCACCGACCCCTCGGTGATGGTGGACGGCGCCCGGCGCGCCATGCGCGCCACCTACCAGCGCGAGATGGACCACCTTGAGCGGCACCTGTCGTTTCTCGCCTCCACCGGCTCGGTGAGCCCCTACGTGGGCCTGTTCGGCACGGTGTGGGGGATCATGCATGCGTTCCGGAGCCTCGCGAACGTGCAGCAGGCGACGCTCGCCCAGGTGGCGCCGGGCATCGCCGAGGCGCTGATCGCCACCGCCATCGGCCTGTTCGCCGCCATCCCCGCGGTGGTCGCCTACAACCGCTTCTCGCACGACATCGACCGCATCGCGATCCGCTTCGAGAGCTTCATGGAGGAGTTCTCCAACGTGCTGCAGCGCCAGGCGGTGATCAGATGAACGGGGGAACCCTACGGTTCCCCTGTACCTGTACCGCGAACCGATGAGTCGTCTTCATAGCAAGCGCGGCCCGATGCACGAGATCAACGTCGTGCCGTACGTGGACGTGATGCTGGTGCTGCTGGTGATCTTCATGGTCACCGCGCCGCTGGTGACCCCGGGGGTGATCGAGCTGCCCTCGGTGGGGGCGGCCAGCGCGCCGAAGCTGGCCCCGATCGAGGTGATCATCCAGGAGGACCGCACGCTCTCGGTGCGCGAGCGCGACGCCGCCGGGCGCATCGCGAGCGAGCGCGCGGTCGCCATCGGCGAGGTCAAGTCGCTGGTCAAGGACCCCAAGACCCCGGTGCTGATCTCCGGCGACAAGAACGTGAAGTACGAGGCCGTGCTGCAGGTCATGGACGAGTTGCGCGCCAGTGGCGTCGAGCGGGTCGGACTGCAGGTGAAGCCCCGGCAATGAGCGCGGCGTCGGCGGCGATGTTCGAGGAGCGCGCCGAGCCGGGGGAATGGTTGTCGCTGGCGCTGGCGGTGCTGGTCCATGTCGTGCTTGCCCTGGTGCTGGTCTTCGGCGTGAACTGGCAGAACCGGCCGCCGGAGTCGGTGACGGTGGAACTGTGGGAGGCGCCGCAGGCGGCGCCCCCGCCGCCCGTGGTCGAGCCCAAGCCGCTGCCGAAAGTCGAGCCGCCGCCACCGCCCGCGCCCAAGCCGGAGCCGCGCATCGAGAAGCCGGACATCGTGGAGAAGGCGCCACCGCCGGTACCAAAACCCGTGCCCAAGCCCGCAGCGAAGACAATCGAGCCCAAGCCCAAACCCGTTGCGAAGCCGGAGCCGTTGAAGCCCAGGGTGACCGAGGCGGAGAAACGGATGCGGGAGGAATTGGCGCGGGAGCAGGCGAGCCTGGCGCTGGATCGCGAACGCCAGCAGATCGCGGAGCAGCTCAAGCGCGAGGCGGCGCAGGCGAGCGCGGCCGCCAGCGCGCGCGCGCTGGATGGCTGGATCGCGAAGATCCGCGGCAAGATCAGGGGCAACATCGTGCTGCCGCCGGATATCAAGGGGAACCCGGAAGCGATCTTCGATGTCGTACAACTCCCAACCGGAGAGGTGCTGTCGGTGAAGCTGCGCAGGTCGAGCGGAGATCCAAGGTATGACCAGGCGGTGGAGCGCGCGATCCTGAAATCCTCGCCGCTGCCGCGCCCGGATCGCCCGGACCAGCACCGGCGCGAGCTCGAACTCAAGTTCCGACCCCTCGACCCCGTATAATGCCGCGCATGAGAAAGCTGCTTGTCGCTTTTGTCGTGGCTTTCCTTCCGCAGCTCGCGACGGCGCAGCTCTCCATCGAGATCACCGGCGCCGGCGCGCAGCGCATCCCGGTCGCGGTGGCGCCATTCGCAGGAGAAGCGGCGCTCGGCCCGGTGATCACCGCCATCGTCAAGGCGGACCTGGAGAGGAGCGGCATGTTCCGCATCCTGGAGGTGCCGCCGATGGTGCCGGTGCCCACCGAGGCCTCCGCGGTCAACTACGCCGAGTGGCGCTCGCGCCTGGCCGACGCGCTGGTGCAGGGCTCGGTGGCGCTGCGGCCCGACGGCCGCTTCGAGGTGCGCTTCAAGCTGCACGACGTGGTCAAGGGCGCCGACCTGTCGGGCGTGGCCTACACCCTGTCGCGCGACCAGACGCGCGCCACCGCGCACCGGATCTCGGACTATGTGTTCGAGAAGCTGACCGGCATCCGCGGCGTGTTCTCGACCCGCATCGCCTACGTCGTCAAGCGCGGGCCGCGCTTCGAGCTGAAGATCGCCGACGCCGACGGCGCGGGGGAGGAAACGGCGCTCGCGTCCCTGGAGCCGATCATCTCGCCCGCCTGGTCGCCCGACGGCCGGCGCCTCGCCTACGTTTCCTTCGAGGCCAAGAAGCCGGTGGTCTACGTGCATTCGCTGCTCGACGGCAAGCGCCACGTCGCCGCAAACTTCAAGGGCTCGAACTCGGCGCCGGCCTGGTCGCCCGACGGCTCGCGCCTGGCGGTGTCGCTGTCGCGCGACGGTGGCTCGCAGCTGTACCTGGTCAATCCCGACGGCAGCGGCGTGCGGCGCCTCGCCAGCTCCAACGGCATCGACACCGAACCGGTGTTCTCCCCCGACGGTCGCACCCTCTATTTCACTTCCGACCGCGGCGGCAGTCCGCAGGTTTACCGCATGCCGGCCGGGGGCGGGGAGCCGCAGCGCGTGACCTTCGAGGGGACCTACAACGTGTCGCCGCGCATCAGCCCGGACGGGAAGCTCCTCGCCTACATCGCCCGCAACGGCGGCAAGTACCAGGTGACGACCATGGACCTCGCGACGCGCCAGACGCAGGTGATCACCGACAGCGACAAGGACGAGTCGCCCAGCTTTGCCCCCAACGGCCGCATGATCCTGCTCGCGACCGTGGTCGGCGGCCGCGGCGTGCTCTCGGCGGTGTCCTCGGACGGCCGCGTCAAGCAGCGCCTCACCATCTCCGCGGGCGACGTCCGCGAGCCGGCCTGGGGGCCGTTCACGAATTGAAGACAAGGAGTCAGACCATGCGTGCCATCCTGATCGCCATCGCCGCCGCCGCGGGCCTCGCGGCCTGCTCCAGCACCCCGGAGGACGAGCAGAGCCCGGCCGCCGTCGAGGAGCGCCAGCAGGGCGCCCCCGGCAGTGCCGCGACCACCCAGCCGGTCAAGCCCGGCAGCGTCGCGCGCGTCGATCTCACCGCCGGCAAGACCCCGGCGCGCGCGCCGCATACGGATCCGGGCAACATCCTTTCGCGGCGCTCCATCTACTACGACCTCGACCAGTACACAGTGAAGGACCAGTACCGCGAGCTGGTGGAGGCGCACGCCAAGTACCTGCGCGCCAACCCGCAACTGAAGATGCTGGTGCAGGGCCACACCGACGAGCGCGGCAGCCGGGAGTACAACATCGGCCTCGGCCAGCGCCGCTCCGACGGCGTGAAGAAGATGATGACGCTGCTCGGGGCGCGGGAGGACCAGATCGAGTCGGTGAGCCTGGGCGAGGAGAAGCCCGCCGACCCCGGCCACGACGAGGCCGCCTGGTCGAAGAACCGACGCAGCGACATCCTGTACTCCGGGGAGTTCTGAGCGATGCGCAGGCAGGCCGCCGCGGTGCTCCTCGCCGCCTGCCTCGCGGCGCCGGTCACGGCGCTCGCGATCTTCGGCGACGATGTCGCGCGCAGGGGCGTCGAGGACCTGCGCCGCCAGCTTCAGGAAGCGGACAAGGCGAGCAAGGCGCTGGAGGAGCGGCTGGCGCGCGTCGAGGACCGGCGCGCGCTGCTGGAGCTTGCCGCCCAGATCGAGGCGCTGCGGGGCGAGATCGCGCGGATGCGCGGCCAAGTCGAGGTGATGCAGAACCAGGTCGAGACCGCGGACAAGCGCGGCAAGGACCTGTACGTGGACATCGACACGCGCCTGAGAAAGCTGGAGCAGGAGCGCGAGAAGGCCGCCGCCGCCGCCGCCGAGAAGCCTGCCGCCGACGCCGGGCCGCCCGCGGCGGAGGCCAAGGCCTACGAGGCGGCGCTGAACCAGTTCAAGCTCGGCAACTACCCGCTCGCCATCTCGGCGTTCCAGGGGTTCCTCGTCACCTATCCGGCGAGCAAGCTCGCGCCCTCGGCCCAGTACTGGATCGGCAACGCCCACTTCGCGCAGCGCGACTACCGGCAGGCCATCGCCGCGCAACAGCGCGTGCTCTCGGCCTGGCCCGATGACGCCAAGGCGCCCGATGCGCTGCTCAACATCGCTTCCTCCCAGGAGGCGATGGGCGACCGCCGTGGCGCTCAGAAGACCCTCGAGGGCCTGCTGGTGAAATATCCGGCCAGCCCGGCCGCGGCGAGCGCGAAACAGCGACTCGCCCAGGGCGCCAGAAAATAAAAGCGGTCGTCCTGCTCTCGGGCGGGCTGGATTCCGCCACCACCCTTGCCTGGGCGCGGCGCGAGGGCCACGAGTGCTGGTGCCTGTCGGTGGACTACGGCCAGCGGCACGGAGCGGAGTTGCTGGCGGCCGAGCGCATCGCGCGGCGGCTGGGGGCGAGGGAACACTGGGTGGTGCGCCTGGATTTGTCGCAGTTCGGCGGTTCGGCGCTCACCGACAAGGCCATCGCTGTGCCCACCGGCGGGATCAAGCCGGGCATCCCGATTACCTATGTCCCGGCGCGCAACACCATCCTGCTGTCGCTTGCCCTGGCCTGGGCGGAAGTGCTCGGGGCCGAGGCGATCTTCGTCGGCGCCAACGCGGTGGACTACTCCGGCTACCCGGATTGCCGGCCGGAGTATCTGAAGGCGTTCGAGGCCATGGCCAACCTCGCCACCAAGGCGGCGGTGGAGGGGCGGCGGATCGAAGTGCGAGGGCCTCTTGTGGACCTGCCCAAGGCGGCGATCGTCAAGCTGGCGCTGGATCTGGGCGTGGATCCGGCGGAGACGGTGTCCTGCTACCAGCCGGATGCAGAGGGACGGGCTTGCGGCGCTTGCGACGCGTGCCGAATCAGGAAAAAGGGGTTCGCCGACGCCGGCGTTGCTGATTCCACGCGCTATCAGTAGTGGTTTTGGGGCCGGATTTGATAGAATTCGCCCCCTTTCCAGCACTTTCCCTACGGGTCGTTAGCTCAGCTGGTAGAGCAGCGGACTTTTAATCCGTTGGTCGGCGGTTCGAATCCGCCACGGCCTACCAAAATCACAAGGGCCCGGCTTCGGCTGGGACCTTTTGTTTTCAGGTCTTCATGATCCGCTTGCCGGCCTTCCGGTTCTTGATCAGGCCGGTGCCGCCTTTCGCCTTGGCCGCGCGCTTCTTTGCCGCCGTCATCCGTCCGCCTCTGGTTTTCTTCAATGCCGTCTCCTCAGGTTGCGCATCGAATGTGAAGCGTAAGGCGCCGGTTCGCTCGATTCTGTCTGGCAGCGCACACGCCCTTGAAGGGTTGCTATGTGCACTTCCGAACAGACCTGCCGCGCCGGAAAGGCGATAAAGGCTGCGGCGCGACGCGCATGCTGCCCACGGGCAGCGAGCACTCGTACAGAAAAACAACACATTAATAATTTAAATTCAATGTGTTATAAGAGTTTTTTAAGGTTGTTTAACAAACCTTCGCCAGACCCTGTAAGCTGTATATGTCCTGCACCGGACACAGCGCAGGTGTAAAGGAGCGGTCCATGTTGAGGAAGCTGCTGATCGCGACTGCCATGCTGGCGCAGATTCCGGGCGCCATCGCACAACTGGCCGATCCGCCGGGCGCGGGCGGGCAGATCCAGTTGATCCCGCCCTCGACGGCGCCGCTGCGCCCGATTCCGGAGATCCGGATCGACAAGGGCGCGGTTCCCGCCGCCACGGTTCCGGATCAAACGCGGGTGGCGGTCCGGTCGCTGCGCATCACTGGGCAAACCTTGTATCCGGAAGCCGAACTGGTCTCGATCACGGGCTTTTCGCCTTCCGAGCTGTCGCTCTCAGATTTGCGCGCCATGGCGGCGAAGATCGCGGAGCATTACCACCGCAACGGCTACTTCGTCGCGCAGGCCTACCTGCCGCCGCAGGACCTGAGCAACGGCGTGGTGACGATCGCGGTGCTCGAGGGCCGCTACGGCGGCATCAACCTGCGCAATTCGACGAATCTCTCCAATTCGCTGGTCAATGACCTGCTCGAGGGGCTGAACAGCGGCGACATCATCGCCATCGCTCCGCTGGAAAGCAGGCTGCTTCTGCTGTCCGACCTGCCCGGCGTGGTGGTGAAATCGACCCTGGTTCCGGGCGCCGCGGTCGGCACCTCCGACCTGATCGTCGATGTCACCCCGGGGCGGCGCGTCACCGGCAGCGTCGAGGCCGACAACGCGGGCAACCGCTACACCGGCGCCAACCGCATCGGCGGCACGGTGTACCTGAACAACCCCACCGGCAACGGCGACCAGGCGAGCCTGCGCGTCCTGACCTCCGGCAAAGGCCTGAAGTACGGCCGCGCCGCCTACCAGACCCGGATCGGCAAGGCGACGGCGGGCATCGCCTATGCCGCCCTCGACTACCGGCTGGGCAAGGAATTCGAGGCGCTGCAGGCGCACGGCACCGCCCGGATCCTGACCCTCTACGGTGGCTACCCGCTGATCCGCTCGCGCGCCACCAACCTCAACGTGCTGGTCGCCTATGACCACAAGCGGTTCGAGGACCGGACGGACGTTCCGCCTTCGCTCACCGAGAAGAAGGCCCGCGTCCTGTCAGCCACGCTCTACGGCAACCACCGCGACCGCCTCGGCGGCGGCGGGCTGACCAGCTACTCGCTTACCGCTTCCACTGGCGAGATCGACATCCTCACGCCCGCGGCCCTGGCGGTGGATGCGGCGGGCCCGAGAACCAACGGGCACTTCGGCAAGCTGGGGTTCCAGGCCTCGCGGCTGCAGAACGTCACCGACCGGTTCTCGCTGTACGGCTCGATCAACGGGCAGTTCGCCTCGAAGAACCTGGACATCTCGGAGAAGATGTCGCTGGGCGGCCCATACGGGGTGCGTGCGTATCCGGTGGGCGAAGCCTACGCGGACGAAGGCTACATCGTGAACCTGGAGGCGAGGTATCGCCTGCCGGCGCCCGCGGCGATGCCGGGACAGGTGCACCTGATCGGTTTCGTCGACACCGGCACGGTGACCATCAACGAGAATCCCTGGCTGGCGGGACCGAACCGCCGCACCCTGAGCGCCACCGGGATCGGGCTCAACTGGGCCGACTACAACAACTTCTCGGTGAGCGCGACCTGGGCCCACAAGCTGGGCAACGCCAGGGCGACCTCGGCCCCGGA
Organism: Burkholderiales bacterium; assembly: GCA_022844545.1. GTDB lineage: Bacteria > Pseudomonadota > Gammaproteobacteria > Burkholderiales > SG8-39 > RBG-16-66-20. The sequence goes on along the minus strand of JALHLN010000057.1, from coordinate 623 downwards.
TTCCGACACGCGCTTCTGGATTCACGCGATCAAGTACTTCTGAAGCACGCCTGATCGCGCTGCGCCGGAGGTCCTGGTCCGGCGCGTAGGTGCGCTGGGGCACAGACTGCACGGGTGGAAAAAGCGAGCATGGTCTTCCGAGGGTAAAGGAAGGCCGCCATGACCCGCACTGTCCGCACCGTCCGCGCCGTTCAATCCGTACGGAACCACAAGGCGGCCGCATCGGGCGGCTTCAATCCCGATCCGCGCCTCGCGCTCAAAGGCCTCGCGCTCTGCCTGATGCTCGCGTTCGGCTCGCAGGCACACGCGCTGCCTGTCGGCGGCGCGGTGGCGGCAGGCAGCGCCACCATCTCGTCCAGCGCCAACTCGATGACGATCAACCAGTCGACCCAGAACGTGGCGATCAACTGGCAGAGCTTCAGCATCGGGCAGGGACAGGGCGTCCAGTTCGTGCAACCTAGCAGCAGCGCCGTCGCGCTCAACCGGGTGCTGGGGCAGGATCCCTCGAGCATCCTGGGCAGCCTGTCGGCCAACGGCAAGGTGTTCCTGGTGAATCCGAACGGCATCCTGTTCGGCCCGGGCTCGCAGGTGAACGTCGGCGGCCTGGTGGCCTCCACGCGCAA
>JALHLN010000056.1 GCA_022844545.1 Burkholderiales bacterium | reverse complement strand
CGGTCTTCACCAGCGCCACCAGCGCGCCGCGCGAGAAGGGGCCCCCGTAGTACACCGGGTCGATCACCTTCTTCGAGGGCTCGTGCTGCGGGAACAGGCTCGCCAGGGGCCGCCGCGTCGGCCGGTTGAGGATCACCCCGACGTGGCCGCCGTTGGGGGCGGGTGCGGCGATGAGCACCGTCTGCCGGTAGTCGAGGTCGCGCAGCGAGGGGTGCGCCACCAGGATCATGGCGTCCTCGTCCTGCGACTGGGCGGGCGCGGCCCACGCGCCGAGGGCGAGCAGGAGGAGGCTGGCGATCGTTCGGGTCGTCCGGAGCATGGTCCGGCTATTGTAATGCCGCCCGCGCGGTGCTAGGTTGGAACTTGGAGAACGCATCCACGGGATTCCGGGCAACAGTCCGGATACCGCGATATTCCTTGCGCCGCAAAAAAGGAGGTGGCGATCCGCGGACTCCGACCGTGGCCCCCGAGCCACGACCCCAATGGCGCCGCTCTAGCGGCGTCGCCCCGGGATTCCGGGCAGCAAAGCCCCGCCACGTGCGGGGCTTTCCATTTCAGGTGGTCGGTTTCGGCTTCGTCGCCCGCCGAATCAACTCTTCCCACAGTCCTTCGGTTTCCTTGCGAAACACCGTCTCCGCGTCCGCCGGCAGCACGTACCAGCCGTCGCGCATGAATTCGCTCTGCAGCTGGTTCGGCGCCCAGCCGGAGAAGCCGGCGTAGAGGCGGTACTGGCTGGCCGGGTCGGCGAGCAGCGCCCGGATGTTCGCCGGGTGCGTGGTCAGGTAGATGCCCTTGAGCACGTGGAAGGCCGGGGCCTGCGGCGTCGTTGCCGAGCGGAACACCGAAATGATCACGCGGCGCATCACCGGGCCGCCCTGGAACACGCGGTCCTTGTAGTTCTCGCCCGACAGGTCCTGGGGGAGGAAGGCCTGCAGCTTTTCCTGCAGCGGGCGGTTGAGGATCACGCCGACGGTGCTGGCGTCCTCGGCTTGCGTCACCAGGACGACGGTGCGGGCGAAGTTTGGGTCGAGGAGGGTGGGCTTGGCGATGAGCAGCAGGCTGTTGGGCGGCGCGGGCGGTTGCGCCTGCGCACCGACCGCGAATGCGGCAAGCAGCGCGAGCGCCAGCGCGGCGAGGGTGGTGCGGAGTCCGGGGCGCGGCGACAAGGGACAGGGAATCCTGGTCAGCCTCGACCGGCTTCGGCGTGCAGCTTCAGGCCCAGGGCGCCGATCACCTTCAGGATGGTGTCGAAGTCGGGACTGCGTTCGCCGGAGAGCGCCTTGTACAGGCTTTCGCGGGACAGCCCGGTATCCCGGGCCACCTGGGACATGCCCTTGGCGCGCGCGATATCGCCCAGCGCCTTGGCGATGAACGCGGCATCGCCGTCCGCTTCCTCAAGGCAGGCCTGGAGATAAGCGGCCATCTCCTTGGGGGTCCTGAGGTGCTCGGCGACATCGTAGCGGGTGGTGGCGGTCTTTCTCATCGTGCTTGCTCCGGGAGATTGCGTGCGAGGCGCAGGGCTGCCTTGATGTCCCTGGACTGGGAGCTCTTGTCGCCGCCGGCCAGGAGAATGATCAGCTCCCGTCCTCGCTTCTTGAAATACACCCGATATCCGGGGCCATAGTTGATGCGCAACTCCGAGACTCCTTCGCCTACCGGTTCGACATCACCCGGGTTTCCCGCCGCCAGCCTTTCGATCCTGGCCTGGACGCGTGCCCTACCTCGAATGTCCCGCAGGTTGTCGAGCCACCTGGCGAAGAGGTCGGTCTTGCGAACTTCAACCATTGAACCCAACTGTATCCCGTAGGCTACAGGCTGTCAATGCGTCACGCCGCGTAGAGTCCTTCCGGCGGCCACCCGAGGCGCGCCCTGTGAAAGCGAAAATGTAACCGATCGGTTACATCGGGTCCTGATTTGCGGCCCGCGGCGGCTTGCGGGCCGGCGGCTCGCACTTCGTGGGGTCGGCGAGGAACAGCCAGCCCACTGCAAGTATCGCCGGGATGGCGAGGTACCAGGCCTGGTGCCCGGTGAGCGCTTCACCTGCGTAGCCGACAGCGAGGCCGGAGAGGAAGCAGGCCGCCAGCCAGCCGAGCCTGGCGCCGAGCCTGGTCATGTACAGGAACCCGGGGCGCTATGGATGCGAGCCCCAGGGCGCGGCAAGCATGAGCTGGTTGGCCTGGGTCTTGATGAGCGGCCGAAGCTGCTTCGCGAAGGCCATGAACTCCGCGTTCTCGAACAGCCGCTTCCAGAACGCGCGTCGATCATCGTCGCTCTCGAAGCGCCACAGGTGGACGAGTTGATGCAGTTCGCCGGTGTCGCTGATGAAGTACCCGATGCAGTTCTTCGCAAATCCTCCGGCCTCCAGGGCGGGCCATCCCAGCGTGGAATAGAGGCGCACCACCTCGGCCATCTGGCCCACGGTGACCGAGTAGGTGCGCTTTTCGTAGATCGTCGGCATAGGTTCCTGCTTTCAGGTTGTGTGTAGGGTGGTCTCGTGCCCAAAGATCCGGATCCTCCGGCCGCGGCTCATCACGAGCTCGACTTCTTAGGGAGATCGTCCTTCACCTCGAGCCAGGACACATGCGTCTCGTAGAACACGTGCGCGGCTGGCGCCTTGTCCAGCTCGCCCGTGATCAGCGCCCTTGCCACATGCATCTCGCCGGGCCAGCGCGTCGACTCGAAGAACATCGGGCTGCCGCAGCGGGGGCAGAACCCGCGCCTGGCGCCGGGGCTGGACTCGTACCAGGTGGGCTGGGTCGAGGTCGGGTCGAGGGAGAACTGCGCGGTGGGGAAGCCGGCCCAGGTGACGAAGGGCGCGCCGTGGGCGCGGCGGCAGTAGGTGCAGTGACAGTGGGCGACCCACTTGACGGGGAGGGCGACGGTGAAGCGGACGGCGCCGCAGAGGCAGGAGCCGTGGGGGTGGGGGGTGGTCATGGGAGGGGCTTGCCGTCGTCTTGGTGGAGCGCGATGGCTTCATCGACCACGAGGCAGAGTTCGTCGAACACGGACTTCTCGTCAGCGCCGTGGCAACCTCCGTAGACCAGGTTCGGCGAGCTGCCGACGTAGCACTGGTCCTCTTCGGACCATTCGACGATCGTTGCGTAGCGTGCGCTTTTCTTCATTTCCTCGATTGCTCAATTGCTTGGTGAATCGCTCGAATCTGGCAGTGCTTGGTGTCCTCGCAAAGCATGAACGATCTTCTGGTCGGCTTCGCGAACTTTAGTTGGTCGAAGTTCCGGTGGCTGCCCGCGCCGCCGCGGTCGGCGAAACCCGCGCTCTGGAGATCGGAGATCAGTTCTCGAATCTTCGGGGCACGAGGCCGTCGTCTGGTTTGGCATCGCTTAACGTTCGCAGCCAGCAGCGCGCGCAGCTTGACCACTGCAAAGCACAGCGATCATGCGCGCGTCTGCCTGAGCTGCGCTGTTAGCCGTCATTGTTGGTACGGTCCGGACCATGTATATGCGGTCGCGCCCTCGGGGACGGTAAATCGGCCCCCTTTTTCGACAACCGTAGAACCTCCTGCACCACCCGGGTAGCACAGAAAGTAGGCTCGATCGTCAAACAGTGCCTCCACAAACCATATCAAATGATCAGCGATCCGCGCGTTGCGCTCGTCATCGGATAGCGAGGGATCATAGGGGTTGAGGTGAAGGTGCGTCAGATCACCAATACCAACCGTCGCCTCATCACCCTCGTCCCAAATGATGACGTCGCCGACTTCGGGATGCTTGGCCGGAATGCGAATGGATTTGTCTTCTTGCTCGATCTTGAACTCGACGGATGGAAAACGGCCGCGGAGTGCAGTGATCATCTTGTCGAGGAGCGTCACGATGACGGCTAACGAGAAGTAGTTGATTTAATAGTTGACACTTTGTCACCTATCCTGCGCGGCGAATCCCCGCACTGTATCTCGATTCCTCAAGCAGTTGACGCATCCCGAACGCATTCGAGTTCGAGATAGTCGACCCCGAAAGAACCTCGCGGTTGCAGCTCAATGGAAAAGTGGCGGCCTCCAGGGACCGTCAAATGTTACCGATCGGTAACATTTCTAGGCCCCCGCAGGGGTGGCGTCCTGACCGTACCCATAAAGCCAAGCGCTCTGCCGCAACGGATCCCCCTCCGCCAGCTCCCGATCACGCCGTTCCTGCTCCGGCCCGTCAGGGAAATGGTTCCTCACCTCCCGCCCGCGGCTCATCAACTGCACCTGCGTAGCCCGCGGTCGCCGGATGTCTTCGTAGCGCAGCAAAGCCGCCGAAACGGAATCCCGCCCAACATCCCGAAGGCATTCCGCCAACTCAGCCGCATCCTCCACCGCCTGCGCCGCGCCCTGGCCGAAGAACGGCAGCATGGCGTGCGCCGAATCCCCCAGCAGGCTGATCCGCCCGACGCTCCAGCGCTCCAGCGGCGAGCGGTCGTACATCGCCCAGCGCTTGGTGTCGGTCGCCGAATCGATCAACTGGTGCACGCGCGCGTCCCAGCCAGCGAACTCGCGCTTCATGTCGGAGATCTCGCCCTTCGCGGTCCACGACTCGGTGCGCCAGTCCCCCGCCGGCACGATGGCGACGACGTTGACGAAGCGGCCGCCGGAGATGGGGTAGTGGACGAAGTGACGCTTCGGTCCCAGCCAGACGGACTGCACCGGCCGCAAGGCCATCGCGGGCGCACGTTCGGCAGGCACGAGGCAGCGGAAGGCGCACAGGCCCGAGAAGCGCGCGTCGACCTTCGGCGCGATGGCGTCGCGGATGACGGAGTGGATGCCGTCGGCGCCGATGACGAGGTCGGCTTCGACGCGAACCTCCGAACCATCGCGGCGAGCGAAAACCAACTGCACAGACTGGCCCTCGTCACGCACCGAGGTGCATCGATGATCGAGGTGCAGCTGGGAAGTGGGCAGCGCGCCCTGAAACAAAGCCAGCAGGTCGCAGCGATGCGCGACGTAGCAGGGCGCGCCGTAGAGCCGCTCGCACTCGTCGCCCATCTTTTGCGAGAACAGCACCCGCCCGTCCTGCCAGCGGCGGAACTCCCAGGCTTCCTCCAGGCGCACCGCGAAGGATGGCAGTGCGGAGGCGAGGCCCAACCGCGCCAGCGGCCGCACCATGTTGGGCGAGACGACGATGCCGGCGCCGACCTCGCGCAGCTCGGTCGCCTGCTCGTAGACCTGCGCCTCGACGCCGGCGGCGCGCAGGAAGAGGGCGGCGGCAAGGCCGCCCAGCCCGCCCCCGACGATGGCGACGCGCAGGGCCAAGGAAACGGCTAGCTGAAGGCCTGGATCCCGGTCATGGCGCGCCCGAGGATGAGGGCGTGGATGTCGTGCGTGCCCTCGTAGGTATTCACCACCTCGAGGTTGACCAGGTGCCGGGCGACGCCGAACTCATCCGAGATGCCGTTGCCGCCCATCATGTCGCGCGCCAGGCGCGCGATGTCGAGCGATTTGCCGCAGGAGTTGCGCTTCAGGATCGAGGTGATCTCCACCGCGGCGGTGCCCTCGTCCTTCATGCGCCCCAGCCGCAGGCAGCCCTGCAGGCCCAGGGTGATCTCGGTCTGCATGTCGGCGAGCTTCTTCTGGATGAGCTGGTTGGCGGCCAGGGGCCGGCCGAACTGCTTGCGGTCGAGCACGTACTGGCGAGCGCGGTGCCAGCAGTCTTCCGCTGCGCCCAGCGCCCCCCAGGCGATGCCGTAGCGGGCGGAATTGAGGCAGGTGAACGGCCCCTTCAGGCCGCGCACCTCGGGGAAGGCGTTCTCCTCTGGGCAGAACACGTTGTCCATCACGATCTCGCCGGTGATGGAGGCGCGCAGGCCGACCTTGCCGTGGATGGCGGGGGCGGAGAGGCCCTTGGCGCCCTTGTCGAGGACGAAACCGCGGATGGCGCCCTCGTCGTCTTTTGCCCACACCACGAACACGTCGGCGATGGGTGAGTTGGAGATCCACATCTTGGCGCCGGTGAGGCTGTAGCCGCCGTCGACCTTCTTCGCGCGCGTCACCATCGAGCCCGGGTCGGAGCCGTGGTTGGGCTCGGTGAGGCCGAAGCAGCCGATGGTTTCGCCGGTGGCGAGCTTGGGGAGGTATTTCCTCTTCGTCGCTTCGTTGCCGAACTCGAAGATGGGCACCATCACCAGCGACGATTGCACGCTCATCATGGAGCGGTAGCCGGAGTCCACGCGCTCAACCTCGCGCGCGATCAGGCCGTAGGCGACGTAGTTCAGGCCCGGCCCGCCGTACTGCTCCGGGATGGTGGGCCCCAGCAGCCCGAGCGCGCCCATCTCGGGAAAGATGGTGGCGTCGGTCTTCTCGTTGCGGAAGGCCTCCAGCACGCGCGGTGCGAGCTTGCCCTGGCAGTAGTCGCGCGCGGCGTCGCGCACCATGCGCTCGTCCTCGCTCAACTGGTCGTTCAGCAGCAGGGGATCGTCCCAGACGAACGCCGCCTTCGCCTTGTGCTTCTCGGGCGCGTTCACGACGGCACCCGTTCCAGGATCACGGCGAGCCCCTGGCCGACGCCGATGCACAGCGACACCGCGGCGTACTTCGAGCCGGTCTCCTGCAGCTGGCGCGACACGGTGAGGGCGAGGCGGGCGCCCGAAGCCCCCAGCGGGTGGCCGATGGCGATGGCGCCGCCGTTGGGATTCACGCGCGGGTCCTTGAAGTCCACCTTCATGATCGCGAGGCACCCGAGCACCTGGCTGGCGAAGGCCTCGTTGATCTCGATGACGTCCATGTCCTTGAGCGACAGCCTGGCGCGCTCCAGCGCCTTCGGGATGGCGTAGGCGGGGCCGACGCCCATGATGCGCGGCTCGACGGCAGCGGAGGCCGCTGAGAGGATCTTCGCGATGGGTTTCTTGCCGTTCTTCTCGCCCCAGGCCCGGCTCGCGACCACCAGCGCCGCGGCGCCGTCGTTCACGCCCGAGGCGTTGCCGGCGGTAACCACGCCGCCTTCGTACAGGGGCTTCAACTTTGCCAGCATCTCCATGGTGGAGTCGCGGCGCGGATGCTCGTCGGCGCTGACGACGTTCGGCGGTGCGTCCTTCTTCTTCGAGGGCAGGGTGACCGGCAGGATCTCGCCCTTGTAGAAGCCCTCGGCCTCGGCCTTGGCGTACTTCTTCTGCGACGACAGCGCGAACTCGTCGGCCTGCTCGCGCGAGACGCCGAAGTCCTTCGCCACGTTGTCGCCGGTCTCCGGCATGGCCTGGTCGCCGTAGAGCTTCTTGAAGCGCGGGTTCGTGAAGCGCGAGCCGATGGTGGTGTCGTACATCTTCACTTCGCGCCCGTAGGGCGTCTCGCTCTTGCCCATGACGAAGGGCGCGCGCGACATGCTTTCCACGCCGCCGGCGATGTAGAGCTCGCCTTCGCCCGCGGTGATGGCGCGCGCGGCGTCGGTCACCGCCTGCAGGCCGGAGGCGCACAGGCGATTCACCGTGACGCCGGGCACCGTCGGCGGCAGGCCCGACATGAGCGTGGCGAAGCGCGCCACGTTGCGGCAGTCCTCGCCCGCCTGGGTGACGCAGCCCAGGATGACGTCGCTGATGTCCTCGGGCTTGAGCGCATTCCTTTTCACGACCTCGGCGATCATCTCGCCGGCGAGGTCGTCCGGGCGCAGGCCGGCCAGCTTGCCGGCGTGGCGGCCGATGGGGGAACGGATACCGTCGTAGATATAGGCGTCGAGCATTGGTTTACTCCTGGGTTAGCAGGGAAACGCCGAGCCGCGCGCGCCGCTTCAGCCAGGGGCTGGGGCGGTAGCGCGGATCGGCGTAGAAGATGTTCATGGCTTCGAGGATGGCGAGAACTTTCGCGGGACCGACGGCGTCGCCCATGCCGAGCGGCCCCTTCGGGTAGCCCAGGCCGAGCATCACCGCCGAATCCAGGTCCTCGGGCGTCGCGATGCGCTGCTGCACGATGTCGCAGCCGACGTTGACGATGTGCGCCACCACGCGCTGCGCGACGAAGCCGGCCGAATCGCGGATCACCGACACCGGCACGCCGTCGGAAGCGAGCAGGGCATGCGCCGCGTCGCGCGCTTCCGCGCTGGTGACCGGCGTCGTCATCAACGTGCGGCGTTTCGAAAAGCCGAACAGGGGATCCACCGCGACGGTGCGCCGCGGGTCGAGCTTGAGGCGCAACGCGGTGGTGGTGGCGTCCTCGCCGATCGGGGCGACGAGGCACGCCTGGGCGGCGGCCGGATCCGATTCCAGCTTCGCGCCCAGCTTGAGCAGCAGTTCCTTCAGTTCCGCGACGCACCACACCGGTCCCGCCTTCACCGCCGGGACGGCCTGCTCGGGCATTTTCTCCGCCGTGCCGTCCTTGCCGTATACGTACCAGCCGCGCCCGGTCTTGCGCCCGAGCAGGCCCGCCGCCACGCGCGGATCGCCCAGGAACGAGGGCTGGTACTTCGGCTCGCCGTAGTACTGCCGGTGCATGGACTGCATCACGCCGTGGGCGATGTCGAGGCCCACGAGATCCAGAAGGCCGAAGGGCCCGAGGCGGAAGCCGGCGGCCTCCACGAGTATCCGGTCGATGGTGGCGACGTCCGCCACGCCTTCCTGCAGCACGCGCAGGCTCTCGGGCACGTAGCCGCGGCCGGCGTGGTTGACGATGAAGCCGGGGGTGTCCTTGCAGCGTACCGGCTTGTGGCCGTAGCGCTTCGCCAGCGCGATCAGCGCGTCGCCCACCCAGGGCTCGGTGCGCTCGCCGTCCACCACCTCCACGATCTTCATCACCGGCACCGGATTGAAGAAGTGGTAGCCGGCGACGCGGCCGGGCTTTGCGCAGGCGGCCGCCATCGCCGTGACCGAGAGCGAGGAGGTGTTGGAGGCAAGGATGCAATCCTCCGACACGATGCCCTCGAGTTGCCTGAACAGCGCCTGCTTGGGTTCCAGCTGCTCGATGATGGCCTCGACCACGACGTGGCAGGGCTTGAGCGCGGCCAGCGCGTCCACCACCTCGATCCGGGCCAGCGTCGCGTCGGCGTCCGCCTGCGTGATGCGGCCCTTCTGCACGATCCCGGCGAGGGATTTCGCGATGGCGTCCTTCGCCTTCGCGGCGGCGCCCGGCTGGGCGTCGAAGACCAGGGTGCGCGCGCCGCACTGGGCGAGCACCTGCACTATTCCGCGTCCCATGGTGCCGCTGCCGGCGACGCCGGCGACGAGGTCCTTGCGATTGACGTCAAGCATTATGCTGGTCCGGCCACGACCCGGCCGCCTTCCTTGATCGGGGTTGCGAACTGGTAGTCGATGTCCCAGGGGAAATAGATCCACTTCGTCTGCTTGAACTCCTTGACGAACAGGTCCACGGCCGGGCGCCCGGCCGGCTTCGCGTACAAGGTGGCGAAGAAGGCCTTGGGCAGCATCCTGCGCACGATCTGCGCGGTGCGGCCGGTGTCCACGAGGTCGTCGATCAGAAGCCACCCCTCGCCGTCGCCGGCGATGCTGGGCTTGAGCACCCGCACTTCGCCCTGCGCCTGCTCGGCGCCGTTGCCTTCGCCCGCGCCGTAGCTGGTGACGCAGATGGTGTCGATGAGGCGCAGGTCGAGCTCGCGCGCGACCAGCGCCGCCGGCACCAGCCCGCCGCGGGTCACCGCGATGATGCCCTTCCAGGGTCCCTTCGCGTGCAGCAGGTGCGAGAGGTACCGCGCGTCCCGGTGCAGTTCCACCCAGGAGACGATGATTTCGTCTTCGTACGCCATGTCGGCGAATTTTATCGCGGGCGGGCGCAGGGCGAAGCTATAATCGGCCGATTCGAGGACTTGGAGGAGGGCTCGATGAAACGCACGCATTCCATTGCGGCGGCCGGCTCGGCCCATGCCAGGCGGAGGCGCCCATGAAGTATCGCAAGATCCTTCTCGCCTACAACGGTTCCCAGGAGGGCAAGCGCGCCCTGTTCGAATGCGCCGACCTTGCCGGATTCCTGGGAGCGGAAATGCACCTGCTCGCGGTGGCCAGCATGCCGCCCAGCCTGTTCCTGACCGAAGGCTTCGTCCCCGAGGAACTGCTGGAAGAGGAGAAGAAGCGCACCCAATCGGTGCTCGACGAGGGCATCCAGTCGCTGACCGGGAAGGGGTTCAAGGCCGCGGGGCACCTCGCGGTGGGCGAGCCGGTGGAGGAAATCTGCCGGGTCGGCAAGGAAGTCGGCGCGGACCTGATCGTGGTGGGCCACAACCAGAGCACCTCCTGGGCAGCCCGGTGGTGGAAGGGCTCGGTAGGTGCGTCGCTGCTCGACTACGCCCCCTGCAGCATCCTGATCGCGCTGGCCAAGGTCGAGAAGACCTAGGTTTCGAACTTGTTCGCAAAGCCCGCCTCGGCGGGCTTTTTTGTTTCGCGCTTTGTTCCTAGAATGGATCGACCATGGATATCGCCAATCTCTCCTTCGGCCAGACCAGGGGCCGCCTCGAGGACGCGCGCATGCTCACCGGGCGCGGCCGCTATGTTTCAGACTGGACCCTGCCGGGCATGGCCTGGGGCCATTTCCTGCGCTCGGACCGTCCGCACGCGAAGATCGTTTCCATCGATGCCTCCGCCGCGCTGGAGATGCCTGGCGTCGTCGCGGTAATCACCGGCGCGGAACTCGCGGCCGCGGGCCTGAAGCCGATCCCGGCGGCGGCGCCGTTCAAGTGGCGCGACGGCTCGGAGCAGCGGCCCGCGCTGCGCCTGTCGCTCGCGCACGAGGTGGTGCGCCACGTCGGCGAGCCGGTCGCGCTGGTCGTGGCCGAGTCCCAGGCTCAGGCTCAGGACGCCGCAGAGGCGATCCTGGTCGAGTTCGAGGACCTGCCTGCGGTGGTGACCGCGGACGAGGCGCTTGCCGCGGGCGCGCCGCAGATTCATCCGGGCGCACCCGGCAACCTGGTGCTCGATTTCGAGGGCGGCGACGCGGCGGCGACGGAGGCGGCCTTCGCCCGCGCGGCGCACGTGGTGAAGCTGCGCGGCTACCACACGCGTGTAGTCGGCAACCCGATGGAGCCGCGCGCGGCGATGGGTTCCTACGATCCTTCGATCGACCGCTACTACCTGCACGCCACCACGCAGGGCGTGGGCCCGATGCGCGGGCAGCTGTCCGCGGTGCTCGGCGTGGCACCGGAGAAGGTGCGCGTGGTCGCGGAGGAAGTGGGCGGCGGCTTTGGCGTGCGCTTCAACGCCTACCCGGAGTACGGCGCGCTGCTCTACGCGGCGAAGAAATTCGGCCGCGCGGTGAAGTGGGTGGGCTCCAGGTCGGAGGTGTTCCTGGGCGACGAGCAGGCGCGCGACATCGTGCATTCGGGCGAGATGGCGCTGGACAAGGATGGCCGCATCCTCGGCATGCGCTTCGACTATCTCTCCAACCTCGGCGCCTACGTCGCCTTCACCGGGACGGTGGTCAACACCATCGGCCTCGTCAACGTGAACTGCGGCGTCTATGACGTGCAGGCGGTGCACGTCCGCGGGCGCCTGGTCCTCACCAACACCGTGCCGACCGCGGCCTATCGCGGCGCCGGCCGGCCGGTCGCCTCCTACGCGCTTGAGCGCCTGGTGGACGAGGCGGCGAGGGAGATCGGCATGGATCCCGCCGAGTTCCGCCGCCGCAACATGATCCCGCCATCGAAGATGCCCTACAAGCTGGTGGGCGGCTTCGAGTACGACTGCGGCGATTTCGCGGGCGTGATGGACAAGGCGCTCAAGGCCGCGGACTGGGGCGGGTTCGAGGCGCGGCGCGGCGATTCGGCCCGCCGCGGGCTGCTGCGCGGCCGCGGCATCGCGACCTACATCGAAATGACCGCGCCCGGCGGCTTCGCGGCCTACGACCAGGTGCAGATCACCTGGGAAGAGGATGGCGCGGGTTTACCTTCGGTCACTTTGCGCACCGCCACCCACAACCACGGCCAGAGCCACGAGACCACCTACGCGCAGATCGTGTCCGCGGTGCTGGGCATTCCGATGGAGAGGATCCGGCTGCGCACCGCCGAGCCGGACTACGACATGACTGCCAATCCCACCGGCGGATCGCGCTCGCTGCACGGGATCGGCAGCGCCATGTACTTCGCCTCGCGGGAAATCGTGCAAAAGGGTACCGAACTCGCGGCCGAGGACCTGGAGAGTGCGGCAGCGGATGTCGAATTCGACAAAGGCCACTATCGCATCAAGGGTACCGACCGCTCGGTCGCCATCGATGCGCTGGCAAAGAAGTATCCGGGCCGTCTGGACCTGGATTACAAGGACCGGCCCAAGGTCCCGGGGACCTTCCCCAACGGCTGTCACATCGCGGAGGTGGAAATCGACCCGGAGACGGGTATCGTGGAGGTCGTGTCCTATGTCGCCTGCGACGATGCCGGGAATATCATCAACCATCAGGTTGTTGAAGGACAGATGCAGGGCGGCGTGACACAGGGCGCGGGCCACATCTTCAGCGAACAGGCCATTTATGACTCTGGCGGGCAGTTGCTGACCGGAAGCTTCATGGACTACGCCATGCCGCGGGCCGGGCTGGTGGGCGGGTTGACGGTGCTGGACCACGCCGTGCCCACCGCGACCAACCCGCTGGGGGCCAAGGGCGTGGGCGAGGGCGGGGTCACCGGCTCCATGCCCTGCCTGATGAACGCGGTCATGGACGCCCTGCGCCGCGAAGGCGTGAAGCGCTTCGACATGCCGGCCAGCCAGGAACGGGTCTGGGCGGCAATCCAGGCAGGAAGGGCAGGAAAACCCGGCGCCTTTGCCGTGGCCGAAACCGGCTGATGGCGAAGCGCGCGGCCCTGTACAGCAGTTCGCCGCGCCGGGCGGGGCCGCCGCCTGAGGCGCCCGTGGCGCAAGCGCCCGGGACGAGGCGGCTGGACTGGCGCAGGCATCGCGGCGCGCTGCTGTTCTCGGCGGGCGTGTTGCTCACGCTGGCCGTGGTCCATTTCAACGGCGGCCTGTCCCGCGAGCAGCGCGAGTTGACCCAGGAAGACATCGACGCCGCGGTCGCGAAATCCCTGGAAACCGCGCCGCCGCAGTCGCCCGCGGCGAAGGCCTGGGAAACCATCCGGCCCTCGGTGGTGCGGGTCGAGGGCTACGGCATCGTGACGCCGGCGGAAGACCCCGATGCGCCGGTCAATACCGGCAGCGGCGTCATCATCCTGGATACGGGCGTCATCCTGACCAACCTGCACGTGGTGCAGGGCGCGCACCATATCCGCGTCACCTTCGCCGACGGCATGGAGTCCGACGCCTTCGTCACCGGGGTGCGGCCGGAACACGACCTCGCGGTGCTGCGGGCGAAGACGCTGCCCGACGACATCGTCCCGGCGACGCTCACCTCGACCGACAAGCTCCTGCCCGGGGATCGCGTCGTGGCGGTGGGCTTCCCGTTCGGCGTCGGCCCCTCGGTGTCCGCGGGTGTGGTGTCGGGACTCAAGCGCGAGTATCGCTCGCCGCAGGGCAAGCGCATCCTCACCAACCTGATTCAGTTCGATGCCGCCGCCAACCCGGGAAATTCCGGCGGTCCGCTGGTGACCGCCGAAGGCGAGGTGGTGGGCATCGTCACCGGAGTGCTCAACCCGACCGAGCAGCGCGTGTTCATCGGCATCGGCTTCGCGGTGCCGATCGAGAACGCGGCCTCGGCCATCGGCATTCCTCCGTTCTAGAACATGTTGGGGAGAAGCAGCATGGATGCAGGCGCGGGGCAGAAGAACCGGGAGATCGCATCCCTGATGGAAAACGTGCTGTACGAGGTGAAGAAGGTGGTGGTGGGCCAGGACAATTTCCTCGAGCGCGTGCTGGTGGCGATCCTGGCGCAGGGCCACCTGCTGGTGGAGGGCGTGCCAGGCCTGGCCAAGACGCTCACGGTGAAGACGCTGGCGCGCACCGTGCGCGGCCAGTTCCGCCGCATCCAGTTCACGCCGGACCTGGTGCCCGCCGACCTGGTGGGCACGCGCATCTACAGCCAGAAGACGGGCGAGTTCTCCACGTCGCTGGGGCCGGTGTTCGCCAACCTGTTGTTGGCGGACGAGATCAACCGGGCGCCTGCCAAGGTGCAGAGCGCGCTGCTGGAGGTGATGCAGGAGCGCCAGGTCACCATCGCGGGCGAAACCCACCGGGTGCCCGATCCGTTCCTGGTGATGGCGACGCAGAACCCGATCGAGACCGAGGGCACCTACCCGCTGCCCGAGGCGCAGGTGGACCGCTTCATGATGAAGGTTCTGGTGGGCTACCCCTCCGACGAGGAAGAGTTCGTCATCGTCGAGCGCGTCACCGGCGCCGACCCGCTGGTCGCGGAGGTGGCGACCACGCAGCAGCTCTGGGCGCTGCAGAAGGAATGCCGCGCCGGCTTCGTCGACCCCGCGCTGATGCAGTACGCGGTGCGCCTGTCGGCGGCGACGCGGGAGCCGGAGCGCTGCGGCCTGCCGGAGCTGGCCAAGTACATCTCGTTTGGTGTGAGTCCACGCGCTTCCATCCACCTGGTCGAGGCCGGGCGCGCGCTCGGGTTCCTCCGCGGGCGCAGCTACGCGCTTCCCGAGGACCTGGTGGACCTGGTGCCCGACGTGTTCCGCCACCGCCTGGTCCTCACCTACGAGGCGATGGCCGAAGGCATCACGGCCGACGAGCTCATTCGCCGCATCCTGGCCAGGATCCCGGCGCCGGCCAAGCCGCTGGAGACGCATGCCAACCGCGCCCCGACCACGGCCTGATCCGGAAGCGCTGCTCAAGCGCCTCGAATGGACCGTGCTGCGGCGCCTGGACGGGCTGCTGCACGGCGATTACCGGACGCTGCTGCGCGGCTTCGGCCTGGACCTCGCCGACCTGCGCGAATACCAGTACCACGATGACGTGCGCCATATCGACTGGAATGTCACCGCGCGCCTGCAGACGCCCTATGTGCGCGAGTTCCACGAAGAGCGCGAGGTCACCGCCTGGTTCCTGCTGGATCTCAGCCCCTCGGTGGACTTCGGCTCGGTGGCGAAGAAGCGCTCGGTTTCGGAGGAATTCGTCGCGGTGCTGGCGCGCATGATGACGCGCCACGGCAACCGGGTGGGGGCGCTCTTCTATGGCGATCACCTGGACACGGTGATTCCGGCGCGCGGCGGCCGCCGCCACGTGCTGGAACTGCTGTATCGCCTGCAGGCGCGGCCGGCGATGAAGCCCTCGGGGGCGACCGACCTGCGCGACTTCCTCGGTTCCGCGTTCCAGGCCATCAAGCGCCGCTCGCTGGTGTTCGTGGTCTCGGATTTCATCAGCACCCCGGGCTGGGAGCGGCCACTCGCCCAGCTGGCCGAGCGCCACGAGGTGCTCGCGGTGCGCCTCTACGATCCGCTGGAGATGGACATCCCGGATGTCGGCATGCTGTTGATCGAGGACGCCGAGACCGGCGAGCAGCTGTTCGTGGATACCGGCGACGCCGGGTTCCGCAAGCGTTTCGCGGACATCGCCGCGCGGCGCGAGGAGGAACTGCGCGCCGCCTTCCGCCAGGCGGGGGTGGACGCGCTCGAGCTGGTCACCGGCGATGACCTTGTGGAGTCGCTGATGCGCTTTACCGAACTGCGCAGGATGCGCACGCGGCGCAACGCCGGCGGCATGCCGCGGCACCTGAGGCGCGCCGCATGAAATTCATCTGGGCCGAGGCGCTGTGGCTGCTGCTGCTCGCGCCGGCGCTGGTCGGGCTGTACGTCTGGCTGCTGCGCCGGAAGAAGAAGGCCTCGCTCAAGTACGCGAGCCTGGGGATCATCCGGGAGGCGATGGGGCCGGGCAACCGCTGGCGCCGCCACCTGCCGCCAGCCCTGTTCCTGCTCGCGCTGACGACGATGATCCTCGCCATCGCGCGGCCCTCGGCCACCATCACGCTGCCGGCGGCGCGCCAGACCATCATCCTCGCCATGGACGTCTCCGGCAGCATGCGCGCCAGGGACATCGAGCCCAGCCGACTGGAGGCGATGCAGGCCGCGGCGCGCAAGTTCATCAACGAGGTGCCGCGCAACACCAAGATCGGCATCATTTCCTTCGCCGGGACCGCCTCGGTGGTGCAGGCGCCCACCGAGAACAAGGAAGACCTGCTCGCGGCCATCGAGCGCTTCCAGCTGCAGCGCGCCACCGCCATCGGCAGCGGCATCATCGTGTCGCTGGCGACGCTGTTCCCCGACGCCGGCATCGAGATCGCCTCGCTGATCTACGGCGACAACGCTTCCCGCGTGCGCTCGCTGCGCGAGCCGGCGAAGAAGGACGAGAAGAAGGCGGACTTCAAGCCCGTGCCGCCCGGTTCCTACGGCGCCGGGGCCATCATCCTGCTCACCGACGGGCAGCGCACCACCGGGCCGGACTCCGTCGAGGCGGCGAAGATGGCCGCCGACCGCGGCGTGCGCATCTACACAGTGGGATTGGGCACCGCGAACGGCGAGGTCATCGGGTTCGAGGGCTGGTCCTTCCGCGTGCGCCTGGACGAGGACACCCTCAAGCAGGTCGCCAGCGTGACCCGGGGCGAGTACTTCTACGCCGGCACCGCGACCGATCTCAACAAGGTCTACGAGACGCTGAACACCCGGCTGATCCTGGAGACGAAGGAAACCGAGGTCTCGGCGCTGGTGTCGGCCTTCGCGGCGCTGCTCGCGCTGCTGGCCGGGGTGCTGTCCATGATCTGGTTCAACCGGATCCTCTAGGGAAGCTCTGAATTTCCAGGTTTAGAGACGAGCGTGATTGCACATTGCGGCGTCGAGGTATCGAAACGGCGGCATGAAGGCAATTCGCAACCTGTTTGCTGCCCTTGTTCGGGTC
>JALHLN010000055.1 GCA_022844545.1 Burkholderiales bacterium | reverse complement strand
CTGTTAATCCGCAGGTCCCTGGTTCGAGTCCAGGTCGAGGAGCCACCCCTTCCCTGCGCAGGACCTAACGCCTGCGCGTCCGCCTTCGCCGCTTCAGCACCACCACCAAGCGCCACAGCAGCAGCGTGCCGGCATAGGCCGAGACGCCGCCAATCACTGCAAACACCGACAAGCCGAGCATCAGCGGCTTGCCGATCGCCGCGAACCGTTCCCACCAGCTGTCGGCGAGCATGTCCAGTTGCTCCGCCTGCGCCCCGAGCGCCGCCGCCTGCGCTTCGTCCGGCGCTTCGCCGAGGAGCGCCTGCCCGACGTGGTACGCGGCGACGAAGATCGGCGCATAAGTGAACGGATTCGACACCAGCGTGCTGACGACGGCCACAGGCAGATTCGCCCGCAGCAGCAGGGCGAACACCGCGGACAGGGCGATCTGCATCACCGGGATGAGGAAGCCGAAGAAGACCCCGATGCCGATGCCGGCCGCAACCCGGCGCCGGTTGAACTGCCACAGCCAGGCCCGTTCCAGAAGAGGTCCGAGCCATCGCAAGCTGCGGCGGGCGCGAAGGGATTCGCGCGAGGGCAGCCAGCGCCGAATGTCAGCCTCCGATGCCGAGGACCGCGCGCACCCCGGAAACCAGGGTTTCGCGCTCGAACGGCTTGGTGATGTAGCCGTCGGCGCCGCCGACCAGGCCGCGCAGGACGCTTTCCCGCTTCGCCTCGGCGGTGACCATGATCGCCGGCATCGCGCGCAGCCCCGGGTGCGCCTTCAGGTTGTGCAGGATGTCGAAGCCGTTGGTGTCCGGCAGGTTGACATCGAGCAGCGCAAGGTCCGGCATGGGCGAAACCCGCAGGCGCGCGATCACCTCGGCACGGTTCGCCGCCGCCGAGACCTTGAATCCCTGCTCCTCGAGGATATTGCGCAACAGTGCCACCATGTCGGGATCGTCCTCGACGGCGAACACTTCCAGCTTCTCGCCCGGCCGCAGTTCGCGCGCCGTGACCGCCTTGCGCGCGATGCTGACGTAGTAACCCTTCCGCTGCAGCACTGGCGCGCCGTCCCCGGCTTCCCGCTGCGCGCTCGCCATCGCGCCCGGGGTCAGCGTCTCCTCGGCCGCCATGGCCTTGAGGAAGGTCTCGAAATCGAAGCCGGTGGTCTCCTCAACGGTCGCCGGGCGGATGAACTTCGCCGCCAGCAGGGAGCGCAGGAGGTCGCGCACCCCCTCGGGCGGGATATGCGGCAGCTTCTCCTCCAGGTCGCCGACCGCGATCTCGCCGTCCAGCGCCACCAGGATGGTGAGCGCCTCCGCCGGCAGAGAAGTGCCGCCCTGCTCGATTTGTCCGCTGCCACCCTTGGTGATGACGAAGACGTCGGCCGGGTAGACCGGAACATTGGCGCGGTTGCCGGCCGAGAATACGGAAACGCGGTCTTCACCGGGCATGGCAAGGCCTCCTTCCGCGCAGTCTACTCCGTGGCGAAACGGGGTTCATAGCCCCTTCTGCCTGCCGCTAAACTACGCCCATGAAGCCCCCCTACGACCTCGTCATCAGGAACGTCCGCGTCGTCCGTCCCCAGGGCAACGACGTCCACGCGGCCGACATCGCCGTCAAGGGCGGCAAGTTCGCCAGGATCGCGGGCAGCATCCCGGCGAAGGACGCGAGGCAGATCCATGACGGCAAGGGCCGCCTCGCGTTTCCCGGCGTGGTCGACGCGCACACCCACGCCGGCATCTACTCGCCGCTTGCCGAGGATGCGCTCACCGAGAGCCGCGCCGCGGCCCAGGGCGGCGTGACCTCGATGCTGAACTACTTCCGCACCGGCCAGTACTACCTCAACAAGGGCGGGCGGTACCGGAAGTTCTTCCCCGAGGTGCTGTCGATATCGGAAGGCAGGTACCACGTCGACTACGCCTACCACCTGGCGCCGATGGACTCGACGCACATCCGCGAAATCCCGGAGCTGATCGCGAAGCACGGCGTCAGCTCGTTCAAGATCTTCATGTTCTACGGCTCGCACGGCCTGCACGGCAGCTCCAACAGCCAGCGCGACTTCCTCATGATCGGCGAGAACGAGCGCTACGACTACGCGCACTTCGAGTTCATCATGCGCGGCGTGCAGGCGGCGCGCGAGAAGTATCCCGGCCTCGCCTCGCAGATCAGCCTGTCGCTGCATTGCGAGACCGCGGAGATCATGACCGCCTACACGAACAGGGTCGAGCGTGAAGGAAGGCTCAAGGGTCTTCACGCCTACCATGCGGCGCGGCCGCCACACTCGGAGGGCCTGGCGGTGTTCATCGCCGCATACCTCGCCAACGAAACCGCGCTGCCCAACATCAACCTGCTGCACCTGTCCTCCCGCAAGGCGCTCACCGCGGCGCTGCAGATGGCGGAGGCCTTCCCGCACATCGACTTCCGGCGCGAGGTCACCATCGGCCACCTGGTGCTGGACACCGACGCGAAGACCGGCGTGCTGGCCAAGGTGAATCCGCCGATCCGGCCGCGCGAGGATGTCGAGTTCCTGTGGGAGAAGCTGCTCGAAGGCAAGGTGGACTGGGTGGTGAGCGACCACGCCTGCTGCCGCCATGAAACCAAGGTGGCGAAGAAGTACTTCGGCAACATCTGGCTGGCGAAATCCGGCTTCGGCGGCACCGAGTACCTGCTGCCGGCGCTGGTATCCGAGGGCACCCGGCGCGGGCTGTCCTACAACCACATGGCCCGGCTGACCAGCTACAACCCGGCGCGGCGCTACGGCCTCAACTCGAAAGGCGACATCGCCGAGGGCCTCGACGCCGACCTCGCGCTGGTGGATCCGCGCGAAACCTGGACCATCCGGGCGCAGGATTCGGCATCCACGCAGGGCTATACGCCGTTCGAGGGCATCGAACTCTCGGCCCGCGTGAAGGCGACCTACCTGCGGGGCAGCCTGGTGTACGACGGCAGCAAGGTGGTGGGCAAGCCGCGCGGCCGCTACCTGCGCCGGCCCACGGCCTGAGCGCGTTCCGGCCCACCGGGTGGTTTATCCTAGGCAGATGAAAACCGAAGACGTACTCGCCCTCTTCGAGTTGCCTTTCAGCGAACTCGTCTACCGGGCCCAGACGGTGCACCGGGGGCATTTCGACCCTGATCGCGTGCAGCTCTCCAGCCTGTTGTCGGTCAAGACGGGAGGCTGCCCGGAGGACTGCGCCTATTGCCCGCAATCCCGCCGGCACGCGACGGATGTGGATGACGAGCCGCTCCTGCCGCTCGCCGAGGTGCTCGCGGCCGCGCAGGCGGCGAAGGCCGGGGGCGCCACGCGCTTCTGCATGGGCGCCGCCTGGCGCAGCCCGAAGGCGCGCGACCTGGAGGGAATCCTGCCGATGATCGCCGGGGTCAAGGCGCTTGGCATGGAAACCTGCGCCACCCTCGGCATGCTCAGGCCCGGCCAGGCGGAGAGCCTGCGCGAGGCGGGGCTGGACTACTACAACCATAACCTCGACACGTCGCCCGAGTTCTACGGACAGATCATCACCACCCGCGAGTACCGCGACCGCCTCGACACCCTGGAGCGGGTGCGCGCCGCCGGCCTGCGGGTGTGCTGCGGCGGCATCGTCGGCATGGGGGAGTCGCGCCGCGACCGGGCCGCGCTGATCGCGCAGCTGGCGGGCCTCGATCCCTACCCGGAGAGCGTGCCGATCAACGACCTGGTCGCCGTGCCCGGCACGCCCCTGGCCGATGCCGCGCCCCTGGACCCGCTGGAGTTCGTGCGCACGGTCGCGGCGACGCGGATCGCGATGCCCAGGGCCTGGGTGCGCATTTCCGCCGGCCGCGAGCGCATGTCCGAGGCGGTGCAGGCGCTCTGTTTCCTGGCGGGCGCCAACTCCGTCTTCCGCGGCAGCAAGCTGCTGACCACCGGCAACCCGGAGGCCGCCAGGGACAGCGAGATGTTCGACCGCCTCGGCATGAAGCCCGTCGCGCCGGTCTCCTGATCACCGCTCACGACAAGGAGGATTGCGCATGGACAAGCGAGGCCACAAGGAACGCTACGACGCCGGCCTGAAGACGCGCCGCGAGGTGCTGGGCGCGGAGTACGTGGACAAGTCGATGGCGGCCGTGGACGATTTCAACCAGCCATTCGTCGAGCTGCTGAATACCTACTGCTGGAACGACGTCTGGAACCGCCCGGGGCTGGAGCGCAAGTCGCGCTCGATGCTCAATCTCGCCATGCTCTCGGCGCTGGGCCGCACCCACGAGCTGAAGCTGCACATCAACGGCGCGCTCAACAACGGCCTCACCAAGGAGGAAATCCGCGAGGTGTTCCTGCAGGTCGCGATCTACTGCGGCGTGCCGGCGGCGGTGGAGAGCTTCCGCAGCGCGAAGGAGGTGTTCAAGGAACGCGGCCTTTGAGGATCGCCTTCATCGGCCTGGGGCTGATGGGGCGGCTGATGTCCGCCAACCTGGCGAAGGCCGGCCACGAGCTGCAGACCTACGACCTCAACGGCAGCGGCAACTGCCGCTCCCCCGCCGAGGCCGCGGCAGGGGCGAAGATCCTGATCACCATGGTCCCGGACGGCAAGGCGGTGCGGCGTGCGATCCTCGCCGCGCTGCCTGGCCTCGCGCGTGGATCGATCGTGATCGACATGAGTTCCTCTGACCCCGACACCACGCGGGAGCTGGGCAGGTTGCTGGCCAGGCGCGGCGTCGCGATGCTGGATTCCCCGGTCTCGGGCGCCAAGGCAAAGGCCAAGGACGGCACGCTCGCGCTCATGGTCGGCGGCGACCCGAAGGTGCTGAAGAAGGCACGCCCGGTGCTGCTGGCGATGGGCAACGCGATCTTCCCCACCGGCGCCCTGGGCTCGGGCCACGCGGTCAAGGCGCTGAACAACTACCTCGGCGCGGTGGGCACCATTGCCGGCTTCGAGGCGCTGCTGATCGGCGACGCCTACGGCCTGGACACGAAGGTGATGGTGGATGCGATCAATGCGTCGACCGGGAAGAACAGCACCACCGAGCGCAAGATCCCGCAGCAGGTCTTCACCGGCGCCTTCGCCTCGGGCTTCCTGCTCTCGCTGATGACGAAGGATGTCGGCATCGCGGCGGGGCTCGCGAAACGAACGAAGGTGCCTGCGCCCTGCCTCGCGGCGACGCTGCGGATCTGGCGCGATGCGGAGCGCAAACTCAAGCCGCGCGCCGACCATACGGAGCTGTATCACTACCTCCGGCGGCTGAAGTCTCCATCTCGCGCCGCAGCTTCACGGCCGGCACGTTCGCGTCGACGGCCACGTCGCTCCACTTGAGCGGCTGCCCGGCTGCCACCGGCCGCAGCATCTTCCAGCCGTGCGCCAGGCCCAGCGGCAGGCAGCCCTGCGCCAGCGAATCCGACGCGGGCATGAGGCGCCCCGCCACCGTATAGCCCCCCTCGCCGTCGAGCACTTCGCCGGCCTTCAGGTCCTTCTTCGCCACCGCCACCGCGTCCGCCCGCCAGCCGGTGGCGCAGCCCGTGGGCTCGCCGCGCAGGCCGACGGAGGCGATGGAGATGCCGACCTCCAGCCCGATCAGGTGCCAGCGCTTGTACATGCAGGCGTAGCGGCCCGAGGAGTCGGTCTTCACGCCGTACTCCGAGAAGCAGCGGCGGATGTAGTCGGTCTCGCCCTCGAACACCACGAACACGCCGAAGCGGATGTCGTAGGGGATCGGCGTGCCGTCCGCCTCCAGCGACGACACCACCTCCACCTGCCCCTTGTGGTGCAGCACGCCGCCTTCGGACCGGGGCCGCATCAGGTCCGGGATCCGGTCCACCGCGCCGGCCGGGTACAGCAGGCCCTCGGGCGCCGCCGTGAGGCCGGTGGCGTTGCACACCGCGCTCGACTCGATCGCGGGCTTCGAGCCGTCGAGGAAGGAATTGAACATCTTCGGATTGAGGCCGCCCAGCCTCGCCTGCTCCGGGGTCAGGCCGTAGTAGCCCCACACCGTCTCCGGCGTGGACTGCGCGAAATGCGGCAGCCATTTGTGGCCGCGGCCGGCGGCGACCACCGGGAATCCCGCCGCCCGCGCCCAGTCCACCAGGTCGCAGATGATCGCCGGCTGGTCGCCGTAGGCGAGGCTGTAGATCACGCCCGCCGCCTTCGCCTTGCGCGCGAGGATCGGCCCGCAGAAGGCATCGGCCTCCACCGTCACGTTCACCACGTGCTTGCCGTGTCGGAAGGCCTCCAGGATGTGCTCGACGGCGGCGACCGGGTTGCCGGTGGCCTCGATGACGATGTCGACCTCCGGGTGCGAGACCAGCTTGCGCCAATCCTCGACGATGGGCGTGGCGGCGATCTGGGCCGCGGTCCAGCCGACGCGCTCCAGGTTGGCGCGGGCACCGGCGGGAGCGAGATCGGCGATCATGACGAGCCGCACGCCCGGGGTGCGCGGCACCTGGGCGAGATACATCGCCGCGAACTTTCCGGCACCGATCAAGCCGATGCGGATTGGCTTTTCCCTTCTTTCCAGAAGTTTCGCGTAAAGGTTCATTCGGTCCTCAAAAACGGGGACAGACCACGATTCCGGATCGAGGCACGGTATCGAGCCGGAAATTGGCGGTGCGTCTCAGGATTGGAAAAGGTGGTCTGTCCCTGTGAATTGCTAGGCGGCCTTCAGATTGCCCTGCAGTTCCTCGGCCGGCGTGCCGTCCTTCCAAGGCAGCGGCACGTCGTAGTCCATGTGCAGGCAATCATCCGGCAGGCACTCGATGGGCGTGAAATCGCGGTGCGCGATGTAGCCCGGGCGCTTGAAGCGGCGGATGTGGTTGGACACCGCGCACAGCGACAGGTAGACGCTGACCCGGTTCCAGGGCGACAGGTTCGAGCTCGAGGCGTGCACCAGGCAGCCGTGGAACAGGATCATGGAGCCCGCCGGGCCCTTGGGCGCGACGATGCCGCCCCGGTCGACCAGCTTGCGGATGGTTTCGTTGTTGATGGTCCACAGCGGGTAGCTGGTGGTGGAAGTATCGTGCGCGGCCTCCAGCACCCCCAGCTTGTGGCTGCCGGGGATGAACATCAGCGGGCCGTTGAACTCGTTGACCTCGTCCAGGAAGATGGCCACGTTCATGGCCCGCGGCCCGGGCATCTGGTCGTCGTTCTTCCAGGTGCCGTAGTCCTGGTGCCACTGCCAGAGGTCGCCGTCGAAGGCCTGCTTGCCGTTGATCTTGAACTGATGCATGTACACCGGCTCGCCGAACAGCTGCCGCACCGGCTCGACCATGCGCGGGTGGCGGGCCAGGCGCGCGAAGGGCGCGCTGTACATGTGCGCCGCGAAATTGGTGCGCACGACGTCCCCGGTCTTCTCGCGCACGTTCTCGGGGCGGCGCTGGGCGTACAGGGCCGGCACCTCGTCCACCAGGACCTTGATCTCGGGGGGGCTGAAATGCCCCGGGAAGAACAGGTATCCATCCCGCTCGAACTGGTCCATCTGGGCCTGCGTGAGCTTCATCCCGGCCTCCCTGGGCTGCCTTCCGGAGGCACCGATTATAGGGCCGGTCTGCTAGACTCTTTCATCCCGGGAACCAACCCGGAACCGAACACACTGGAGGAGAGACCCGTGAAATTGAGATCCATGCTGATGGCCGCCGCCGTGGCCGCCGCCCTGGGCATTGCCCCGGCGCAGGCCGCGCCGCTGAAGTGGGCCGCCCAGAACGACATCCTGACCCTCGACGTCCATTCGCAGAATCACGCCACCACCAACGCCCTGCTGCAGCATGCCTACGAGGGCCTGGTCCGCTACACCAGGGACTACAAGGTGGAGCCGGCGCTCGCCACCGGGTGGAAGCAGATGTCGGACACCCACTACCGCTTCACCCTGCGCAAGGGCGTCAAGTTCCACGACGGCTCGCCCTTCACCGCGGACGACGTGGTGTTCTCGTTCGGGCGCATCCAGCAGCCGCAGGGCACGATGCAGATCTACGTCACCGGGATCAAGGAAGTGAAGAAGATCGACGACTTCACCGTGGACTTCATCCTCTCCGGCCCGGTGCCGGTGCTGCTGCGCAACATCACCGACTTCCGCATCATGAGCAAGGCCTGGTCGGAGAAGAACAAGGCGCAGAACGTCCAGGACTACAAGAAGAAGGAGGAAACCTACGCCTCGCGCAATGTCAACGGCACCGGCCCCTACCTGATCAAGAACTGGTCGCCGGACAAGAACATCATCCTCGAGGCGAACAAGTCCTGGTGGGGCAAGATGGACGGCAACGCCACCGAGGTGACCTACAACCCGATCAAGGCCGACGCCACGCGGGTCGCCGCCCTGATCGCCGGCGACGTCGACCTGGTCACCGACCTGCCGGTGCAGGACGTGGACCGCCTGCGCAAGGACGCCAAGCTCAAGGTGCTGGACGGCCACGAGGTGCGCACCATCTTCATCGGCATGGACCAGCACAACGAGGAGCTCAAGTACTCGAACGTCAAGGGCAAGAACCCGTTCAAGGACGTGCGCGTGCGCCGGGCCCTCAACATGACCGTGGACCGCGAGGCGATCAAGCGCGTCACCATGCGCGGCCTGTCGATCCCGGCCGGCATCATGGTGGCACCGGGCGTCCATGGCCACTCCAAGGCGATCGACATCGTGCCGAAAGTCGACGTCGCCGGGGCGAAGAAGCTGCTGGCCGAGGCGGGCTACCCGAACGGCTTCGAGTTCACGCTCGACTGCCCGAACAACCGCTACGTCAACGACGAGAAGATCTGCCAGGCGCTGGTCGGAATGTGGGCCAAGGCCGGGATCACGGCAAAGCTCAATTCCATGCCGTTCGCCAACTTCATCCCCAAGATCCTGAACACGGATTCCAGCGCCTACCTGCTGGGCTGGGGCGTGGCGACCTTCGACGCGCTGTACACCCTGCAGTCGCTGGTGCGCACCAAGACCACCGGTGCGGACGGCAACTTCAACCAGGGGCGGATCAGCGATCCGAAGCTGGACAACACCATCGACGCCATCAAGATCGCGACCGACCCGAAGGCGCGGGATTCCCTGCTCAAGGAGGCGCTGGAGAAGACGCGGGACGAGGCCTACTACATCCCCCTGCACCACCAGCTGCGGCCCTGGGCGATGAAGAAGAGCGTCACCGCGGTGCACAGCGCCGACGACCGGCACCAGTCGCGCTTTACCAAGGTGGGCGGAACCTGAACCCCGGGGACTGGCCCTACAGCCGGTTGACGTAGAACCGGCCCTGCTTCATGACCGCTAACGGCCCCTTTCCAGGGGCCGTTAGCATTTGGAGGCCCCGTGTCGGGTCGCCCTCCACCACCACGAGGTCGGCGAATGCGCCGGGCGCGATGACGCCTATTTTGCCGGACTGCTGCAGCAGGTCGGCGGCGATGCTGGTGGCACCCTGCAGGATCTGGACCGGGCTCAGGGCCTTGGCCCGCAGTGCGTACTCCGTGGATTGGCGCTCGTGCATGTGGCCCAGCAGGTCGGTGCCGAAAGCGATCGGGACTCCCTCCGCCTGCGCGATCCGGATTGCCTCGATTCCCTTGTCCTGCACCCGGCGCAGCTTCTCCAACTGCTCCGGTGACACGTTCAACTTGCCGGCCTCCTCCGCCAGCGCCGCATAGGTCGCCAGGGTCGGCACCAGGTACGCGCCGCACGCCTTCATGGTCCGCGCCGCGGCCTCGTCCAGCAGGTTGCCGTGCTCGATGGAACGCACCCCGGCACGCACCGCTCGCTCAATCGCCTTTGGCGAATAAGCGTGCGCCATGACATACGTGCCCGCGGCCTCGGCTTCCTCGCAGGCAGCGCGCAGCTCCTCCATGGAGTACTGCGTGCCCTCGATCGGGTCGGTTGGGCTCATGACGCCGCCGCCGGCCATGATCTTGATCTGGTGCGCCCCGTTCCGCAGCTGGTCGCGCGCGGCCTTGCGCACCTCCCCGACCCCGTCGGCGATGGCTCCGAACAGGCCCAGGCCGGCGCAGGTGCAGATCATGCGGCGCGCGCCCTTGGGCCGCACGTCGCCGTGTCCTCCGGTCTGGGACAGGGGTTGGCCGGAAATGTAGAGACGCGGGCCGGCGAAGATGCCTCGCTCCACCGCCTCGGCAAGCCCGAAATCGGCGCCGGCGGCGTCGCGCACCGACGTGAAGCCGCGCGCCAGCATGCCCTCGAGCACGTCCTTGGCCTGCGCGGTGATCAGGGAAGGCGGCGTCAGCGCAAGGCGCAGCACGTCGTGGCTCACTGCGGTGACATGGACATGGGCGTCGATCAGGCCCGGTAGGAGCGCCCTGCCCGCAAGGTCGTGCACTTCGGCGTCGTCGACCTGAACCGCGCCGAACTCGACTCCGGCGATGACGCCGTCCTCCACCACGACGGTTGCGCCCGGTCGCATCACCCCGGCGCGGCTGTCGAACAGCGCCGCGTTGCGCAGCGCGAGGCGTCGCCGGGACAGGCTCACCGCCGCTGCGACGGGTCGTCGGTGAACTGGAAGAACACCTCGTCGTGCCGGACCATGCCCAGTTCATACCGGGCGCGCTCCTCGATCGCGTCCAGGCCCTGCTTGAGGTCGCTCACCTCCGCAGCGAGAGAGCCGTTGCGCGCCTCCAGGGCGCCATTGCGCGCCAGCTGCTCGTCCAACTGCCGGTCCACCTCCCAGACCCGCAGCCAGCCGCCCTTGCCCAGCCAAAGCGGGAACTGCAGCGCCAGGATCAGCGCGGCGAGGAGTCCGCCCAGCGTCCTCATCCGGCGGCCCTGAACGCGCCGCGGCCGGGATAGGACGCGGAGTCGCCCAGGTCTTCCTCGATGCGCAGCAGCTGGTTGTACTTGGCGTTGCGGTCCGAGCGCGACAGCGACCCGGTCTTGATCTGCAGCGCATTGGTGCCCACGGCGATGTCGGCGATGGTGGTGTCCTCGGTCTCGCCCGAGCGGTGCGAGATCACGGTGCCATAGCCGGCGCGCTTGGCGAGCTCGATGGCGGCGAAGGTCTCGGTCAGGGTGCCGATCTGGTTCACCTTGATGAGGATGGCGTTGGCCGCGCCCTGGTGGATGCCTTCCCTCAGGATCGCGGTGTTGGTGACGAACAGGTCGTCGCCCACCAGCTGGACCTTCCCGCCCAGGCGTTCGGTCAGCAGCTTCCAGCCCTCCCAGTCGCTCTCGGCCATGCCGTCCTCGATGGACACGATGGGGTACTTGCCGGCGAGGCCCGCCAGGTAGTCGACCATCTCCGGTGACGACAGGGAGAGCTTTTCCGCCGTGAGCTCGTAGCGCCCGGCCTTGTGGAACTCGCTCGCCGCGCAGTCAAGCGCCAGGGCGACGTCGCGCCCGGGGGCATAGCCCGCCTTGGCCACGGCTTCCAGGATCAGCTCGATGGCGGCCGCATGGTTGGGCAGGTTGGGCGCGAAGCCGCCCTCGTCTCCCACCGCCGTGGACATGCCCATGCCGTCGACGATCTTCTTCAGCGCCTGGAACACCTCCGCGCCGCAGCGCAGCGCTTCGCGGAACGATTGCGCGCCCACCGGGACGATCATCAACTCCTGCATGTCCAGGCTGTTGTTGGCGTGAGCGCCGCCGTTGACCACGTTCATCAGCGGCACCGGCATCTGCATCGGGCCGGAACCGCCGAAGTAGCGGTACAGCGGCAGACCGGACTCCTCGGCCGCGGACTTGGCCACGGCCATGGACACCGCCAGCAGCGCGTTCGCGCCCAGGCGCGACTTGTTCCCGGTGCCGTCCAGGTCGAGCAGCGTGCGGTCGATGAAGGACTGCTCGGAGGCGTCCAGGCCGACGATGGCCTCGGAGATCTCGGTGTTGACGTGCTCCACGGCCTTGAGCACGCCCTTGCCGCCGTAGCGCGCGGCGTCGCCGTCGCGCAGCTCGATGGCCTCGCGGCTGCCGGTGGAGGCGCCGGAGGGCACCGCGGCGCGGCCCATGACGCCGGATTCCAGCAGCACGTCGGCCTCGACGGTCGGGTTGCCGCGCGAATCCAGGATTTCCCTTGCCACCACGTCGACGATCGAGCTCATGTGCGGGTCACTTTCATTTCTGCGAATCCGTTTCTCTTCGTCACCCGGTCCAGCTCGGCCAGGGTGTCCAGCAGTTCCGGTATCAGCGCCAGCGGCCAGGAGTTCGGCCCGTCGCACAGCGCCTCGTCCGGCTTCGGGTGCGTTTCCATGAAGACCCCCGAGACGCCGGCGCCGACCGCGGCGCGAGCCAGCACCGGGATGTGCTCGCGCTGGCCGCCGCTCGCCGAGCCCAGCCCGCCGGGCAGCTGCACCGAGTGCGTGGCATCGAACACCACGGGGCAGCCGGTGTCGCGCATGATGGCGAGGCCGCGCATGTCCACCACCAGGTTGTTGTAGCCGAAGCTGAAGCCGCGCTCGCAGACCATGATCTGCTGGTTGCCGGTCGACTTCGCCTTGTCCACCACGTTCTTCATCTCCCAGGGGGACAGGAACTGCCCCTTCTTGATGTTGAGCGGCTTGCCCTGCTTCGCCGCGTTGCGGATGAAGTTGGTCTGGCGGCAGAGGAAAGCGGGCGTCTGCATCACATCCACCACCGCGGCGACCTCGGCCAGGGGCGTGTCCTCATGCACGTCGGTCAGCACCGGCACCCCGATCTGCTTGCGCACCGCCTCCAGGATCCGCAGGCCCTCCTCCATGCCGGGGCCGCGGTAGCTGGCGCCGGAGCTGCGGTTGGCCTTGTCGAACGAGCCCTTGAAGACGTAGGGCATGCCCAGCTTTTCCGTGTGCGCCTTCAGCGTCCCGGCGATGTCCAGGCACAACTGCTCGCTCTCGAGGGTGTCCGGCCCCGCAATGAGGAACAGCGGCCGGTCCAGGCCGACCTCGGCGCCGCACAGCTTCATGCCTTGACGACGGAAAGCTTGCCGTCCGGAGAAGCGCGGTCGGCGCGCTTGCGATGGGCGAGCGCCGCATTGACGAAAGCCTTGAACAGGGGATGCCCCGCGCGCGGGGTGGAGGTGAACTCGGGGTGGAACTGGACGCCGAAGAAGAACGGATGCCCGGGGAGCTCCATCATCTCGGGCAGGTTCTCGCTCGTGGTGCGCGAGGACACCTTGTAGCCCTTGTCTTCGAGCAGCGGCACGTAGACGTTGTTCACCTCGTAGCGGTGGCGGTGGCGCTCGTTCACCTCGGCGCCGTAGATCCCCGCCGCCAGGGTTCCGGGCTCGACCGGGCATTTCTGCGCCCCCAGCCGCATGGTGCCGCCGAGATCGGAGGCCTCGGTGCGCTTCTCGATGCGGCCGGTGCGGTCCAGCCACTCGGTGATCAGCGCCACCACCGGGTGCGGCGTGTCCGGGTCGAACTCCGTGCTGTTGGCCCCGGCGAGGCCGGCCACGTTGCGGGCGAACTCGATGGTCGCGAGCTGCATGCCGAGGCAGATGCCCAGGTAGGGAACGCCGTTCTCCCGGGCGAAGCGGATGGCCGCGATCTTGCCCTCGGTGCCGCGCTTGCCGAAGCCGCCCGGAACCAGGATGGCGTCCATCCTCTCCAGCACGGCGGTGCCGCTCTTCTCGATCTCTTCCGAGTCGACGTAATGCACCCTGACCCGGCTGCGGGTATGGATGCCGGCGTGGATCAGCGCTTCGTTGAGCGACTTGTAGGAATCCTGCAGGTCGACGTACTTGCCGACGAAGGCGATGTCGGTCTCGGCCTCCGGGTTGGCCTGCGCCTGCACCAGCGAGCGCCACGCCGACAGGTCGGCGGCGCGGGCAAGGATCTGCAGCTTGTGGCAGACGATCTCGTCCAGCATCTGCTCGTGCAGCATCATCGGGATCTTGTAGATCGAGTCCACGTCCCAGGCCGAGATAACCGCTTCCTTCTGCACGTTGCAGAAGAGGGCGATCTTGCGCCGCTCGTCGTCGGGCAGCGGGCGGTCGGTGCGGCACAGCACGACGTCGGCCTGGATGCCGATCTCCCGCAGCTCCTTCACCGAGTGCTGCGTGGGCTTGGTCTTGATCTCCCCCGCCGAGGCGATGTAAGGCACCAGGGTGAGGTGGATGTAGCACACGTTGCTGCGGCCCAGTTCCAGGCCCATCTGCCGGATGGCCTCGAGGAACGGCAGCGACTCGATGTCGCCCACGGTGCCGCCCACCTCGACGATCGCGACCTCTGCGTCCCCCGCCCCGCGCTTGATGTTGAGCTTGATCTCGTCGGTGATGTGCGGGATCACCTGCACCGTGCCGCCGAGGTAGTCGCCGCGGCGCTCCTTCTTGATCACCGACTCGTAGACCTGGCCGGTGGTGAAGTTGTTCCAGCGCCGCATGCGGGAGGACTGGAAGCGCTCGTAGTGGCCGAGGTCGAGGTCGGTCTCGGCGCCGTCATCGGTGACGAACACCTCGCCGTGCTGGAACGGCGACATGGTGCCCGGATCCACGTTGATGTAGGGATCCAGCTTGATGTTGGTGACGCGGATGCCGCGCGATTCGAGGATCGCGGCGAGGGAGGCGGCGGCGATGCCCTTTCCAAGACTGGAAACGACGCCGCCGGTAACGAACACGTACTTCACAACCTTCGTCATGACCGCCGATCAGGACGCGAATGCCGGAGTCTACCGGATTCGCACCCGGCCCGCAAAAACGGCTAGCCCGAGAGCTCCGCCCGGTCCCTGAAATGCGCCAGCGCCTCCGGGTTTGCGAGCGCCTCGAGGTTCTTCACCGCCCGCCCGTGCACCACGTCGCGCACCGCGAGCTCGACGATCTTGCCGCTCTTGGTGCGCGGGATGTCGGGAACCTGCAACACCTTGTCCGGAACATGGCGCGGCGTGGTGTTGGCGCGGATATGCTGCTTGATGCGCGCGGCCAGGGCCTCGTCCAGGACGAGGCCTTCGCGCAGCTTGACGAACAGCACCACGCGCACGTCCCCCGCCCAGTCCTGGCCGATCACCAGCGACTCGACGACCTCGTCCAGGCGCTCCACCTGGCGGTAGATCTCGGCGGTGCCGATGCGCACGCCGCCGGGATTGAGCACCGCGTCCGAGCGGCCGTGGATCACCAGGCCGCCGTGCGCCGTCTCCTCGCACCAGTCGCCATGGCGCCAGACATTCGGAAAACGCTCGAAATAGGCCGCGTGGTACCTTGCCCCGTCCGGATCGTTCCAGAACCCGAGCGGCATCGCGGGGAACGGCCGGGTGCAGACCAGTTCGCCCTTGCCGGACTTCAGCGGCCGCCCGTCCTCGTCGTAGACCTCCACCGCGAGGCCCAGGCCCTTGGCCTGGATCTCGCCCCGCCACACCGGCCCGGCGGGATTGCCCAGCACGAAGCAGGACACGATGTCGGTGCCGCCGGAAATGGAGGCGAGGCACAGGTCCTGCTTGATGCCGGCGTACACGTAGTCGAAGCCCTCGGCCACCAGCGGCGAGCCGGTGGAGAGCATGACGCGGAGCTTGTCCAGCTTGTGGGTCTCGCGCGGCTTCAGGTTGATCTTGGCGATGGCGTCGATGAACTTGGCCGAGGTGCCGAAATGGGTCATGCCCTCGGCATCCGCAAGATCGAACAGGATGCGGCCCCTCGAGACGAAGGGCGAGCCGTCGTACAGCAGCAGCGTCGCGCCGGAAGCCAGGCCCGAGACCAGCCAGTTCCACATCATCCAGCCCAGCGTGGTGAAGTAGAACAGCCGGTCGCCGAGGCGCACGTCGCTGTGCAGCTGGTGCTCCTTCAGGTGCTGCAGCAGCGTGCCGCCGGTGCCGTGCACGATGCACTTGGGCACGCCGGTGGTGCCCGACGAGTACAGGATGTACAGGGGATGATTGAACTCAACCTGCTCGAAGGCGATGGCGCCCGGCTTGAACGGCGCGATGAAGGCCTCGAGCGATTCCCCGACGACCGCGCCCGACCCGGTGTAGGGCACGGTGACGCAGCGGGGCGCGCTGGGCATCCCGGCGAGAATCTCCTTCACCTTCTCCGTCGAATCGAACTCCTTGCCGCCGTACAGGTAGCCATCGGCGCAGAAGAACACCTTGGGCGCAATCTGGCCGAAGCGGTCGAGCACGCCCTGGACGCCGAAATCCGGGGAACAGGACGACCAGATGGCCCCGATGCTGGCGGTGGCGAGCATCGCCGCCACGCCCTCGGGCAGGTTCGGCAGGTAGCCCGCGACGCGGTCGCCCTTGCCGACGCCCGCGGCCTTCAGCGCCTGCGCGAGCCTCGACACCAGGTCGTGCAGGTCGCTGCGGCTCAGGCGCCGCCGGATGCGCTCCTCGCCCCAGAACACGATGGCTTCGCGGCCATCCCGGTCGCGCAGCAGGTTCTCGGCGAAATTCAGCCGGCCTTCGGGAAACCACTTCGCGCCGGGCATGCGGTCGCCGTTCACCAGCGTCCGGGCGCCCTTCGATCCGCGCACGCCCGCGAAATCCCACACCCGGTTCCAGAAATCCTCGCTGTGCTCGATGGACCAGCGGTGCAGCGCGGCATAGTCCCTTTGCCCCGCCTCGGCCATGAAGCGCGCGATCAGGGTCCGGGCGGCCCGTTCCGGGGCCGGACGCCAGAGCGGCGAATCGCTCATGCCGCCGCTTCAGCGCGCTCGAGGCGGCCCCGGATGTCCTCCGGGATCCGCTTGGACTTCTGGGTCGCCATGTCCACGAACACCACCACCGCCGCGCCATCGGCGTAGGGAACCGGGTCGCCCTCCAGCAGCAGCTCGTAGAAGGTCGGCACGCTCGCCCCGCCCGGCGTGCCGACGTAGAGGCGGACCTCCACCGTGCCCGGGTAGGTCAGCGCGCGCTTGTAGTTGCAGGAGGCGTTGACGATCACGATCCCGGTGGACTGCCA
>JALHLN010000054.1 GCA_022844545.1 Burkholderiales bacterium | reverse complement strand
ATGTTGATGTCGAAGCCCATCCCGGTGTAGGTGGCCTTCCTCTGCTGCTCGGCGTCGTAGCCCCAGCCGGTGTCCCGGTTGTGGATCGGCTTGTAGTCCGGCGCAGGATAGGTCTTCAGGCGCTGCTCGCGCATGGTCTTCTTGTCCACCGGCGTGGTGAAGCTGGTGAAAATGGAGAACCAGTAGCAGCCATAGTCGTCCGTGGGCACGTGCCACTGGGTGATGGTCATCTCGGCGTTCATCGGGATGACGAAGGCCTGCGGGAACAGGATGTGGGTCGAGCGGCCGTGGGTCTGCCTGTCGTCGATCTTCCGCAGCGTGACGAGGCGCATGCCGTAGTCGGTGCGTGCCACCGTGATCTCGGGCCGGTCGTACTCGCGCAGCACCTTGGTGATCGGCAGGTCGGAATCCGAGGGCCGGCCGCGGAACTGCTTGCCGTAGCTCGCGGCGGTGTCTTCGTCCTCGAAATAGCGGTGCAGGAACGAGGCGTGCGCCGGGTCGATGCCGACTTCCAGCGCCTGCAGCCAGTTGCAGTCCCAGTAGCCCTTGAAGGCGAACGTGTAGGCATCCGGCGCGGTGAAGCAGTCGAAGTGCGGGAAGGCGGAGGCCTCGCCCGCGCCCAGCCAGGCGAACAGGATGCCGCTGCGCTCCACCACGGGATAGGCGCGTTGCCTGATGTGCTCGCACATGCGGCTGCCGGCCGGTTCCGCCGGCGTCTCCAGGCATTTTCCATTGACGTCGAACAGCCAGCCGTGGAAGGCGCAGCGCAGGCCGCCATCCTCGTGCCGTCCGTAGGCGAGGTCCGCCTGGCGGTGCGGGCAGCGCCGGTCAAGCAATCCGTACCGGCCCTGGTTGTCCTTGAACAGCACGAAATCCTCGCCGAGCAGGGTGCGCGCCAGCACCGGACGCTCGCCCTGCAGCTCGTCCACCAGCGCCACCGGCTGCCAGTAGTTGCGCAGCAGCTTGCCGGCCGGGGTGCCCGGGCCGACGCGGGTCATGAGCTCGTTCTGCTCGGCGCTGATCATTTCGCGATCTCCTGTCTAAGGATACCGATTTCCCGTGTCGCTGACGGTTCCGCCGGGAACGGGCGCTTCGCCTCGCCGTACCAGTAGCGCGCGTTCGGCAGGTCGCCTTCCATGATGTGGACGATGCCGTGCGCCCAGCACGACAGCGCGGAATCCTCGTCGCGCTGCACGATCGCGTGCGCCGCCTTCCAGTCGCCGCGCTCAAGGTGCGACAACGCTTCGGCAAGCTCGGTGGGCGCAAGCGGCATCGAATAGAATCCCCAGCGGAAAATACCACGGGAAAACCGCCTGCTCCGCCTCAAGAACGTTTCCAAGCGCTTCGGCTCGCGGGTCCTGCTCCAGGGCGTGTCCCTCGAGCTGGGCGCGGGCGAGTACGCCGCCATCGTCGGCGAGTCCGGCATCGGCAAGTCCACGCTGCTCAACATCATCGCCGGGCTGGAGCCGGCGGACGAGGGCAGCGTGCAGGTCGGCGAGGCCGACCTTGCCGCGATGGACGACGATGCCCGCACGCTCCTCCGGCGCGAGCGCTTCGGCTTCGTGTTCCAGGCCTTCCACGTCCTGCCGCACCTCACGGTGGCGCAGAACGTCGGCCTGCCGCTGCTGCTGCGCGGGCGGCCGCAGGCGGAGATCGATGCCCGGGCCGCGGAACTGCTGGCGGCGGTGGGGTTGGCCGGACGCGAGGCGAGCCCGCCGCGCGAGCTATCGGGGGGCGAACTGCAGCGCGTGGCGATCGCGCGCGCGCTGGTGGGCGACCCGGCGCTGGTGCTGGCCGACGAGCCGACCGGGAACCTGGATCCGGAGAACGCGCGCGGCGTGCTGGCGCTGCTGCGGGAGCAGGTGAAGGGGCGCGGCGCGGCCGGGATCCTCGTCACCCATTCGGAGCTTGCCGCGGCCGGCTGCGACCGGCGCTACCGCCTCACCGCGCGCGGGCTGTCGCCGATTGCTTAGGCGACGCGGTTCTGCAGCGGTTTCCCGGATTCCAGCAGCCGTGCGTTCTCCAGCGCCGCGCCGAGGCTGCGCTCGATCGTCTCCGGCGTGAGCCAGGCGAGGTGCGGCGAGGCGACCACGTTGGGCAGTGCGAGGAGGGGATGAGCCGGGTTCACCGGCTCCTCGCCGAACACGTCCAGGCCGGCGGCGCGGAGGTGGCCGGAGCGGAGGGCTTCGAGAAGGGCGGGTTCGTTCACCAGTCCGCCGCGTGCGGTGTTGATGAGGATGGCGCCTTGCTTCATTTGTCTCGGATCCAGGATCCCCGTGGTTTCGGGGTTGAGCGGAATGTGAAGGGACACGATGTCGCTTTGCGAGAGCACGGTTTCGAGGTCGGCAGAAGACGCCGACCTCGACCAGAAGGAAACCCGGGAGCCCATCGCCTCCAGGATGGGTTTGAGTATTCTGGGGACGGCGCCGTAGCCGACCAGGCCTACGGTCCGGCCGCCCAGTTCTCCGAAGTTGTCCTGCAGGTTCCAGGCTTCGAACCAGCCCCCGGGCTTCCTCACCGCGGCATCCAGTTCCCGGATCCGCCGCAGGCAGGCGAGCATCAGCAGCAGCGCCATTTCCGCCACCGCCCGACTGTTGGTGCCCGGCAGGTTGCACACCGCGATGCCGCGCGCCTTGCAGGCCTCGACGTCGATGGTGTTCACGCCGCTGCCGATCTTGTGCACCAGGCGCAGCTTCGGGGCGCGGGCGATGACCTCCGCGGTCACCGGCTTGAGGACGTGCCAGAGGACTTCCACCCCGGGCAGCAGGCGGGCGAAGGCGGCCTGGTCGCTCTCAGGACAAAGCTCGACGCCCATGGCCGCGAGCCGCGCGCGCAGCGCCGGGCTGCCGTCGAAGTGGAACACAATGTTCATGCTGACAGGGGGGCGGCGCGGCAGCGGTTCAGGAGAAGGGGTTCAACGTCGGGACGCCGCTTGCGGTGAAGTGCGAGACGTTGCGCGACACCACGGTCAGATCGTGGATGAGCGCCGTGGCCGCGATCTGCTTGTCGAGCTCGTTCTCCGGGTGCGGCACGCGCAGCCGGCCCCAGACCTGCGCCGCCTCGGCTTCGAAATCGAGAATCCGGTCGGCGTACGCGCCAAGGATGCCCAGCAGCCAGCGTTCCAGCAGCCGCGCCTGGGGCTCGTCGCCCCGATGCCGGATCAGCTCCACGCCGCGCCTCAGCTCGCCGACGGTGACGACCGAGAGAAACAGCCCCTCGTCGGCCCGCGCGGCCGCGCGGAAGAACGCCCGCACGCCCGGATTCGACTTCCTGCCCTTGCGCGCCTCGCTGATGACGTTGGTGTCAACCAAATACACGCGGCGCCTTGCGTCGGGACCCGAGCCGCGCGAAATCCTCGTCCCTGCCCACGTCCGGCATCGAGGCCAGCACCTGCGCGAAGCTGCGCCGGCGCGTGCGCCCGAGGGCGGCGGCCAGGATGGCGCGGTGTTCGGCCTCGGCGCTGCGGCCGTGCCTGCCGGCGCGCTGCTTCAGCGACTTGACCAGCGCTTCGTCCACGTCCCGGACCAGCAAGTTCGCCATGGGATTCCTCCAGGGAGCCGCGATGCTAGCAATGATAGCACAGCCCGCCCTGCGCGCGCATCGATGTTCTCGCGACGCTCATTTCTGGCCCAGGCGGCGGAACAGCTTGCGGGCCGGGTAGGGAAGGGCGGCCGCGCCCAGCGCTTCCTCGATGCGCAGGCCCTCGTTCCACTTCGCCATGCGCTCGGAGCGCGCGAAGCTGCCCACCTTGAGCTGCGGCACGCCCCAGCCCACCGCCAGGTGCACGATGGAGACGTCCTCGGTTTCGCCGGAGCGCGCCGAGACGATGGCGCCGTAGCCGGCCGCCTTCGCCGCCTCCCAGCAGGCGAGGGTCTCGGTGAGCGTGCCGACCTGGTTGGGCTTGAGGAGCACGGTGTTGCAGGCACCCTGGGCCGCAGCCGCGGCGACGCGCGCGGCGCTGGTGACGAAGAAGTCGTCTCCCACCACCTGCACCCGGCTGCCGGCGGTGCGGGTGAACGAGGCCATGGCCTCGGCGTCGTGCTCGGCGAACGGATCCTCGATGGACACGATCGGGTAGCGCTCGATCCACGACAGCAGCATGGCGTGCAGCTGCTCGGCCGAGAGGCTGCGGTTCTCGACGGCGAGCCGGTAGCGTCCGTCCCTGTAGAACTGGTTGGCGGCGATGTCGAGCGCGATGGCGGCATCGGTCCCGGGCTTGAAGCCGGCGTCGGCGATGGCGCCGGTCAGCTCGGCCAGGCCTTCCTCGTTCGACTTGAACGCCGGCCACCAGCCGCCCTCGTCGGCGACGCCCTGCAGCGCGCCCTTCCTCGCCATCCGGGCGCCGGCCGCGCGGTAGATCTCCGCGGTCCACTCCAGGCTCTCGGCGAAGCTGCCCGCGCCGGTGCAGATGACCATGTAGTCCTGGATGTCGACGCGCGCACCGGCATGCGCGCCGCCGCCGAATATCTGGATCTGCGGCACCGGCAGCGCCACCTTGCGCTCGCCCGCGAGGTGCTGCCACAGCGGCTTTCGTGCCGCTGCCGCCGCCGCGTGCGCGCAGGCGAGGGACACCGCCACGATGGCGTTGCCGCCCAGCCGGCTGCGGTCGGCGGTGCCGTCGAGCTTCACCAGCCGCGCGTCCAGCGTCGCCTGGTCGCGCGGATCGCTGCCGATGAGCGCGGTGCGGATGCGGCCGTTGATCGCCGCGACGGCCTTGGCGACGTCGATGCTCTTCGCCTCGCCGGCGCCGGTGGAGGCGCCCGCGGGTGCGATGGCGCGGCCCTGGCGGCCGTTCTTGAGCGTGATTTCCGCCTCTACCGTGGCGCGGCCGCGGGAGTCCCAGACCTTGCGGCCGCGGATGTCTACGATGGTTGCCATGCTTGCCTGACTTGGATGAGGGTCGAGGGGGGATCCCGCAGCAGCGCGCCGGCCACGGCGCGCACGCGGGCTTTCTGGTCGTCGCGATCAAGGTATTCCACCGGCGACTTGCCGTCCACGCGCGCCAGCAGCAGGCCGGGCAGCAGCGAGGCGGCGCGCCCCTCCACGGCGGCGGCCGGTTCCCAGCGCACGCCGGCAAGGTACGCCGAGCGCAGCGCGTCGTATGACGCCAGGTAGGCATCCGCGTGTTGCGGCCGCCAGAGGCACTTCAGGAGCAGGTGGTTGAGGCAGAACGCGAGGTCGAAGGCCGGGTCGCCGTACCAGGCGCACTCGGCGTCCAGGAACACCGGCCCCGATTGCCCCACCAGGATGTTCTTCGGGCTGACGTCGCCATGCACCAGCGCGAGGCGCGTGGCCGCGGTCCGCTCCGCCAGCGCGCGCAGCGCCGCCGCGTGGCCGGGATGGGCCCTGGCGGTCGCGAGCAGGTACGGCTCCAGCCGGATGGCGTGGAAGTTCGCATCGGTGGCAAAGGCCTGCGCGACAGCCTCGCGTCCCGCGGTCGCGGCATGGATCGCGGCGAGCGAGGTGCCGACGCGGCCGGCGAACACAGGGTCGACCCTACCGTCGCGAAGCTCGTTCTTCCACAGCGGCAGCGAGCCCAGGAACTCCATGGCGAAGAAGCCGGCCTCGTCGTGCGCGAGCACCCGTGGCGCGGCGCCCGGGACGGCCGACGAGGCGGCCTCCATCCAGCGCCACTCGTAGCGGTTGCGCTCGACCGGCGCCTCCCAGAGCTGCGCCACGCGCAGCCGCGCCAGCGCGCGCTTGACGCAGACATCGCCACTCTCGAGCCGGACGTGCCAGATGTCCGACGACACGCCGCCCGTCAGCACCTCGGCGGCGGGCGTCTCGTCCATCCCGGCCAGTCCATGGCCGCGCAGGAACGCGAGCACCGCCTCAGGGAGCAAGGCGCTCAATGGTCCAGGCGGAGGCTTGGCGGCGGTAAAGCAGCCGGTCGTGCAGCCGGTTCTCGCGGCCCTGCCAGAACTCGACCTGCGAGGGCAGGACGCGGTAGCCGCCCCAGTGCGCCGGTCGCGGCGGGTCGTCGCCGTGGCGAGCCTTCTCGTCGGCCATCGCGCGCTCGAGCGCCTCGCGGCCGGGCACCACGGCGCTCTGTGCAGAGGCGCGCGCCGAGAGCCGGGCGCCGAGCGGGCGGCTCTCGAAGTAGGCATCGGAGGCCGCCGCCGGCACCTTCTCCACCCGGCCCTCGATGCGCACCTGGCGCTCCAGCGGCGCCCAGAAGAACACCAGGCAGGCCCCGGGATGCGCGGCGAGCTGGCGGCCCTTGCGGCTGCCGTAGTTGGTATAGAACACGAAGGCGCCGTCCTCCACGCCCTTGAGGAGCACGATGCGGGCGTCCGGCGCGCCGGATTCGGCCACGGTGGCGAGGGTCATGGCGTTGGCGAGCGGCAGCTCCGCGGCGAGCGCGTCGCCGAACCAGCGCCCGAACTGGGCGAAGGGATCGGGCAGGGCGTCGGCCTCGGCCAGCCCGGCGCGCATGTATTCCTGCCGCAGGTCCGCGATGTTCATGCAGCGGATTTTATAATGCGGCGGTGAATTCCCCTTCGGTATTCGACTATGGCCACGGCATCAGCGCCGTGGACAGCGTGTTCGACCGCGCGCAGCAGACCGCCATCCACCTCGTCGTCGAGCGCGGCCGCGCTGCCATCGTGGACACCGGGACTGCCCGCGGCGCGCCCCGTGCGCTGGCGGCGCTGGCGCAGCAGGGCATCGCGCCGGAGCAGGTGGACTACATCGTCCTGACGCATGTCCACCTGGACCACGCCGGCGGCGCGGGCACCCTGGCGGCTCAATGCCCCAATGCGCGCGTCACGGTGCACCCGAGGGGTGCGCGCCATGTCATCGATCCCGGCCGTCTCCTCTCGGCGACAGCGGCCATCTACGGCGTGGACGAGACGCGCCGCATCTACGGGGACGTGCAGCCTGTGCCGCGAGAGCGGGTGCTGGAAACCCCGGAGGGCGCCCGGATCTCCCTGGCAGGGCGTGAACTGCAGTTCCTCGACACACCCGGCCATGCGCGCCACCACGTCGTGGTGCGGGACGCCGCCACCGGGCACCTGTTCGCCGGCGACAGCTTTGGCCTCTCCTACCGTGAGTTGGACGACGGCGGCCGCCAGTTCGCCTTCCCGACCACCAGCCCGTCGCAGTTCGACCCGCCCGCGCTGCAGCGCACCGTCGACCGGATGCGCGCCCTGGCGCCGCAGGCGGTCTATGTCGCGCACTTCGGACAGCTGCGGGACGTGGCTCGCCTCGGCGCCGACCTGCAGCGCCTGATCGAGGCGCACGCCGCGCTCGGCGAGCGCTGCCGCGGCGCAGGTGAACGGCGGTTCCCTCTGCTGAAAGAAGGCGTTACCGCGCTGGTGCTCGCCGAACGCGCGCGCCAGGGCTGGCCGGTTTCCGAGGAGAAAACGCTCGAAATCTTCGCGCTGGACATCGAATTGAACGCGCAGGGACTCGACGCCTGGCTGGTTGCAGGAGGGAAATAGCGCCGTTTGCAGAGGGAAAATCTGCGCGAAAGGATTGACATGCTCCTCTGGATTCGGCATCGTGGCGGCTCCGCTGCAGCAGTGCGGATGGCATGACGGGATCCCGAATTTCCCTATCACGTTCCGTATCGATCGATTCAGAGGAGAAATCAGATGGCGAAGAAGAAGGCGAAGAAGGCCGGCAAGAAGCGCAAGCCCAATGCGGCATTCATGAAGCCGATGAACCCGACCGCGACGCTCGCGGCCGTGATCGGCTCCAGCGCGATGCCCCGCACCGAGGTCACCAAGAAGATCTGGGCGTACATCAAGAAGAACGGGCTGCAGGACAAGAAGAACCGCCGCAACATCAACGCGGACGACAAGCTCAAGCCGGTGTTCGGCGGCAAGGCGCAGGTGTCGATGTTCGAGATGACCAAGCTGGTCAACAAGCACCTGAAGTAACCCCGCACGTAATTCACGTAACGCAAGGCAGCCGGGGGCCACGAGCCCCCGGCGGCATTTCAGGGGGACGAAACATGGCCACCTCCTATTCCATAGCCGAACTCGTCGAGGATCTCCGGCGCCTGCGCGCCTCCGGGGCCGACGAGCGCGAGACCCTGAAGCAGCTCCGGCCGCTGGCCGAGCGCGCCGCGCGCGCGAAGGACGCCTGGCTGCGCCAGGACCACTACGAGGCCGACCCGCAACAGGGCTTCGGCGTCCACCTGCTGCACGAGGAGCCCGACCACAGCCTGGCGGTGTTCGCCATCGCTTGGCTGCCGGACAGGGGTACGCCGCCGCACGACCACGGCACCTGGGCGGTGGTGGCCGGCGTGGATGGGGTGGAGAAGAACGAGTTCTATGAGCGGGTGGACGACCGCTCGCAGCCGGGCCACGCGGAGCTGAAGCGGGTGGCGGGGAAGTCCTTCGACGTGGGCGAGGTGCTCGCCATGCCGGCGGGGACCATCCACAGCGTCTGGAACGAAACCAAGGCGACGACGGTGTCGCTGCACATCTACGGCCGGCACATCAACCATACGGCGCGGTCGCAGTTCGACCTGGAGAAGCAGGCGGAGACGCCTTACCTGGTGAAGGTGGCGGGGCAGTAGGGGGCTTCATGAACCACAAGCGCAAACGCCCGAAGCAGGCCCGGGCGGGCTGCCTCCTCTGCAAGCCGAACAAGCTGGGCAAGGGGATGGAGCGCAGGCTCGGGCATCGCGGCTTCGGCAAGCTGCGCAGGGAAGATGCGGCGGCTCAGGACCTTGTCGATACCCCTTGATTGGGTGAGGGGGCGGCGGGCCACAGGAGCACCCGGCCCGGATTACTCAATACGTTGAGTAAAAATACTCAGTACGTTGAGTAAATCGTCACAGCCATTCAAGCGCCTCCACGAGCTTGCCGCCTCGGCGGCAAGCTCCTGATTGGCATGCGTATGCTGGTGAGCGAGCCAGTCGAGCACTGGGTGGGGGGGTGTGAGTGCGGATAGGGGCTGTTCCGTGTAACCGATCGGTTACATTTCTGGGTTCTGGCGGCCTGCTCCGGGGCAATCTCATTTCGCGATTCGGCCTCCGGAGGGGGGATATGCCGCCAGGTGCAGATGTCTAGGCATGGATATTTGCATCTGGGGGTATATGCTTTTCTTGGCAGCGACATGCTGTCTAAACATCAAGTTTGGCCGTCAATCTAGGGGGGGGATACGAGTATTCGACGAGGTGGTATTGTCGAGCAAGCCATCGCTGCAATTTCCGAAGATGCAGCACGGGAACAGAGCAAGCTCGCTCAAATCTTCCGCAAGGTCGCATCGCATCCAGTCAAGATGATTGCCGCCTTCTTCACGGCGCCTTTTCTGATGGTTCGAGTTGCGCTTAAGGTTAAGAACCCAATCCGCAGAGTAATATCCGTGTCAGGCCTGATCGTGGCGCTCCTGTTGGCGTATCTAGCTGGCACGTTTTTAGGTAGTCTCGCCGGCGCCGCTTTCGTCGCTTCACAGGTTGGCTACATTGTGGCTGCGGGATTTCTCATCGGCAGTACACTCAGTGTTCTGTTTAGCGTCACCTTCTGCATATTCGTGTTTAATCTCGTCTCGTTGGTGTTCCTTAAAATGAGTACTCAAGAGGTTGTCGACTATCTCCAAGAGATTTCAGAGTAGTGCAAGAGAGAACGCATTCTGTGCTAGCGGA
The DNA here is from genome assembly GCA_022844545.1 of Burkholderiales bacterium. Lineage (GTDB taxonomy): Bacteria > Pseudomonadota > Gammaproteobacteria > Burkholderiales > SG8-39 > RBG-16-66-20. The sequence continues at coordinate 7,190 of JALHLN010000054.1, read as the reverse complement.
CTGAGCGGCCAGGGGAGGTAGGTAACAGAAGCGTTGGGGGCAGGGGTGACTCGAGGCCATGCCTGCCGTCCGGGAGTTCTGTGAGGAACTCCGGGCGTCAATCTACCCGACAGCGCTCAGAATCCATGAGCAGGTGAGGCCGCAAATGATGCTTCAGAACATCGAGTACCTCATTGATGGGAACGGCGACATCAGCATCGGTCGCGTGGGCCCGATTCGGTGCGCCGCCACTGCCGCGGACGAACATGAGCAGCTCGCCGCATTGGTGAGGCGCCCGGACGAATCGCTGGCGCACCTGCTGGAGCGTCTCGACGCGGCGATCGGAAAGGCACTCGAGGATGGTGTCATCTTTCGGCATAAAGGAGCCAGCGCGTTTCCGGCATATAGGAGCCAGCGCGTTTTCGGCGTAATGGAGCCAGCCGGTTTCCGGCATATAGGAGCCAGTTGAGGGGGAGGAAGGGCATCTCGGTATAGAGCGGCACCGCTACCCTTCGGGCCTTTTGCCCGGGGGAGGTCGCGGTGAGCCGCAGGAGAATCGAGATGTTTCAGTACCGTCAGGTCCTGGCGCGGCTGCGCCAGGGCGACACCGAGCGCGAGATCGCGCGCGCCGGGCTCATGGGCCGGCCCAAGGTGAGGGAACTGCGCGCGCTGGCCCAGCGCGAGGGCTGGCTCGCCCCCGAGGCGGGGCTGCCGGAGGACGAGGCGATCACCCGGGCGCTGGGCGCGGCGCGTCGTGCGCGCAGCACGGTTTCCGGGGTCGAGCCGTTTCGCGAACAGATCAGCCAGTGGGCGAATCAGGGCGTCTCGGGCACCGCGATCCACGCCGCGCTCAAGCGCGAGCATGGCTACACCGGGAGCTACTCCTCGGTGTACCGGATGCTGTGCGCGGTCCGGGCGGCGTTGCCCCCGGATGTGACCGTGCCGCTGGCCTTCGCCCCGGCCCAGGCCGCGCAGGTCGATTTCGGTGCAGGACCCGTGCTGGCCGATCCGGCCACGGGGGCGCCGCGGCGCACCTGGTGCTTCGTGATGACGCTGTGCTGGTCGCGCCACCAGTACGTCGAGTTCGTCTGGGACCAGACGGTGGCGACCTGGCTCGGGTGCCACCGCCGAGCCTTCGAGTGGTTCGGCGCGGTCCCCGAGCGCCTGATCATCGATAACCCCAAGTGCGCCATCACCCGTGCCTGCGTTCACGATCCGATGGTGCAGCGCGCCTACGCCGAGGCGGCCGAGGGCTATGGGTTTCGGATCGACCCTTGTCCCCCGGCCGACCCGCAGAAGAAGGGCATCGTCGAATCGGGCGTGAAGTACGTCAAGCGCAACTTCCTGCCGATCCGCGAGTTTCGCGATCTGGCCGATCTGAACGCCCAAGCCCGGCGCTGGGTGCTCGAGGAAGCAGGTGTTCGCACCCACGGCACCACCCGCGAGCAGCCCTTGGATCGCTTCGCGGTGGAGAAACCCCTGATGCGGCCACTGCCGGCGATCGCCCCGGATCTGGGGAGCTGGCACGGCGTGGCGGTGCACCGCGACTGCCACCTCCAGCTCGAACGTGTCCTGTACTCAGTGCCCTTCACCCTGGTGGGCAAGCGTTTGTGGGCGCGCCTGACCGACGCCTCGGTGGCCATCTTCGAGGACTACCGGCTGGTGGCCACCCATCCCCGCGGACGCAAACCCGGGCAGCGCTTCACCGTCGCCGCGCACCTGCCGCCCGAGGCGCAGGCGTTCTTCCTGCAGGACCGCAGCTGGTGCGCCAAGCAGGCCACCGCCGTGGGTCCGGCCTGCGCCGAGTTCGTCGCCCGCTTGCTCGCCGACCGCATCGTCGAGCGGCTGCGTGCCGCGCAGGGGCTGCTGCGCTTGGCCAAACCCTACGGCGCTCAGCGCCTGGAGGCCGCCTGCGCGCGCGCCCTGTATCACGCCACCCTCCAGTATCGCAGCGTCAAGAACATCCTCGCCGGCGGCCATGACGCGCTGCCCTTGCCCTGCGCGGCCCAGAGCACTTCCCCCTACGCGGGCGCGGCGCGCTTCGCCCGCGACGCCCAGAGTCTGTTCGACACCGATGAGCCGCTTGCGCACTGAATCCGGGTTACCCACCGCGCGGCGCGCTCTTGCGTTTGAGGCGCCGCGCCCCGCGCCGTGGGTAACCCTGCCGCCGCAGTCCTGCGTCGTTTCCTCGTTCCTCAACCCCCAAGGAGATTCAACACCCATGAACCCCGTCCCCGAGCTCTCCCCGCACCTGAAACAGCTGCGCCTCTCCGGCATCCTCGATTCGCTGGAAGCCCGTAACCGCCAAGCCGTCGATGCCAAACTCGCCTACACCGAGTTCCTGGCACTCCTCATCCAGGACGAGGTCGCACGGCGCGAACAGAAGAAGTTCGCGCTTCGCTTGCGCCGCGCGGCGTTTCGCACCACCAAGACCCTCGATCAGTTCGACTTCGAGCGCCTGCCAAACGTCAACCGCGCCCTCGTGCACGATCTGGCCACCGGCCGCTACCTCGCCGAACGCGCCCCCGTGCTCATCGTCGGGCCCTGCGGCACGGGCAAGTCTCACCTCGCCCAGGCCCTCGGGCACTGCGCCGTGCGCCAGGGGGTGGACGTCGTCTTCGGCACTTGCGCCACCCTCACCGCGAGCTTGAACGCCGCGCGCGCCATCGGCGCCTACGAGCGCAAGCTCGCCTCGCTTGCCCGCGTACCGCTCCTGATCATCGATGACTTCGGCTTGAAACCGCTTCGCCCACCCGCCGACGAAGACCTCCACGACTTGATCGCCGAGCGTTACGAGCAGACCGCCACCGTGGTCACCAGCAACCTGGACTTCACCGAGTGGGATCAGGCCTTCCCCGCCAATCGGCTACTCGCTTCGGCCACGCTCGATCGGCTGCGCCATAACGCCTACTGCCTGGTGCTCGACGGTGCTTCCTACCGGGCGCCGAAGCTCAGCCCTGCCGCAACCAGACCCGCCGTTGCAAAAGGATCCAAAAACACGCACTCTTAACCCCGCCAGAGATGCCCGTTTCCCTCACCCGAAACTGGTTCCATTACGCCGGAAATCCCTGGCTCCATTACGGCGAAAGATGACAGATGGAAAGTACATCGACGAGATCAATCCGCACCGGCCCGCGGCTCGTCAGGATTCGGGCTGACCGATGTCCTTACTCCGATGTACCGGACGGCTCCTGCGGGAGATGGGCGTGAAGCCTTCGAGGAGTACGCCAGCCCAGGCTTCCGCCGGCCGCCTTGGGCCATGGCACGCCAACCTGATCTACATAGATCGAAGGAAAACGGTACTTTTCGTAAACGACAGGACGCGCTTCAACTTCATTGTGCCGGACGTGCCTCGCGCGCAGGTGCGCAACCTGGGCGCCGTGTTCAATCACTGGCTGTCCTGCGTGCTGTCGGATACAGGATTCGGCAAGAGCACGAAGGAAGAGATTCTCGGGGAGTACAAGGAAGTTCTCTACGCTCCTTCCAGCGACCGGCGCGTGCTGGGATCCATGAACGAGATTGCCTTTCACTACAAGTATTCCGTGCTTGACAGCGGCGGGGTTCATAGCCCGGATGTTCCGGGCATCATCCGAAGGATGAATCGCATGCCTTCCGCAGCGATCGGCTTCCGCTATCCAACTGAGATGCTCCGAGACCTGTATGGATCTTCAGGGTGAACTGACGTCCGCAGGCCGACACGGTTCTACAGTGCACCCGGCTGCTGGTGAGACGCCCGAACGCATTCTGGAGCAGTACCCCTCGCTCAGGCCCGAGCATGTTCCGGCTGCGATCGCTTACGCAGCAGACCTGGTTCGCGAGCGGGTCGTCCCGATCCCTGCATGGTCGAGGTAGCTGGTCGCGCCTTGTCGGCAGGCAAAATGTAACCGAGCGGTTACATCCAGGCCGGCTCAGCAGCCCGGCGCCGCTACACCTTGCCGCTCCGCGGACCCATGAAGAACCAGATGATCACGCCGAGCACCGGCAGCAGCAGGACCAGGACGATCCAGAGCACCTTTTTCCCGGTTGACGCGCTGCTCTGGGCGATGTTGATGATCGCCCAGATGTCGGCGATGAGGACGAGGATGCCCCAGAGGCCATTGTTTCCGAAGTTCATTTCAGGAGCCTAGCACCACTGCAATGCGCTGGTGAGGTCTTTGCGTCTGGATATGCTCGCAGGGCCGCTACGCCCAATCCAGGGTGATCCTCGGACACTGTGCATCGCAGGTGTCGTAGTGCTACAGTGCACCCAATTGTCCGAGGAGATATCGATGGACTGGAGACCTCACATCAGGACTGATCCCGAGATCATGCACGGTGCCGTGTGCTTCAAGGGCACTCGGGTCCCGGTCTCAGTCGTTCTGGACAATCTAGCGTCTGGCGAGACGCCTGAACGCATCCTCGACCAATACCCCTCGCTCAAACCCGAGCATATTCCGGCTGCGATCGCTTACGCGGCCGACTTGGCTCGCGAGCGGGTAGTCCCGATCCCTGCGTAATCGTGGTGGATGGCTGCGCGCTTCAAGCTGGACGAGAATCTTCCGCGCGAAGCCCAGACGCTGCTCGGCCAGGCGGGCCATGATTCGCACTCTGTCATTGAGGAGGGCCTGGAGGGCGGTTCAGACCCCAAGGTTCTTGAGGCTTGCCTGAGCGAGAACCGCATTCTCGTCACCCTCGATCTGGACTTCGCCGATCTTCGGCTTTATCCGCCGTCCAGCCATCACGGGATCTGGGTTCTCCGCCCCGCGACGCAAAGCGTCGAGAACACCGTTTCCGTGTTGAAAGGCGCGCTCGCCCTTCTTGGTACAGAGCGGGCCGACAAGCGTCTCTGGATCGTCGAGCCCGGGCGCGTTCGCATACGCGAGTAGGTATGCGGGCGATCAATGTAACCGATCGGTTACATTCAGAGGCGCCTCAGGGGTGGTACGACGCCACCCGCTCCACTTCCTGCTTCGACCCCAGCACCACCGCGATCCTCTGGTGCAATCCTTTCGGCTGGATGTCCAGGATCCGCGTCCTGCCCTCGGTCGCCGCGCCGCCCGCCTGTTCCACGATGAAGGCCATCGGGTTGGCCTCGTACATCAGGCGCAACCGGCCGTCCTTGTTCTTCGAATCGCGCGGGTACATGAAGATGCCGCCGCGCGAAATCACCCGGAACACGTCCGCCACCATCGAGGCCACCCAGCGCATGTTGAAGTCGCGCCCGCGCGGCCCGTCCTTGCCCGCCAGGCACTCGTCGATGTAGCGCTTCACCGGAGCCTCCCAGCGCCGCATGTTTGAAGTATTGATGGCGAACTCGGAGGTTTCCTCAGGTATCCGGATCTCCGGATGGGTGAGCGCGAAGCTGAAGGTCTCGCGGTCCAGGGTGAAGCCGTGGGCGCCGTCGCCGACGGTGACCACCAGGATCGTGGTCGGGCCGTAGACCGCGAACCCGGCCGCGACCTGCTTGTTGCCCGGCTGCAGGAAGGCCTGTTCGTCGGGCTCGCAGGGCTTGCCGTCGTGGCCGTGCGGGCAGCGCAGCACCGAGAAGATGGTGCCCGTCGAGATGTTGACATCGATGTTGGACGAGCCGTCCAGCGGATCGAAGAGGAGCAGGTACTCGCCGCGGGGGTAGTGCGTGGGGATCGGGCTCGGGTTCTCCATCTCCTCCGAGGCAAGGGCGGCCAGGTTGCCGCCCCATTCGTTGGCCTCGAGCAGGATCTCATTCGACAACACGTCGAGCGCCTTCTGCGTCTCGCCCTGGACGTTCTGCACGCCCACGGAGGCGCCGCCGCCGCCCAGCGAGCCCTTGTTGACCCGGACGCTGATGGCCTTGCAGGCGCGGGCGATGGTTTCGATGAGCAGGCGCAGGTCGGCGTTGATGCGGCCGGCGCGCTCGCGCTCGATGAGGAACTGGGTCAGGGTTGTGCGTCGCATGGCCGGATTCTAGCGCCCGGGTTGGATCCGGCGGCCGGCGAGCCAGCTCCCGGCCAGCAGCGCGGCGGCCATGGTCCAGAGCACCGGCCCCATGCCCAGCGCCGCGCCCACCGCGCCGAAACCGAGCGGCATGACCGTGGAACTGGCGTTGATCATGGTGGTGCGCACGCCCACCACCTCGCCCTGGCGCCCGGGCGGCGAGGCGGCGTAGAGCGCGGCCATGATCATCGGTTGCGCGCAGCCCAGCCCCAGGCCCAGCAGGAAGGAGGCCGCCATCAGCAGGGGCGCGCCCTTGGCCAGGGGGAACAACGCGTAGGCGAGGCCGGCGATGAGCAGCGCGGCGCAGATGACAGTCCATTCGGTCAGGCGCCGGGCCACCGAGGGCATCACCAGGCGCACCAGGAAGGTCGCGAGCGCGAAAGTGCTCATGACGACGCCGATGGTGGAGGCCGACAGGCCGATGCTGTTGCCGTAGACCGGGATGACGAAGGTGTACAGGTCCCAGCCGGCGGCGAGCAGGGCGCTGAACAGGTACACCGGCAGCAGGCGCGGGTTGCGCAGCAGGTCGGAGAGGCGGTGCTGTGCGGCGTCGGCGCGGGGCGGTTGCGCCGCGGGAAGCAGGCTGCGGCGCCACAGCAACAGCGCGGTGCCGATGGCCGGTGGCAGCGCGAGCAGCAGGAACGCCGAGCGCGGGCCGGCGTAATCCAGCGCGAATCCGGCGAGCAGGGGGCCAAGGGTGCCGGAGATGGCGTAGCCGAGCGCAAACCAGCTGAAATTCACCGGCCGCTGCGAGGCGTCGCCCAGCGAGCCGATGACGTGGTTGAGCGCGATGTGCTGCACCATGAATGCGGTGCCCACCGTGACGGCGGTGAAGAACAGCACCGGCAGCCCCGGCCAGGCGAAGGGCAGCAAGGTGCCCACGGCCACGACGGCGCCGCCGATCGCGACCGGGCGGAAGGCGCCGACCCGGTCCACCATGCGCCCGGCGTAGACGGCGAGCAGCATAGGCACCACGGCGTAGAGCGACATCAGGACGCCTACGGTCAGCGCGGAGGCGCCCTGGCCGAGCGCCGAGAGCGAGACGCTGATGCGCCCGCCGACGAAACCGGCGTGGCTGAGCGTCGTGAGGAGAACGAAAAAGGCGAGTTGCCTCACGGCAACCCGCCTTCGATGGACCCGCGGGGACTCAGACCTGCCCGGGGACGCGGGCCTGGCCCGATTGCAGCGCCGCGATGCGCTGCTCGATCGGCGGGTGCGAGGCGAGCAGCGCCATCATGTCTCCGGCGTTGCTGATGCCC
>JALHLN010000053.1 GCA_022844545.1 Burkholderiales bacterium | reverse complement strand
GGATTCGAACCAACGTAGGCGCAAGGCCAACAGATTTACAGTCTGCCCCCTTTAGCCGCTCGGGCACCCCTCCGGCGGAACCATAAATTATGTTTGGTTTCCGTCAGTTAGTCAATATCGATGGAGCTCCCTGCGCCTGCGCCCTGGCCCACCCAAGGGTTGGAGAAAGTGGCATAAGTTCAATGCAATCATGAGATTGCGTACCGCCGGCGGTGCCGGCACTGCGCCAATCGCAATCCCCTGAGCAGACCAACAAACCTCAGGCGCGCCGCAGACACCGGGAGGCGTGGCGAGCCTCTAGTCCCGCGATCTCCCGCACGCCGCCACCGCAGCCACCCGGACCGCCGGGCAAGCGGGTTTATGATTCGCCTTCAGGGGCGCGCCCCACTGCCCCGCGGGAGACGGTCCTTGCGCTTGGCGATTCTCGAAGACGATCCGGACCAGCTTGCGCTGCTGCAACGCTGGCTGACGCAGGACGGACATGACGTGCACGGATATCTGAGCGGCCGCGAAGTCATGATGCGCGCGGCCCGCGAGAGCTTCGACCTGTTCATCCTCGACTGGCAGGTGCCGGACGTCCCCGGCACTGAGGTCCTGCAGTGGCTGCGCTCCAAGATCTCGTCGAAGGTTCCGATTCTGTTCGTCACCGTGCGTGACTCGGAGCAGGACATCGTCTTCGCTCTGGAGAATGGCGCCGACGACTACGTCGTGAAGCCGGCTCGCCAGAACGAACTGCTGGCGCGGGTCCACGCGCTGCTGCGTCGCGCCTACCCGCGGGAAGAGGAGACGCGGCTTTCCTTTCCGCCGTTCGAGATCGACATCCAGCGCGGGGAGATCCTGCGCGCAGGCGCAAGGATCGAGTTGACGCCCAAGGAGTTCGACCTTGCGGTTGTGCTATTCCGAAATGTCGGGCGCCTGCTGTCGCGCGGCCACCTGCAGGAAACGGTCTGGGGCCGCACCGGCGAACTCAACACGCGGACGGTGGACACGCACGTCAGCCAGGTGCGCAAGAAGCTGGACCTGCGCCAGGAAACCGGATTCCGGGTGGTACCGGTTTACAACTTCGGCTACCGGCTGGAGCAGTTCGCGGCCGCCGCCTGAAGGACTTCAGCGCAACGCGCGCTCGCGCTGCTCCGCGAAGGCCCTTAGGTCCTCGGACATGGCGCCCACTTCGAGTGCGTGGCGGAACGACTGAGCCGCCTCGGCCCGCTTGCCCAGTGCTTCAAGGGAGATTCCCAGACCGATCCACGCCTGCGCATTGAGTCCCTGGATCCGCAGGGCCGCCTGGTACGCCTCGACGGCTTCGGCGTGGCGCTTCAGGCGCTGCAGGATCATCGCGCGCAGCACCTGGTAATCGGCATTGCCTGCCGCCGCACCGGCCGCGCCCTGCATCGCATCCAACGCAGCGGCGTAGTCGCGCCGCTCGGCGATGATGCGGGCCAGGACGGTCGCGAACTGGACGTTCGCGGGATTGATGGCCAACCCATCCTGGAGCAGCCGGCGCGCATCGTCGACCCGCCGGCTCTCCAGGCGCAGCGCGACCAACGCCTGGCGGGCCGCTTCGTGCGCCGGGTCGAGGGCAATGGCCGCGTCAAACGATTCCTCGGCCTCGCTTCCCCGGCCCTGCCCAAGCAGGGTGACGGCGCGGCGGAATTCCGCCTCGGCCTTCTCGGGAGTCGTCAGCACCCTGTTCTGCTTAATGACCCGACCGCTCGGCGCAACAGGGGGGGCGATGATCCGGGCCTGCGGGAAATCGAGCCCCAGCTTGCGCTCCTGCGCTGCCGGCGGCGCGTCGTTCGCCCGCGGCGCAACAGGCTTGGCTGCCATCGCCACAGGTGCCCGGGATGCCGGTGCAGGCGGTACCTGCGCTGCTACCGTCGGGGACTTCGGCGCCGGCTTGGCTGCTTCGCGCGGGATGGGTGTCTCCAACTTGGTCGCCAGGCGCATGGGTTCCGCCTGCGCAGCGCGCGCTTCGGCGCGCGCCTCCTGCGCATTGCTTTCGGCCTGCTCCTTCGCCGCCTCCGCGTCAGCCACCGCCGCGGCCGATCCGCGGCGCGCGTCTTCCGCTGCCAGGATGGCCTTCTCCGTGACCAGTTCCCGAGGCTGCAGCTGCCACGCCACCCAGCCAACCCAGCAAAGCGCCACGACCATGAGGGCGGCAACGAGACGCCAGAACCACTCCCGTTCCCTCGAAATCGGGGCGGCGACCGCGCGAACCTCCGGCGCCGGCGCGGCACCATCCACCGCCAGTCCCTGGCGCCGGTCGAGTTCCTGCAGCATGCGGTTGATCACGCTCATGGCGGCGCCTCAATGCGCCGGGCGGCCGGACGGGCGCCACGACCACCAGCGCCGCGGCGACGCCGCGGCGGGCGTGTCGCTGGCCGCGTGCCGGACGTGGTTCGCGCCGACCATCTCGGCGCCGTCGCCGAAGGCGAGCAGGAGAGCCTTGTGTGCGAGCACGTTGACCAGGCGCGGCACGCCGCGGCTGGACTGGTGCAGCATGCGCATCGCGGCGGCATCGAACAACGTCGCGCCCGCGTACCCGGCGACCGCGAGGCGATGCGCCAGGTAGGCCGCGACTTCGTCCGCCGCGAGTCCCCGCAACTCGTGCTGGAAGGTGATCCGTTGCAGCAACTGACGGATGGATACATCCGCCAGCTTCCGGTCGAGCTCGGGCTGGCCGAACATCACGACCTGCAGGAGCTTGCGCTTCTCCGTTTCGAGGTTGGTCAGCAGGCGCACCGCCTCAAGGGTCTCGATCGGCATGGCCTGGCATTCATCCATGCACAGCACCACGCGCTTGCGCGCGCGGGCGAGGTCGAGCAACGTGCGCCCGATCGACTTGAGCAGGTGGTGCTGGTCCGACTCCCGCCCCGCCGGCGCGCCGAGTTCTTCCGCAAGCGCGACCAGCAGGCCGCGTGGGTCGAGCATCGGGTTCGGGATGTACGCCGTGACCCAGTCCGCGCCCAGCGTGCCGAGAAACTTCCGGCACAGCAGCGTCTTGCCGGTCCCCACCTCGCCCGTGATCTTGATGAAGCCTTCGCCGTTGGCGACGGCGACCAGCAGCGTGTTGAGCGCCTCCTGCGTGCTGCGGCCGGCGTAGAAGAAACTCGTGTCGGGGGTGATCCCGAACGGCAGTTCGCGCAGGCCGAAGTGGCGCAGGTAATTCAACGCTGCCCCTGCCCGGCGGGGCGCGCCCGATGCATGTCCTGCAGCCGCTCCGCCGCTTCGCGCGCGCCCTCCTCCCAGTCCCGGTCGCCCTGAATGACCGTCGGCTTGAGCAGGATCACCAGTTCCTTCTTGCGCGACTGGCGGTTCGCGTTCCGGGCAGGATCGCCGACGCCCGGGATACCTCCTCGGAAATCGCGGACGTCCACGCTCATCAGGCCGCCGATGGCCACAATGTTGCCGTCAGATACCCGGACAATCGTGTCCGTCTCGCTGACAGTGCTGCGCGCCAGCGGCAGCGTAATCGACGGAATGGTTCCGCCCAGGTTCACGACCCGCTGGCTCTCGGTGACTTCGCTAACGGATGGATGCACATGGAGCATGATGCTGCCGGACTGGTCGATCTGCGGCGTCACGTCGAGCACGATTCCGGAAAAGAACGGCGCCACGGTGACCGTTGGTGTCTGCTGCGTGGTGGAGCCAGTCGTCGTCGTCACCGTCGATACGTTGGTTACGAAGAACTCGTCGGTCCCCACCTTGAGGACTGCCTTCTGGTTGTTCAGAGTCGCGACGCGCGGGCTCGAAAGGACCTGGACGTCCCCATGCGATTCCAGGAACTGAAGCAGCGCCGCAAAATTCGACGTCTGCAGGGCGATACCAAACAGTGCTGCGGCCGGATTGGTCGAGGCAAGCGTTGAGCCGGCAATCGTGGCGATTCGCGCCGCCGTATCCACCGATTGTCCGCCGCCGGTCAACGGGGTGGTGGAACCACGGGTCGAAAGCTGGACGCCGGCACCGGAGCTGCTGCCCTGGCCAATGGCGATATTGGGTCCCGAGTTCCGGAACGCCGACCAGTTGATGCCTGCCTGGAATCCCTCCGACAATGTCACCTCGATGATCTTGGCTTCGAGCATCACCTGGCGCTCAATCGCGATCTTGGTTTCACGCAGGAAGTGCTCGACCGCACGCAGTTCCGAAGGCATTGCTCGCACTACGATCACGCCCGAATGCGGACTGACCACCACGCCCCTGCCATCCGCCGTGCCGACAATGGCAGTCAACGCAGTCCGCAGTTCCGTCCAGAAGTCGCTGGTCTGGGTGGTCGAGATGCGGCTGGAATCCAGCGATCTTGTGACTGGCGTTGCGCCACCCGGCAATGCGCCTGGTGTCGTATTCGAGACACTCGTCGGCTGCGGCGCACCGCTGGCGCCGCTGGTATCCGTCACGGAACCCGATTGCACGCGAACGTCGGTCGATCCTCGCCGAAGTCCCGTCAGGTAGTTGACGCGGTAGACGCGGCTCTGCATGCCGGCGGGCTGGACCGTGATTCGCGCGCCTTCGATGGAATACTCGTATCCGTAGAGCTCGCGCAACGAGTCCAGAGCCTCGCGCACAGTCACGTCCTTCAGGTTCACGGACAGAGTTCCGCTGACGCCTGGATGCAGGAGCATGCTATAGCGAGTGCCGGAAACCAAGGACATGAATACCTGCTGCGCGGGCGCGTTGCTCACCGACAGGTCGAAACGGGCCTCGATCGGTTGCCCGCGCACGGAGGGCATCTCGATCCTCAATGGCGGAAGCAGCGCCTCGTCGATGACCGGCGACGGCGTCGCTGGTTTGCGCTCCCCCGCTTTCTCAAGGTCGCGAGCAATCTGGGGCTCTACTTTGTGGGGTGGAGCGGGCGGCAGGGCGCAACCGGCGAGGCCGATGGCTGCGAGCACCAACATTCGAATCATTTCCGTGCTCCTTTGTGCACCGCCCCGGCCCTGCCTGAAGGGCGTGAGACGCGCTTCTCCACGTCGGAAAACAGTTTCAACGTCTGCCGTTCCTGCCCTGCCTGCAGAACGACTTCCCCCTCGGTGATGCGTATGACCCTGGACTCCCCGTACATTCCTCCCAAGGGCACGGTCTGACCGCCAATCACGGCGATCCGCCTGTTGGGCGAAATCAGGACCGACTGCAGGCGCGGACCCTCGGTCGCCCCTTTCTCGGAACCATGTCCGTCTGGCGTTGCGCCGGGCGGCTGCGTCGGATCGGCGAATGGCGCAGCCTGCACCGCCGTACACGCAAACCAAGCGACGACAAATATGGCGCCCGCTTTCATACGACCAGCCAGGCCTTGTCGAGGCTCACGGTGTAGACCACAAGCCGAAGCCTCGCGATCGGGTGATTGACCACGTCCAGCTCCGCCTTGCCCCAGTAAAGTTGCGTCGGCAGGCGCTCCAGCGCCGCAAGATACTCGAACAGTTCGGCGTAAGTGCCGGTTACGGTCAGTTCAACACCATGCCGGAACACGCGCTTGCCTCCGTCGATCACGGAAACGGGAAGCGTCTTCAGCTCGACCAGGCCGAGGCGCTTGTTCCGCTGCAGCATCTCGTCCAGGACTTCCCGGACGCGTTCCGGCGCGGTGAAGCGCTGTTGCTCGGCCACGACGCGCGCGTCTATGGACGCAAGCATGGCGCGCAACTCCGTCGCGCGCCTGTTCATCGCCGCGTTCGGATCCTCGCCGTCGATCGCGGCAAGCCGGCGCAGCTCGGCCTGGATCGTCTGCAGCTCGCTCTGCCTCTGGTTCGTCTCTGTCGCCAGCTGGCGCTGGCGCGCGCGCAGCGGATCGATGAACACGATGTTGACGATCAGCACCACCACCATCGTCAAGGCGAGGAAGATGAGCACGCGCTCGCGCAGGCTTGCCGAGTCGATTCGCTCCATCTGGCGGGCCAGAATGCCCTTCATGGCTTGTCCGCCTTGGGTTGGTCCATCCCGGGGTCCGGCACGCGCAAAGGCGCCATGATGCTGAACTCGACGAAGCTCACAGGCTCCTGACGCGGTTTCGGCCTGGGGCCGGCAGCTGCGGCGGCAGCGACCTCCTTCGCGGTCAACTTGAGCTCCGTAACCTGCCGGCCCCGCATCACCTCTTCACGGTTGAGCGCGCGGAGATACACAGGCACCAGGTCGGGATGCAGCACCCTGCCGTTCACCCGCAGATCGTTGCCTCCTTCGCCGATGGTGAATCCCGTCAGCCAGACTCCCGGCGTCGCCTGCCTCCCAAACGCCGCAAAATAGCGTGAAATACCCTCGCTGTTGCCAAGCTGGCCGGTCGTGAGCGTATCGAGCAGCCCCTGGCGCGACTTGACGGCGGCCTCCAGCCGGGCGGCCTCCGCCTCGAGCGTCTTGCTGCGGGCATTGGCGGAGGAACGAGCACTCAGCGCAACCATCTGCTCGCGTTGCGCAGCAACCTGGGTCGCGTATTCCTTCGTCAGGCGCTCCGCCTCCCGCGCCTGCATCGCCGAGTAGGCGTAAATCCCGACCAGCCCGAGTACAACCAGCCCCAGCGCCTGTGCCATGGTGCGCGCCGAGAACAGCTTCTCCTTTTTCAGGAACAGCGGGTTGTAGAGATTGATCTGCTGGCTCATGACCGGCTCAAAGGGCCTTCTCCTCATGCCGCAGCGAAGCGCCAAGGAGGTGAAACAACCGCCATTCGTCCTCGGGGCCAAGCGCGACGCCCGCGTCGTAGCTGACCGCTTCGCCCAGCTTCACAGTCTCCACCGGGAGGCCGAGGTTCTGCGCCAGATGCCCTGACAGCCCGCTTTCCACGGGCTCCGGACCCAGCAGCAACTTCTCGAGGGCCACGAACGGGAACTGGCGGTCGAAATGGTCGAAGGTGCGCTGCACTTCCAGCGCAACGCGCCCGTGGAGCTCGTCACGGGCCGCGCCCTGCGCGGCGAGCAACTGTTTCATGCCGACGTCGATGCGCCGCGCCAGATAAAGCTCGCCGCGGAAATTGATCGTCAGCAATCCATTGCGCTCGCCGACGTGGAGCAAGGCAATCCCGCGGCTGCCGGATTCGTACAGGGCTGCCACGTTGCGTTGCGCGGTCTCCTCGACCTCGATGACCCTGAGCGGGATCTTCGCGGCCTCGAATCGCCCGATGCATTCCAGGATCAGGGCGTTCTGGGCAGCGATCGCGTACATGTAGTGCGTACGGCCGCTGCCCGCAGGGTCGGGCGGAACGTCGAGAACGTCGATCGTCGCGTCGTCCACGTGGTAGTCGAGCAGATCCTTGACGCGCCAGCGGATGGCGGTCCGCAACTCGATCTGGGGAACGTTGGGCGCCTCGACCTGCAGGACCTGATACTGGCCTGGATCCAGCAGGGTTGAGCACTGGTAGCGGGAGAAACCCAAGTCCTTTGCCACCCGGTCCGCGCCCTTGAACTCGTCCTCCAGGGCCTGTGTGCCGCAGCGCAGGACCGCAGCCTTGCCGTTTCTCGAGCGCCGGCCATGGACGTAACTCAGCGTTCCCGGTCGCATGGCGATCGAGAGCCAGCCTTCTTCGGTCGTTTCGCGCCTCAGGCTCCAAGCCATGGTCGAACGATATCCACGTTATCGTTTGACTTCAAATTATAGTAATAACCGATTGTTGTCAATGAAGAAATTGTTAGAGCCAAGGCCTTTGCTCCACTTGTTCCCAGTCTTCGAACCAAAGCCACGATTGGACAATCGGGAAAAACTCAATTCGTGAGCGTCAATTGCAGCTGGCGCTCGACGTAGGTCGGCCCCAAGGCAGTGCCGCAGGGATTGCTGTTGCAGCCGGTCGCAGTCAACCGGAAAACCCTCACTGAAAGAGCGCCCTCGGTCTCCGGCCCGAACCTCTGGCAAGCCACTTCCGCACGGAACTCCGCCAGTCCACCACCGAGGGCGAACGCCTGACTCGAGGTGCCGGCCACAGTGCAGGCGTTTGCGAAACCACCTGTCGGGTTTTGCAGGATCTGGAACGCTCCCCATTCGATCCCTGCGCGCGCAGCCTGGTAGGCGCGATTGCCCTGCTCATCCTGCACCCCCGCTTCGACTTGACCAGTGGAGACCGTCAGCATGTAGGCCCCGATCGCGGCCAGGCTTACCAGCATGAACAGCGCCAGAATCAGTGCAAAACCGGAGGCGGCGCGGCGCCGGATCATGGAATATTGCTCACATGAACGGCGTGGTAAAGGCTCACCCGCTCCAGCGATCCATCCGAGCGCGCCTTGGCCAGCGTCAGGCGCAAGGTCAGCAGACCGATCTGCGGCGACACGTTCGGGTTGTAGTCGAACGCGCAACCGACGACGTTGCCCGCGATCGGCGCCGACGATCCTCCGGGAGGCGTGCCCTGCGCCGCTGCGATGGCATAGCCCTGGTAGCGAGTCATCGTGCCCCCCGAGCAGCCGTACGTCACCGGTCCGGACACGACGTAGAAGCGCTTGCCCGGGGAATCATGCAGGTCGCGCTGGAACGCGGTGGGCGCGAAGGCGATCCGGTCCCGCCCGGCTTCACCGGTGTCCACGCCGCTGATCGCCACCCGGTTCAGCGTGCCGGCAGTCGCGTAAGCGTCCTGCCCGGCGAAACCCGGTCCATGGTTATTGAGGACGACGAAATCGCCTACCACCGGCGCCGTGGGCAGCTTGCCAACGGTCTTGAAGCACCGGTCGGCCACGGTGTCGAAGGAGAGCTGGTCGTTGTCGGGGGTGCCGAGTGCCGCGTCGTCATTGTCGCAGTCCGTGCCGCCACTGGCGCCGCCGCCGTCCCCGCGGTACCGGCCGGCGGTGCGCACCTCGAGAAACTCGAGGTACTGGCCGGTTCCGTCCACGCGCACGCTGTTCGGCAGCGCCCGCCGGATGTCCCTCGCCATTCGCTGCAGGGCGTTGTCCGCGATGTCCGTGAGTTCGGCACGCATCGTGAGTTCCGCGCTCTGCCGGACGGGGAAGACGAAAAACACGACGGCTGCGACGATGATGCCGGTGATCACCATCGCGATGACCAATTCGATGAGGGTGACGCCCGATTGGCGGCAGCGCATCTGGCGGACGGTCCGGTCAGGGCGTATTGGGGGCATAGCGCAAGCGGTAGCCTTGGAGGGAGACGCTGACGCCCGCCGGTCCGGTCACGGCGACGGTGATGCGCAGCGCGTCTGTCGCGTCCGCGACATCCGGGAAATCGGCGCCGGCGTTGGCGACGGAGACCCTGACCTCGTAGTCGCCAAGCTCGGCGATCACCGTGCCGGTGACGTCGCGAATATTGGCGCCGAACATTTCGAATCCGTGATAGTCGTTCACGTTGTCGAAGCGCGGATCCGCGTACCGCCCCTCTCCCGCCTCGGGGCCGATGGCCTCCGGCGTCGTGCAGACAGCGGAGGGGATATGGACGTTCGGGTCATCGGGATCGCAGTGGGTGAAACCCTTGAGCTGGACCTCCTCCATCACGGAGGCGGCGACCGCGAGCGCCTGCTTGCGCACCAGCGGGTCCACACTGGCCACCGTCAACTGGTTGAACAGCATGACGATGCCCGCGATGCCGATCGAAAGCACCACGATGAACACCACCACCTCGATCAACGACAGGCCTCGTGCCCTGAGCCTACTGGACATAGCCCGTCTCCCCGGCGACGACGATCGCGCCTCCGCCGACGGTCACGGTCACGCCTGCGATCGGCCCCGGCTGACCCAGGGCGTTGAAGCTGAACGGGCTGGTCGTGGCGCTCGCCGTCACCCCGGATGGGGCGTCCACCGTGTACGCCGCCCCGGTCGTGATGCTGGTCAGCGGCGTGCCCGTGATGGCACAGCCGGCATCGCCATAGTGAAGTGCCAGCTGCGATGGCGAAACGGTAACGAACACGCAGCGTCGCTGCGCCACGGCCTGGCGCTGCGCGTAGCGGATCGCCGCCTTCGCTTCCTCGCGAAACCAGGATGCGTCGATCTGCGCCTGGTTGAACAGCGGGATGGCCAGTGCGGCGAGGATCGCGGCGATGACGATGACCGTCACAAGCTCGACCAGCGTGTAGCCTGCGAGAGTGCGGTTGAACGAGGCAGACTTCATCGAGCCACCTTTGAACCGACGCGCGCCTGCTCCGCGCGAACGCCGGGGTGGTGCGGGGCGACGGCGGCCGCCAGCGCGACCCATTCACGCACGACCTCCGCTGTCGCAGGCGACGGCAGGAGCTTGGCGAACTGGCGGTGAGTGGCAACGCGTCCGAGGTGGTTCTGGACCTCGACTGGGTTCGCAAGCATGCCCGCGGCGAATGCCTCTTCCGCCAGGCTCGCCGCGGCCGGCTTCCCAGTCTGCGACGCCTGCGCATACCAGAACTGTCCTGCATACCAGTGGTACCGCCAGTCGCGCGGCTCGAATCGTCTTGCGACCTCGAACCAGTAGGCCGCCGATTGCCCTTGCGCCTCGCGCCACGCGCGATGCGCATGCGACGCCGCCAGGTCCGCGATCAACGGCGGACCCAGCAAAACCGCGCCCGCGGCCGCCACCGCAACTGTGGCCAGCCGCCGGACCACCGGTGCAGCGGAGAAACCGAACCCTCCCGCGCTGCCAAGTCGGCGATCCAGCACGCCGACCGCCATGCCGAAAAGCACCAGGCAGATCGGCACATAGAACGGGAAATCCACCATGGCGAGCATGGCCATGGCGGCAATCGCGGCGAGCATCGCAACCACCTGGGGCCTGTCCACGCAGGTGGCGGCGTGGCGCAGCGTCTGAACGAGCGGAAGCAACATCGTGCCAACGAACGCAATTAATCCGGCGATTCCGAGTTCCAGGAACGTCTGCAGGTAATCGTTATGGACAAAGTACGTGTCGCCGTCCTTGAACGTCGGCACCGCCTCGCGATTGGCGTCCAGCAGGGCCCTGAACCCGAGGTAGCCGGTTCCAGTGGCCCAGTGGGACCGGATGCCTTCGACCGCGAGCGCATACAGTTCCAGGCGGGAAACGGATGATTCCTCCGCAGCCTTGCCGAGAGGTTTATGCAAGGCCAGGTTCGAGGAACCCTGCGCCGACGGCAATGCGTTTACGGCAATAGCAAGCACCCCACCCGCTGCGAGCACGAATGCGACCATTGCAACGCTGCGACGCGACAGCGTCAAGCCCGCTCTCCTGGCGGCGATTGCCGCAAATAGCAACCCGGCAAGCAGCGCCAGCATTCCCCCTCGGCTGACCGTGCTGGCCAGGCCTGCGGCAAGGAGAATTCCCAGCGCCAGCCACGGCCAGCGAGGCGCCGATACGGCGAGCCTGACGAGGACGAACAGCAGCGCGAAGTTGATCACGGCCGCCAGCGTGGTCGGCGTCTCGAAATGGGCGGTCGCCCGGCTTGCGCCGCCACCTGAAACCTGCCAGAGGCCCCAAACCGCAAGCACGCCGGCCCCGATGGCGAGCAGGCGGCCGAGCGCGCCAAGGGCTTCCTCGTCCACCTGCAATCCAATGGCCAATCCGGCAACGAGCAAAGCGGCATGGAACGGCGCGGCCGGCGTATAGGCCGGATTCAGGAAGACGTTGTTAATCACCAGCACCAGCGCATAGAAACAAACCGCGAACGACAGCAGTCCGGGCGCGGCGCCGGATTTCGGTCCCATGGCGAACACCCCGATCAGCAGCAGGGCGAAGGAGGCGGCCCAGATCATTGGCGACGCCTCTACGGAACCCAGTGCAGAAACCGCGACCCCCAGAAAAACAAAAGGGGCCGCTAGGCCCCTTTTGTGTGGAAGCAGAGCGCCTATCGATGCGCGCACCTCGCTCCGTCCAGATCCCGACTTAGCTGCAGAGCGAGCTCGGTATCGGCGAGCAAGTCGTAGTTGGCGTCCCGGGCGTGCCACCAGGCGTCCAGACCGATGCGGCGCAGGACGATGTCGTAAAGGAGCCCCCGCTCACCGTCGTATTGGTGACGATCGTTGCGATCGGACTGGCCGATTTGTTGGAAGCGTAAAGGAGGACAGCCGAGGACTGAAGCGCTCCGCAAGCGCCCTGACCGACCGCGGCCCTCGCATCGTTGCCCAGATCGGTGAACTGTGGCACCGCGATCGCGGCCAGGATGCCGAGGATCACGATCACCACGACCAGTTCAATAAGGGTGAAACCCGCCTTCAATGCACGTCTCATCTGGCTTTCTCCAGTCCGCAGTTAGATTTGATCCGGAACGAACCGCCCCGCTGGCCCGCACCAGCCAACGCGCAGTTTATCCTTTAATCCAATCATGCAACATAGCAATGTTAATCCGCAAGTCAAAAAAGTCAAATTCGGCAAGGAGATGAGCACTAGTTCCGCAGAATTGGCTCAAGATTGCCAGGAAATCGCGGCTCAGGGGTCCCATCGATAGGGCACCACGGCCTCAATTACGGGGACGGCAGCGGCAGACGGGACGCGCAGTCGAAACCTGAGCTGCGTACCGCCGCCGTCAATCCAAAGCCCCGTCGGGTGCTCCGGGACATAGACCAGCACGCCGGAGAGGCTATCGAACGCCCACGCGCCCTGTTGCAAGGCCGCGATCTTCTCGGGGGTGTCGAGGGAGCCGGCGTAATTCTTCACCTCCATCCGGGCCAGCTCAAAGGGATTGCCGCCATCCCAGTGCCTTTCCCTCGACAGGTTTCCCTGAAGCCGATCCTGCGCGAGCCGCACGTAGAGCGAGGATTGCGTGTTGTTTAGCGTGGCGTCGACCGTCGCGCGCTCAGCAATCGCGAAGTACACGTCCGCCCTGTTGAGCAGCACTAGCACCAGCACGGAGATCACTGCGACATACAAAGCCGCCTGAAGTACTGTCGTGCGCCCTGTTGGCACGCCGACGATCGCTAGCGCTTCAGCATCACCCTGCCCATGTCCCACATGGGCAGGAACACGCCGAGCGCCAGGATGAGGACGAGCACGCCGAGGGCGATCGTGAGGATCGGCTCGATGCTGGCCGCGAGGTTCTTGACGTCATAGTCCACCTCGCGCTCGTACATGTCCGCCACCTCGGCGAGCAGGTCATCCAGCTCGCCGGTTTCCTCGCCCACGGCGATCATCTGCAGCACGGTAGGGGTGAACACGCCCGCCACGGTCGCGGTGCGCAGGATGCTCTCGCCGCGCTCGACGCCGTCGCGCATCTGCTCGATGCGCTGGGCGATGTGCAGGTTCCCGACCACGTCCGCGACCACGGACAGCGACTGCACGATCGGCACGCCAGCGCGCACCGCTAGCGACATGCTGCGTGCGAACCGCGACAGCGTGGCGCGCAGGATGATCGGTCCGGCCAATGGCAGCCGGGTCTTCCAGCGATCCCAGGCATAGCGGCCCTGGTCCGTGCCCAGCAGCATCCTCACTCCCGCGATGGCCCCCACGATCGCCGCCACAAGCACGTACCAGTAGTTGATGAAGAAATTCGACGTCCCGACCAGGATCTGGGTCAGCAACGGCAACGCCACCTTGTTGGCCTCGAAGATCTTCGCGAACGCCGGAATGACCGCGAAATTCACGATCCCGATCGCCACCGCGATGACCACTACGACGATGATCGGGTACCGGACCGCCGCCTTGATGCGCTGGCGCGTCTCGCGCTCGAACTCCAGGTACATGAACAGCCGGTTGAACGACTCCTCCAGCTGGCCGGTGGTCTCCCCCACCCGCACCAGGCTGACGTAGAAGCCGTTGAATACCTCCGGATGCCGCCGCATTGCGGACGAAAGTTCACGCCCCGCATCCAGGCTCGCCCGCAGGTCGCCGATCACGTCCTTGAACGTCGGATTGGTCGCCGACTCCTGCAGTCCGGCCAGCGCCCGCAGGATCGGCACGCCAGCCTTGAGCAGGGTGTACATCTGCCGGCTGAACAGCATCAGGTCGATGTCGCGCACGCCCGGGGCGAACAGCTTCCTGAGCCACTCGGGGGTCTGCGGGACGCTGATTTCGCCCGCGGCACGGATCTCCACCGGCGTGACGCCGCTGGTCATGAGCTGGTCGGCGACGGCGCCGGAATCGGCGCCCTCCAGCCGCCCGGTCACCAGCTCGCCGCGCGGGTTGCGGCCGCGGTAATGGAACCCGGCCAAGCTAGTCGTCCACCTGCGTCGACACTGCGATCGCCTCGGCGACCGTGGTGCGTCCCGCCAGCACCAGTTCCAGCGCGCGGTCGGTCAGGCGCTTGCCCTCGAGCTGCGGGCGCGCCGCGACCAGGAACTCGTGGGTATCCGCGCGGCTCGCGGCACGCGCCAGCTCCGGAGTCATCTCCAGCATCTCGTACACGCCGGTCCGCCCGGCGAAGCCGCTGCCGTTGCAGTGCGAGCAGCCGCGGCCGTGCTGGTAGGCGCGGTCCTTCCAGCCTTCGCCCAGCTCCGCGGCCAGCCAGCGCGCCTCGGCCGCTTCGGGCTGGTAGGGTTCGGCGCAGCTCTCGCAGATGACGCGAAGCAGGCGCTGCGCGACCACCGCATGCACCGAGCTGGCGACCATGTAGGCGTGCGCCCCCATGTCGATCAGCCGGATCGGCGTGCTGATGGCGTCCTTGGTGTGCAGGGTGGAGAGCACCAGGTGGCCGGTCAGGGCGGCGCGCAGGCCGATCTGGGCGGTTTCCTCGTCGCGGATCTCGCCCACCAGGATGATGTCCGGGTCCTGGCGCAGTGCCGAGCGCAGCACGCGCGCGAAACTGAGCTCGATCTTCTCGTTGACCTGCACCTGGTTGACGCCCGCGAGGCGATACTCGACTGGATCCTCAACGGTGATGATCTTCCGGTCGTCCGTGTTCACCTCGGCTAGCGCGGCGTACAAGGTCGTGGTCTTGCCGCTGCCTGTCGGGCCGGTCACCAGCACCATGCCGGAGGTGCGGCGGATGATCTCGCGGAACCGCACCAGCATGTTTGCCGGCATGCCGAGCGAATCGAGCGACTGCAGCGTGGCGCGGCGATTCAGCAGCCGCAGCACCACCGATTCGCCGTACTGCGTCGGCATGGTCGACATCCGCACGTCGATCACCTGGTCGCGAACCTTGACCGTGAGGCGCCCGTCCTGCGGCAGGCGCTTCTCCGAGATGTCCAGCCCGGCCATGAGCTTCAGGCGCAGCGCGACCGCGGGCCCGATCCTGGAATCCGACTCGGTCTGCGGCATCAGCGCGCCGTCGATGCGGAAGCGGATCTGGAGGTTCGCCTCCTGCGGCTCGAAGTGCACATCCGAGGCGTTCACCTGGATCGCGTCCTCGAACACGTTCTGCAGCAGCCTGACCACCGGCGCGTCCTCGGCGCCCACGCCCGCGCCGAGTGCGCCGAAATCGACATAGGCGTCGCCGAGGTCCCTTTCCAGTTCCTTGGCGAGGCCACTGATCTGCTCCGTGCGCCGGTAGATGCGGTCGATCGTCTGCACCAGCATCGCCTCATTGACCACCGCCGCCTGCAGATCGCGCTTCAGAGTACGCGCGATCTCGTCGAACGCGAACAGGTCGGTCGGATCCGCCATGCCGATCAGCAGGTCGGACTTGCGGTCCTCCAGCACCAGGGCGCGGAAGCGCCGCGCCAGCGCCTCGGGCAGGCGCCGGACCAATTCAGGATTGAAGTTGTACGACTTGAGGTTGACGTACGGGATGCCGAGCTGCCTGGAAATCGCCTCGCAGATCTGCTCGTCGGTGGCGAAGCCCTGCTCGATCAGCACGCGGCCGAGCCTGCGGCCCGACTTCTTCTGCAGGTCCAGCGTGAGCTTCAGCTGCTCGAGCGATATCACCTTCTGCGCGACCAGGATGTCGCCGAGGCGGATCTTTTCCGGACGTCCCATGGGCGAGCCCACCAGCGTTGCGTTCGATGGCGCTATGATAACCCTCTTCCAAAATCGGGGTTGTCAGACGATGACCAAAGCGTTCGCGTCGCAGGCCGACCTGAAGCCGAAGAAGATCCGCTTCGAGAAGCTGTCGGCGAACTGTTATGCCTTCACCGCCGAGGGCGATCCGAACACCGGCGTCATCGTCGGCGACGACGGCGTCATGGTGATCGACGCCCAGGCGACGCCGCTGATGGCGCGCGAAGTCATCCGGCGCATCCGCAAGGTGACCAGGAAGCCGATCCGCTACGTGACGCTGTCGCACTACCACGCGGTGCGCGTGCTCGGCGCCTCGGCCTACAGGGCCGAGCAGGTCATCGCCAGCCAGCGCACCCTGGGCCTGATCCGCGAGCGCGGGCGGCAGGACATGGCGAGCGAGATCGGGCGCTTCCCGCGCCTGTTCCGCGGCCGCGAATCCATCCCGGGCCTCACCTGGCCGACGATCGTGTTCAAGGACGAGATGACGGTGATGATGGGCAAGCTCGAGGTGCGGATCATCCACCCGGGGCCCGGTCATACCGGCGGCGACACCATCGTCTGGGTGCCGTCGCAACGCGTGCTGTTCTCGGGTGACCTGGTGGAGTACGAGGCCGGCATCTACACCGGCGACGCGCACCTCGAGGAATGGCCCAACACGCTGGGGAAGCTGCGCGCGCTCAAGCCGCGCGCGCTGGTGCCGGGCCGCGGGCCGGCGCTGAAAACGGCGCGAGAGAGCGAGAAAGCGATCCGCTACACGCGCGACTTCGTGCGCGGGCTGTACGCGAACGCGCGGCGCGGGGTGGCGGCGAGGAAATCCCTCAAGGACGTCTACGCCGCGACCCGGCGCAGCATGGACCCGGCCTACGGCGCCTACCCGATCTACGAGCACTGCATGCCGTTCGACGTCTCGCGCGCCTACGACGAGGCGCGCGGCATCAAGCATCCGCGCATCTGGACCGCGAAGCGGGACCGGGAGATGTGGCGCTCGATCGCCTAGGGAAACTCTGAATTACCGGTCATTTCTGTCATCCCGAAGCTCGATCATGCGTTGAATAGTAATGGGACGACGGAGCGATAACCAAATGAAGCAACAGGCGCTTTCGATGACG
>JALHLN010000052.1 GCA_022844545.1 Burkholderiales bacterium | reverse complement strand
CCGCGCCATGCTCTACGGGGGCGGCGCCGGCGGCGCCGCGGGCGCCGAGCGCGCGCTCGCGATTCTCGCCACCGAGCTCGAGCGCGCGATGCAGCTCTGCGGCGTGCGCACCATGGCGGAGGTGACGGCCGACCTCGTCGCGTCCTGATTAGCCCGGCCGGACCGCAATCGAAACTGCCAGTCCAGGTGGTTGCCAGGAATCGGGTCACTCTGTCAGAGTGCACGTCCCGGAGGAGAGACAACCCATGAGACCGATTCGAGCCGCCGTGCTGGCGCTTGCCGCCGCAGCCTTTTCGCTGCCGGCCTTCGCGCAGGACTACCCGAACAAGCCGATCCGCCTGATCCTGGCCTACGCCGCCGGCGGCGCCATGGACCTGAGCGGGCGCGTCATCGCGCCCATCCTGCAGCAGCAGATGGGCCAGCCGGTGATCGTGGAGAACCGCACCGGGGGCGCCGGCAACATCGGCGCCGAGGTGGTGGCGAAGTCCGCGCCGGACGGCTACACCATCCTCTTCTATGCCGACGCCTACACCATTGCCCCGTCGCTGTTCGCGAAGCTGAACTACGACCCGGTCAAGGACTTCATCCCGGTCACCCAGATGGTGAGCGGTGCGCACATCCTCGTCGGGCATCCGTCGGTGCCGGCGAACTCGCTGCCCGAGCTGATCGCCTACGCGAAGGCAAACCCGGGCAAGCTCTCCTACGGCTCGCCGGGCAACGGCTCGCCGCAGCACCTCGCCGCCGAACTGTTCAAGGCGCTCGCCGGCAACCTCGACATCCAGCATGTGCCCTACAAGGGCGGCGGGCAGGCCATTGGCGACGTCGTGGGCGGGACCATCCCGCTCGCCTCGCTCGGCCTGCCGCCGGTGATGGGGCACATCAAGGCCGGCAAGCTCAAGCCCTTCGCCGTGACCAGCCGCGCGCGCCAGCCGCTGCTGCCGGATACCCCGACCTTTGCCGAAGCCGGAATCACCGGCTTCGAGACCGTGCAGTGGTGGGGCCCGGCCGTCCCGGCGGGCACGCCGGCGCCGATCGTGCAGCGGCTGTATGAGGAGTTCACCAAGGCGATGCGCAATCCGGTGTTCGTCGAGCGGCTCGCGGCCGCCGGCCTCGCGGTGACGCCGAGCGCCTCGCCGCAGGCCTTCAGCGCGTTCATCCGCAGCGAGATCGACCGCTGGGGCCCGGTGGTGAAAAAGAGCGGCGCGAAGGTGGACAATTGAGCGCAGGGCAGGGCACGCGCCGCCCCAACATCCTCTTCATCACCTCGGACCAGCAGCGCGGCGACTGCTACGGCTTCGAAGGCCGCAAGGTCAAGACGCCCCACCTGGACGCCCTGGCGCGCGACGGCACGCGCTTCGGCGCCTGCATTACGCCGAACCTGGTCTGCCAGCCCTCGCGCGCCTCGATCCTCACCGGCCTGCTGCCGCTGACGCACGGCGTTTCGGACAACGGCATTGACCTCGA
Organism: Burkholderiales bacterium; assembly: GCA_022844545.1. Lineage (GTDB taxonomy): Bacteria > Pseudomonadota > Gammaproteobacteria > Burkholderiales > SG8-39 > RBG-16-66-20. The sequence continues at coordinate 15,487 of JALHLN010000052.1, read as the reverse complement.
CCCGGCGCTGGGCGAGGGCGGGTTCGCGGGCGTGTTCGCGAAGGCGGGTTATCGCACCGGCTACATCGGCAAGGCCCACTTCGCCACCTCGCATACCTTCCAGTCCACCGGCACGCCCGAGTGCCGGAACACCGACCAGCCGCAGGATTGGACCGGACCCTACATGGGATTCCAGCACGTCGAGCTGATGGTGGAGGGCCACAACCACTGGCCGCCGATGAAGCCGCCGCGCGGCCAGCATTACGAGCGCTGGTTCCACAAGGACGGCCGCGGCGACGAGCTGCAGCGCCTGTACGAAACGAAACTGCCGCCCCTGTCCACGGCGATGCAGACCTTCCACTCCGGCCTGCCCGCCGCGTTCCACAACTCGACCTGGATCGGCGACCGCACTATCGACTACATCACGAAGAACAGGGACCGGCCATTCTGTGCCTGGGCCTCGTTCCCGGATCCGCACCATCCCTTCGACGCACCCGAGCCCTGGAGCCGCCTGCACCATCCGGACGAGGTGGACCTGCCCGAGCACCGGACGCTGGACCTGGAGCGCCGGCCATGGTGGCACCGCCAGAGCCTGGAGGGCAAGCCGCAGATCGTGCCGCACCTGGCGAAGATCCGCACCGAGTATTCGAGGATCCCGGCCCAGACCGACCAGCAACTGCGCGAGCTGATCGCCAATTACTACGGCATGATTTCCCTCATCGACCATAACGTCGGGCGTATCCTGCTCGCGCTCGAGAACCTGGGCCTCGCGCGCGACACGCTGGTGGTCTACTCCACCGACCACGGCGACTGGCTGGGCGACCACGGCCTGATCCTGAAGGGCCCGATGGCGTATGAAGGATTGCTGCGCATCGGGCTGCTGGTGCGCGGGCCGGGGGTGCCCAAAGGCAAGGTCGTCGGTGACCCGGTGTCCACGCTCGACCTGCCGGCCACCTTCGCCGACTACGGCGGGGTTTCGTTCGGCCGCGCAGTCCACAGCCGCAGCCTGCGCGGCCTGATCGAGGGCGACGACGGGCGCGATTTCGCGTTGAGCGAATGGGACCTGCGCGCATCTCGCTCCGGCGTGGATGTGGACCTGCGCACGGTGCGCACGAAGACGCACAAGCTCACCGTGGACCTCAACAGCGGCGCCGGCGAGCTCTACGACCTTGCCAGCGATCCGCGGGAGATGGACAACCTGTTCAGCGAGAAGGCTCCGGGCTCGGCGCAGAAGGAACTGATGGACATGATCCGCAGCCGTCCGCAAGACATCGCGCCACGCAAGGCGCAGGTGGGAATGGCGTGAGACACGAGTGTCGACTCCTATGACCAGACCCGCGAACCTGCTCGTCATCATGTCCGACGAGCACGACCCGCGCTGGATGGGCGCCGCGGGCAACAGGCTGGTGCAGACGCCGAACCTGGACAAGCTCGCCGCGCGCGGCACGCGCTTTGCCGACGCCTACACCACCTGCCCGATCTGCGTCCCGGCGCGCGCCGCCTTCGCCACCGGCAAGTACATCAACCAGATCGGCTACTGGGACAACGCCGATGCCTACGAGGGCGCGATCCCGAGCTGGCACCACGTGCTGCGCAAGGCCGGGCACCACGTCGCTTCGGTCGGCAAGCTGCATTTCCGCGGCCTCAAGGGCGACGACCATGGCTTTTCAGAGGAAGTCATTCCGATGAACGTGGTCGACGGCAAGGGCGACCTGTACGGCCTGCTGCGCGGCGAGAACATGCCGGTGCGCACCGACGGCAAGAAGATGGCGGGCCTCGCCGGTCCCGGCGAGTCCGAGTACACCTGGTACGACCGCGAGATCACGGCGCGCGCGCAGGTCTGGCTGCGCGAGGAGGCGCCCAAACATGGCGACAGGCCCTGGGTGCTTTACGTGTCGCTGGTGGCGCCGCATTTCCCGCTCAAGGCGCCGCCGCACTGGTATTACCGGTACTTCGGCCGCACGCCGGATCCCAAGCTCTACGGCTCGAGCGAGCGCCTGCCGCACCCGGCGGCGCGCGACCAGTCCGAGAACACCTGCTACGACAGCTACTTCGACGCCGCCGCAGTGAAGCGCGCCCGCGCCGGTTACCTCGGGCTGGTGTCGTCCCTGGACGAGAACATCGGCCACCTGCTCGATACCCTGGCCGACTGCGGCTACGCCGGCAACACGCGCGTGCTCTACACCTCGGACCACGGCGACAACCTGGGCGCGCGCGGCCTCTGGGGCAAGCAGATCCTCTACCAGGAGGCGGCGGCGGTGCCGCTGATCCTCGCCGGCCCCGGCGTGCCCGAGGGCCGGGTGCGCAGCGCGACCGCGAGCCACATCGATGTCTATCCGACGGTGCTGGAGTGCGTCGGATCGGATGCCTCGCCCGGGCAGGGCGTTTCCCTGTTCCGCCTGGCAGGCGGCGAGACGCCGCAGCGCAACGTGCTCTCCGAATACCATGCCTCGTCCTCGAAATCGGGCGAGTACATGATCCGCAATGGCAAGTGGAAGTACACCTACTACGTCCACTACCCGGACCGGCCGCAGCTGTTCGACCTGGAGTCCGATCCCGAGGAACTGAGGGACCTCGGCACCGACCCGGCGCACAGGACGGTGGCGAAGGATTGCGAGTCCATCCTGCGCGGCATGCTGGATCCGGAGGACGTGGACCGGCGCGCGAAGAAGCGCCAGCAGGAATTGGTGGACGCCAACGGCGGCTACGACAAGGTGAAGAAGATCGGCGGCTTCGGCTACTCGCCGCCCCCGGGCTACAAGGCGGAGTTCACCTGACCTAGAATTCCCTTCCTCGCAGACCCCAAGGAGGGAAGGACATGGCCAAGCGAAAGACAGTCAAGCGCCGCGCCCCGCGACCGGCGTTCCGCCTCACCAGCCCCGACATCCGCCCCGGCGGCCCCATCGCCATGGAGCAGGTGTTCAACAGCTTCGGCTGCACCGGGAAGAACATCTCCCCAGCGCTCGCCTGGACGGGCACGCCCGAGGGCACCAAGAGCTTCGCGCTGCTGTGCCACGATCCGGATGCGCCCACCGGCGGCGCGGGCTGGTGGCACTGGCTGGTGCTCAACATCCCGGCCTCGGCCACGGGACTGGCCAAGGGCGCCGGCAACGCGGACGGCTCGGGGCTGCCCGCGGGCGCGGTCCACGTCAACACCGACTTCGGCGGACCCGGCTGGGGCGGCCCCTGCCCGCCGCAGGGCGACAAGCCGCACCGCTACATCTTCACCCTGTACGCGCTGAAGGTGGACCGGCTGGACGCCTCGGGCGGCACCGCGTCGCTCGCCGGGTACATGGTGAACGGCAACGCCATCGGCAAGGCGACGCTGACCGGGAAGTTTGGCCGGAAGTAGGGAAACAATTGGTAACCCCTGCCGCCGCGGCCGGTGGCAGGATAACCGGATGCGCCGTGGCCGCTTTCGCATGATCCGCCTGCTTGGCGTGGCGCTGATCGTCTGCGCCGCGGGTGCGCACGCGCAAGCCCCGGAGGATGCAGCCGCCTGGCGCGCCGCCTCCCGCCTGGGCTACGCGCCGACTCCGGCGCTGGTCCAGGCGATCGCGTCCCATCCCCGGGGCGCTCGCGGCTGGGCCGCCGACGAGGTGGAACGCGCCTTTGCAGCCAGCCGCGAGGCGGCAAGGACGCCCGTTCACCTGGCTACGCTCCAGCACTCGATTCCCGCCGCCTTCGCCGAGTTCCGCGCCGAGCGCCAGATGCTGCGCCGCGTGCGCGCCGATTCGGAAATGCGCCCCGCGCCGCGGGACCTGCCCACCCGGCGCGCGGCGCTGGAAGCCGCGTCCTGGCGGCTCCTCGCCTGCTCGAACCCGGAGCTGGAGAACCCGCTCGCGGCGCGCCTCACCGAGTTCTGGTTCAACCACTTCAACGTGTTCGCCGGCAAGGGCCCGGTGCGGCCCTTCCTCGGGCACTACGTGCTGCACGCCATACGGCCCAACGTGCTGGGTCGGTTCGAGGACCTCGTGCTCGCCACGGCGCGCCATCCGGCGATGCTGTTCTACCTCGACCAGGCGCAGAGCGTGGCCGAGGGCGTCACCGGGCCCTTCGGTGGCGCGCGGGGCCTGAACGAGAACTACGCTCGCGAACTGATGGAACTGCATACGCTGGGCGCCGACGGCGGCTATGCGCAGGGCGACGTGCGCGAGCTCGCCCGCATCCTCACCGGCTGGACGGTGGATCCGGCCGCCGAATCCGGGTTCCGCTTCGTGCCGCGCCTGCACGACCGCGGCGAGAAGACGCTGCTGGGCCGGCGCTTCGGCGCCGAGGGCGAACGCGAAGGGCGGGAAGCCATCGCCCTGCTGGCGGGACACCCGGCGACGGCGCGGCGCGTGGCGCTGCGCCTGGCGCAATGGTTCGTGTCGGACGCGCCGCCCGCGGCGCTGGTCGACCGGCTCGCGGCCGAGTTCCGCGCCAGCGGCGGCGACCTGCGCGCCGTGATGCGAACGCTGGTGGCTGCGGAAGAATTCTGGGACGAGCGCCAGCAGCTGTTCAAGACGCCCTACGAATTCGTCTGCTCGGTGCTCGCGGCGACAGGCCATTCGGAGCCTGAGCGCCTCGTCCAGGCGCTGCGCTTCCTCGCCGGCGCCGGGCAGCCGGTACACGGCTGGCAGACGCCCGACGGCTACAAGACCGACGCGAAAACCTGGCTTGCGCCGGAGGCCTTGACCCGGCGAGCGGATTTCGCGTTTGCACTTAGCCGCGACGCAGCACCGCCCGATCACTACCGGCGGTTCCTCTCGTCGCGCACGCGCGAGCGGATCGCGCAGGAACCAGCGGCGCTGCAGGGCATGCTGGTGCTCGCCAGCCCGGAGTTCATGCACAAATGAACCCGTCGCGGCGCGCGCTCCTGCGGGCGGCGGCTTCCGCCGGCGCGCTCGCCTTCGCGCCGCGGGCCTTCGCGCAAGCGGCGCCGATGCTCGAGGGCGGCCGGCTGGTGGTGGTGTTCCTGCGCGGCGCCTATGACGGGCTTTCAGCCTTCGTCCCCTACGCCGATCCGGACTACGAACGCCTGCGCCAGGTCACGCGCATCCCCGCGCCCGATGGCGGCGAGGGCGCGGCGATCCGCCTCGACGAGCGCTTCGCGCTGCATCCGGCGCTCGCGCCCGTGCTGCCGATGTGGCGCGACGGCATCCTGGCCGTCGTGCCCTCGGCCGGTTCGCCTGATCCGACGCGCTCGCATTTCGAGGCGCAGCATCACTGGGAAACCGGCATGCCGGGCAGGAACAGCGAGGCGCCGGGTTGGATGAACCGGCTGGCTTCGATGGAGCCCGCCGGCCTGCGCGAGCAGCGCATGGTCGGCGTGGGCGAGGCCAACCCGCGCATCCTGGCGGGCGATTTGCGCGCGCGGCTGGTGCAGCGCGGGCCGCAGGCGGCGAACAGGGGCATGGTCGGCAACGAGCGCGCGCGGCTCGCGCTTGCGGACATGTATGCGGCGGACGGCAGGCTGGCGGAAGCATTCCGCATGGGCGCCGACAGCCGCATGGAAACCGCGCGCGACCTGGCGACCGAAATGATGCAGGCGGACAACGGCGCCGGTCCCGCGGCCGGACTGGTGCAGGCCTCGCGCCAGCTGGTGGCGCTGATGCGCTCCGGGCGGCAGTTGCGCCTGGGCTTCCTGTCGGCCGGCGGCTGGGACACGCACGCCAACCAGGGTGGCGTGCAGGGCCAGCTCGCCAACCAGCTGGGCGGCCTTGCGCGCGCGCTGGCGGAGTTGCGCGCCGGCCTGACGCAACCGGGCGACCTGATCCTGGTCCTGAGCGAATTCGGCCGCACCGCTGCCGAGAACGGCACGCGCGGCACCGACCATGGGCGCGGCAACGCCCTGTGGCTGATCGGCGAGCGCGTCGCGGGCGGGCGCATGCATGGCCTGTGGGACGGGCTGGCGCGCGGCAACCTCAACGAGGGGCGCGACCTTCCGGTGCGGCACGATTTCCGCGCCGTGATCGCCCAGGCGCTGGCGCGCGGCTTCGGTCTGCCGGAGAGCCGCCTCGCGGACCTGTTCCCGGGCGCGCGCTGGGATGCGCAGCTGGACGGATTGCTGAAGCGGGCCTAGCGGGTGGGGCTCGAGCGCCGGCTCTTCGAGGCCGGCTTCCGGGACGGGCCGTTCCAGCGCCTGACCAGCGCACTGTCCAGCCCGAACAGGTCCAGCACCCGGCCGACGCTGTGGTCGACGGTGTCCAGGATGGTGCGCGGCGAGTTGTAGAACGCCGGCATCGGCGGCGCGATCACCGCCCCCATCTCCGCCGCCTGCAGCAGCAGGCGGCAATGCCCCAGGTGCAGTGGCGTCTCGCGAGGCATCAGCACCAGCCGGCGCTGATCCTTCAGCACCACGTCTGCGGCGCGCACGATCAGGGTGTCGGCGTAGGAATGGACGATGCCCGACAGCGTCTTCATGGAGCAGGGCGCCACGACCATCCCGGCGGTGCGGAACGAGCCGCTGGAGACGCTGGCGGCGAGGTCCTGGTCGCTGTGCACCACGTCCGCGAGCGCTTCCACGTCCTTCAGCTTGCGGCCGGTCTCCAGGCCGATGGTGAGCTTGCCGCTCCTGCTGATGATGAGGTGGGTTTCCACCTTGCGCAGGGCGCGCAGCGCCTCCAGCAGGCGGATGCCGTAGATGGCCCCGCTGGAGCCGGTGATGGCGACGATGAGGCGCATGCGCGCATCATAGCCCCCGGCGCGATTTAGGTGCGATGCCACGCAGTTGGATCGGCGCGTCTGCGGCGGTGCCGCATGAATGTGCATTCCCCTGGCCAGGCAAAAGATTGCGATTGCACCTAATCCGGCGTAAGGTGAAGGCATGTCGCGCGAACCGCGCCCGGAGTTCGACCTCGAGCACCATCCCTTCTTCTGGATGACGCAGGCCATTGCCGCGCGCGATGTGGCGCTCGCCGGGGAGTTGAAGGCGCACGGGCTGAGGGTGCCGGAATGGCGCGTGCTGGCCGCGCTCTACGCCCGCAAGCGCCTGTCGATGCGCGAACTCGCCGACCTGTCCTCCATCGACCGCACCACGTTGAGCCGCACCGTGGACCGGATGCAGGAAACCGGCTGGGTGACGCGCCTCGCCGACAGCCGCGACCTGCGGGTCACGCGCCTGGCGCTGACCGCTTCAGGCGAGCGCCTGTTCGCGCGCATCTGGCCGACCATGGAGCGGCTGAACCGCGCCGCGGTGGAAGGCTTGCCGCCCGGCGCGGTACAGATGCTCGCCTGGACGCTCGGGCGCATGAAGGACAACCTGGATCGCGAAGCGCCGGCAAGACAGGACGCCGCATAAGCGGCGTGGCTGGGCGCCGCATAGAACACAAGGAGGCCGCAATGAAGACGAACCACAAGCCGAATTTCCGGAAGATGGTCGAGCCCGACCGCGTGCGCAAGGAGGTCTACACCGACGAGGAGATCTTCCGGCACGAGATGGAACGCATCCACGAGACGGTGTGGATCTACTGCGGCCACGAGAGCCAGGTGAAGAACGCCGGAGACTACGTCACGGTGCAGATCGGGCGCCAGCCCATGATCATGGTTCGCGGCAAGGACCGGAAGATCAACGTCCTCTACAACCGCTGCCCGCACCGCGGCAACATGATCTGCGGCGACATGAAGGGCAACACCGGCGACCAGTTCCGCTGCTCCTACCACGCCTGGACCTTCCACCACGACGGGCGCCTCAAGAACATCCCGATGATGGAGTCGGGCTACAAGGGCACGCGCCTCACCAAGGACAGCCCGGAACTCTGCATGAAGCGCGCCGCGCGCGTCGAGGCCTACCGCGGCTTCGTCTTCGCCAGCCTCGCCAAGGACGGGCCGACGCTGAAGGAATTCCTCGGCGAGGCCATCGTCGCCTTCGACGACATGTGCGACCGCGCCCCCGAGGGCGAGGTGGAGATCGTGCCCAACTGCTTCCGCGTCATCCAGCATTCGAACTGGAAGCTGTTCATGGAGAACCAGATCGATGCCCTGCACCCCTCGGTGACGCACCAGTCCACCGGCCGTGCAGCGCACGAGGTGGAGAAGCAGCTGGCGAAGAAGGCGAAGTCCGGGGAGGCGCCGCTCTCGTACCACATGCTCTCGGCGTTCGCGACCGTGACCATCGACAAGTGGGACAACTTCCAGACCATCAACTATCCCTACGGCCACTGCATCCTTACCGGCTACATGGGCTTGCGGCCGCAGGACCCGGACACCCTGGCCTACGACAAGGTCATGATCAAGGCCTACGGCAGGAAGCGCTTCGAGGAGATCGTCGGGGTCAACATACACCACGTGCTGGTCTATCCCGGCCTCTCGGTGCAGTCGCCGCTGCAGCAGCTGCGCGCGGTGCGGCCGCTGGGCGTGGACCGCACGCTGACCGAGATCTGGCATTTCCGCCTCAAGGGCGCGCCCGAGGCGATCTACCGCCGGTCGCTTGCCTACTACAACCTGGTGAACTCGCCGGCGACGCTGATCAATGCCGACGACCTGGAGAACTTCTGGAAATGCCACACCGGCCTGTCCTCCGATGGCGGCGACTGGGTCAGCTTCGCGCGCCACCACGGCCGCGACATCGAGAACAAGGGCGTGGTCTCCTCGGCGCCGAACATGGGCACCTCGGAGGCGCCGATGCGCAACCAGATGAAGGCCTGGGCGAAATACATGAGCGGCGCCGCGCAGGAAGGCTCGCGATGAGCGACCTGCAGCTGCAGCACGACATCGAGCAGTTCCTTTACCGCCAGGCAGAATTGCTGGATACGAAGCAGTGGCAGGCCTGGACCGAGCTGTTCACCGCCGACGGCATCTACTGGATGCCGCCCGACGCCTCCTACAAGACGTGGGACGGCCAGCCGGCGATCTTCGCCGAGGACCGCAACCTGATGGCGGTGCGCATGGGCCGGGTGCTTCACCCCGATGCCTGGTCGCAGCGACCGCTGTGGGGCACCAACCACGTGGTGTCGAACGTGGTCATCCGCAAGGCGGCGAAGAACGGCGATGTCGAGGTCACCTCGCGCTTCCACATGATGGAGCTGCGGCGCGACGACGTGCGGCATTTCGCCGGCCAGTACACGCACCACCTGGTGAAGGCGAAGAAGGGCTATGCCATCCGGCTGCAGCGCGTGGACATGACCAACGCGCAGGCGGCGTACGACTACGTGCTGCAGGTCTGGGTGTAGCTACTTCCGGAACCCGCGCACGTACTCCGGCGCGGTGAACACCCAGTCGATGGCCTGGTAGTTCTGCTCCGGCGTGCGGTGCTGGTACATGTCGTTGCGCACCCGGCGCTGGATGCCGTCGGGGACGTGGAAGATCTGCCCCACCAGGCGCGCCGAGAGCTGGACGCGGGAAGCGCGCACCAGGCGCAGGTCCTGGTACTCGCGGAACGCCTTCGTGAAGTCGCCATCGGCGCGCTCGGCGCAGGCCGCCATGCACACCGCGTCCTCGTAGGCCATGGCTGCGCCCTGCGCCAGGTACTGCAGCATCAGGTGCGCGGCGTCGCCCAGCAGCGCCACCGGCCCGTCGCACCAGTTGTCCACCGGCTCGCGGAAGCGCAGCATCCAGCGCTTGTAGGACTTCGGCGTCCTCATCAGGCGCATCGGCAGTTCGCAGTTGTGCGCGAAGAGGGGCAGCACCTCGTCTGGCGAGGCTTCCTCGTTGTGCCCGCTCTTCACGCCGCTGCCGATCACGGTGGCCACCAAGTTGTAGAGCTCCCAGCCGCGCAGCGGGTAGTGGACGATGTGCGTGTTGTGCCCGGCCCAAAGGGTGGCTGCCGCCCAGCGCAGCTGCTCGGGCATGTCCGCGGCGGCGAGCACCGCGCGGTAGCAGATGTGCTCGGTCGGCGCCGGATCGCCGTCGCCGACGATTCTCTGCCGCACCGCCGAGCGCCAGCCGTCGGCGCCCACCAGCGCCACGCCGGCGATACGGCTACCGTCGGCCAGCTGCACCGAGACTCCGCCGGATTCCAGGTCGTAGCCGGTGACCCGGCTGCGGGTGCGCAGCTCGATCTGCTGCGGCCGCTCGCGGCAGCCGTCGAGGAATGCCTTGTGGATGTCGGCGCGGTGCGTGACCGCGTAGGGGTTGCCGTAGCGCTCATGGAAATGCTTGTCCAGGGGGATGTCGATTACGCGCTCCCCTGAGACCCCGTCCATCATCTGCAGGCGCTCGATGAACACCGCTTCCTTCTTCACCAGCCCGCCCACCCCGAGCGCGTCGATTGCGTGCCAGGCGTTGGGCGCGAGCTGGATGCCGGCGCCGAGCTCGCCGAATTCGCCCCCCTGCTCCAGCACCAGCACCTTGAAGCCTTTCAGCGACAAGGCGAGCGCGGCGGCGAGTCCACCAAGGCCGCCGCCGGCGATTGCGACGGGCTTTGCGTTCATCGTTGCCATGGCGGGCGATTGTAGTAGATTCAGTCTCATGGACGACATCGTCTACAACCGCATCTCGTCACGGTTCCCCGGCACCGGGGTGCTCCTGCAATACGGCGGCAGGCCGACCGCCTATACCTTTCCGACAAGAACTGAGGACTCCCGATGATCAGATTTCTCGCCGCGATGGCCGCCGGCCTCGCGCTCTGCGCCGGCGCCCAGGCGCAGGACCGCTTCCCGTCGAAGGGCCTGCGCATCGTGGTGCCGTTCGCTCCGGGCGGCTCGACCGACATCTTCGCGCGGCTGCTGGGCGAACGCCTCGCCGCCGCCGTGGGCCAGCCGGTGGTGATCGAGAACCGCGCTGGCGCCTCGGGCAACATCGGCGCCGAGGCGGTGGTGAGGTCCGCGCCCGACGGCTACACGCTGCTCATGGCCACCACCGGGGTGATGGCGATCAACAATTCGCTGTTCAAGGCCATGCCCTTCGACGCGGCGAAGGACCTGGAGCCGGTCGCCTATGTCGCCTCGATCACCAATGTGCTCATCGTTCCCGCGGATTCGCCGCTGAAAGGCGTCGGCGACCTGATCGCCACCGCGAAGCAGTCGCCGGGCAGGCTCTCGTTCGCCTCCTCGGGGGCGGGCGCCTCCACGCACATGTCGGCGGAGCTGTTCAAGATGATGGCGGGCGTGGACCTGTTGCACGTGCCCTACAAGGGCAGCGGCCCGGCGATGCCGGACCTGATCTCCGGTCGCGTGAACATGATGTTCGAGAATATGCCGGGCGCGGTGCCGCACCTGAAGGCGGGCAAGCTGAAGGCGCTCGCGGTCACGGGACTCAAGCGCACGCCGGCGCTGCCGGATGTGCCCACCGTCGCCGAAGCCGGCGTGCCGGGCTACGAGTCGCTGTCCTGGAGCGGGATCGCGGCGCCGGCCGCAACGCCGCGCGACGTGGTCGCGCGCCTGAACAGGGAAGTCAACGCGATCATCAATGGCGCGGACATGCGCCAGAAGTTCGCCGAGCAGGGCGCCGAGCCGGTGGGCGGGCCGCCCGAGGCTTTCGCCGAGCACGTGCGGCGCGAGCGCGAGAAGTGGGCCGAGGTGGTGCGGAAGGCGAAAATCGTCGTGAACTGAGCGACCGCCGCGGAAGCTATCTCCGGCGGACGGCCGCCGCGGCGAGCAGATTCTTCAGTGGTTTCCCGCGTGCGTCGCGATAGACCTCGAAGTCGCGATCCAGGGTGAGGACCTGGGTAATGCCGGAGGACTCGGCCAGCACCGCAACGCTGGCATCGGCCAGGTCGAAGGGCAGGTCCCGGTACTTTTCAACCAGGGCGCTCACTGCGGCCAGCGCCCCGCCTTCCTGCGCGATCAAGGTCACCCCGCCACGCTCGATCCACTCCAGGAAGTCCGCCTCGGCCTGCTTGCCGACCCGCGCCGCGAGCAGGGCGCTGGCCTCGGTGAGGACCGGCCAGGTCGTGACCAGGCGCAGGCGTGGATGCGACTTGAGGAACTCGACCACCCTTCGATGATGCGCGTCGTCGCGGTCGAACAGCGCGAGCAGCGGCCCGCTATCGACGACGGCGCTGTTTCGCATCCACGGCGGCGGCGTACAGCGTCCGGCGGCGCGCCGAAAGCGTGCCCTCGCCGCTGCCGTGTCTGCCGAACAGGTCCTTGCCCGCGCCATAGGCGGCAACCGGTTCGCGCAGGAGGTACTCGGCGAGCGCCTCCTTGACGACCACGCTCTTGGGCACGCCGCGTTCCGCGCTGCGCCGCGCGAGCGATTGCTCCAGTTCCGGGTCGAGCTTCACCGTAAGCGTCATGGCTGGCGGTCAGGGTCTGGTATTACTCAAGATAATACCATGCCGCCGAAGCGCGGGTACACGCGCTTCACGTTGTCCTCGAAGATTTTCTTCCTGTCCGCCGCGCTCACCCAGTCGATGGCGTCGATGTAGCGCTTGGTGTCGTCGAAGTACTGCCCGGTCTCCGGGTCGATGCCTCGCACCGCGCCCACCATCTCCGAGGCGAACAGGATGTTCTCCGCCGGGATCACCTTGAGCAGCAGCTCGATGCCGGGCTTGTGGTAGACGCAGGTGTCGAAGAACACGTTCCTCAGCAGCAGTTCCGCGAGCGGCGGGCGCTTCAGGTCCTGCGCGATGCCGCGGTAGCGGCCCCAGTGGTAGGGCACCGCGCCGCCGCCGTGCGGGATGACGAAGCGCAGGGTGGGGAAATCCTTGAACAGGTCGGAGGTCAGGAACTGCATGAACGCGGTGGTGTCGGCGTTGATGTAGTGCGCGCCGGTGAAATGGAACGCCGGGTTGCAGGAGGAACTCACGTGCACCATCGCCGGCACGTCCAGCTCGACCATCTTCTCGTACAGCGGGTACCACCACTTGTCGGTGAGCGGCGGTTCCTTCCACCAGCCGCCGGACGGATCGGGGTTGAGGTTGCAGCCGATGAAGCCCAGCTCGTTCACGCAGCGCTCGAGTTCGGGAATGCAGTTGGCCGGCGCCACGCCGGGTGACTGCGGCAACTGGCACACCGCGGCGAAATTCTCCGGGTACAGGCTGCAGACGCGGTGGATGAGGTCGTTGCACTCGCGCGACCAGGCCTGGCTGGTGGCCGCGTCGCCGACGTGGTGCTCCATGGAGCCGGCGCGCGGCGAGAAGAAGGTGAGATCCGACCCGCGCTCGCGCTGCAGCTTCAGCTGCGCGCCCTCCAGCGATTCGCGCAGCTGGTCGTCGGAGATTTTCAGTGTCCCCGGCTTCTGGCCGGCGACCTGGAGCTTGCGCCAGTCCCATAGCGCCTGCGGCGCGGTGGTGTAGTGGCCGTGGCAGTCGATGATCATCGGTAAAGTTCCTCAACGGTGTAGCGCCGGGGGATCAGTCCCTGCCGGTGCACGTAGTCGATGGCGACCTCGAGGTTGCGGCGGTTCGCCTCGACGCCATACGGGTTCAGCTCCGGGCTGCCGGCGGCGCGGATGCTCGCCTCCAGCATGCGCGACACCTCGGTGGCCGCTGCGTCGGAAACGCTGTCCTTCGCCACCACCATGTGGTTGACCTGGATCGCGCCCTTGCGCGCGCGCCAGGCCTGCGCCGCCGCCGCGACCTCGGGAATCACCGGCACGATGCGCGGATCGGCAACCCTGGCGTCGCCGGTGACCGCGGCGTCGATCTCTCCCGCGAGGAGCATGGCGATGAGTTCCTTGCCCGCCGGGGCGCGTTCCACCCAGGCTGGATCTGCGGACTCCGCGACATGGCCTTCCTCGAAGGTCACCCAGCGGACGCGGCTCGGGTCCATGCCGTGGTCCTCGGCCAGGACGCCGCGCAGCCACATCGCGGTGGTGACCGAGTACATGCGTACGCCGATGGTCTTGCCGTGCAGCTCGCCCGGACCGAAGGCGGGCCGCTCGGCGTTGCGCACCAGGCGGTCGTGCTGCAGCCGCGCCAGCACCACGGCGGGCAGCAGGCGGTAGGGCTTTCCGGCCGCGCGCGCCATCAGGAACGTGGTCATGGACAGCTCGGCGATGTCGAACTCCAGGCCGCGCACCACGCGCTTGAAGCCCGAACTGGGGGGATTGATCGCGGCGAACTCGAGCGCGACCGAATCCGAGCCGATGCGCCCCTGCTTCAGCGCCTCGGTGCTGGGGTAGTCGCCGAGCAGCGTTTTCAGGCGTGAAAGGGGCATTGCGCGATTCTATTTGATGCCGCGCCTGCGCTTGCGTAGAGTGCTGCGCATGTTTCGACCCTCCGCCCGCGTCACCCGCACCCGAATCTCCGCTTCTGCCGCCGCCGCGCAGCGCGCGCGGGAACTTCGCGCCGCCGGCGTGGACATCCTCGAGCTCGCGCAGGGCGAGCCCGACTTCAACACCCCGGACCATGTCATCGAGGCCGCCTACCGGGCGATGAAGGACGGCCAGACGCACTACACGCCCGCGGACGGCACCGCGGAGCTGAAGGCGGCCATCACGGCCAAGTTCCGGCGCGAGAACGGCCTCGAGTTCAAGCCCGAGAACATCTCCGCCGGCGCCGGAGGCAAGCAGGTGCTGCACAACGCGCTCATGGCGACGCTGGACCCGGGCGACGAGGTGGTGATCCCGGCGCCTTCGTGGGTGGCCTACGCGGACATTACGCACTATGCCGAGGGCGTGCCGGTCTGGGTGCCGACGAAGGCGGAGAACGGCTTCAAGCTGCAGCCGGACGAGCTGGAGGCCGCGATCACGCCGCGCACGAAGTGGCTGATGCTGAATTCGCCGTCGAACCCCAGCGGCGCGGTGTTCTCGGCCGACGAGCTGCGCGCGCTGGTCGCGGTGCTGGAGCGCCATCCCCATGTCTGGGTCATCGCCGACGACATCTACGAGCACGTGCTGTTCGACGGCCGGCCGTTCGCGATGCTGGCCGCGATCGCGCCGCAGCTCGCCGCGCGCACGCTCACCGTGAACGGCTGCTCCAAGACCTACGCCATGACCGGCTGGAGGCTGGGCTACGGCGCGGGGCCCGCGGAACTCATCCGCGCCATGGCGCGGCTGCAGGCGCAGAGTTCGCTCAATCCCTCGTCCGTCAGCCAGGCTGCGGCGGTCGCCGCCCTGAACGGCCCGCAGGACATCGTGCGGGAGCGGTGCGCCATCTTCCAGTCTCGGCGCGACAAGCTGGTACCGCGCCTGAACGCGATTCCCGGCTTGTCCTGCGTCCCGCCCCATGGTGCGTTCTATGCGTACGTTTCCTGCGCCGGCTGGCTGGGCAAGCGCACGCCGCAGGGCAAAGTGATGGAGAACGACGCCGATGTCACCGCCTACCTGCTGGAATCCGGCGTGGCGCTGCCCAATGGCGCGGGCTACGGCCTGTCGCCCTATTTCCGCGTGTCCTTCGCCGCGGCGCAGGATTATCTGGACCGCGCCTGCGATCGCATCGAGGCCGCGGCCGGGAAGCTCGCTTGACCTGCGTCGCGGGAGAGGTGGCGAACCGGGCGACGGCGGTTGCGCCGCTGGGCTACCATGCAGCTTCGTGGCCTGAGCGCGCCGGGGGAACAACGGCTTCCTGAAGGTCGCGAAGAGGTCTGGGAGGACCGATGCTCGGATTTGTCGGCGTGGGCGTGATGGGCGAGCCGATGTGCCGCAACCTGGCGCAGAAGTCGGGCGAGCAGGTGTGCGCGTTCGACATGGACGACGCGCCCCT
>JALHLN010000051.1 GCA_022844545.1 Burkholderiales bacterium | reverse complement strand
GACTAGGGCGCGAGCGCGCGGCCGGCGTCGATCGCGGCGGCGTTGCGCGCCGCCGTTTCGCCGCCGCCGAAGCGGCGCAGCACCTGGTTCCGCAGCACGGGCTCCGGAAACGGCAGCTCGGCGGCGGCGGCGCCGAGCATCACGCTGTTGGCGAGCCGCGCGTCGCCGATGCGCTCGGCGATGGCGCGCGCATCGATTTCCCGCACGCGCCGGTTCGCCGCCCGCATCTCCCCGGCCGGGTCCGCGGGATACTGGTGCACCCCCGATGACACCACCGGCGGCACCGCGCGCCACGAATCCAGCAGGGCACCGCCCTCCGGCGCCAGGTAGTGGCTCCAGCGCAGCCCTTCGGCCGCCTCGAACGCGATCAGGAGGCGCGCGCCGCCGGGCCGGA
Organism: Burkholderiales bacterium; assembly: GCA_022844545.1. Classification (GTDB taxonomy): domain Bacteria; phylum Pseudomonadota; class Gammaproteobacteria; order Burkholderiales; family SG8-39; genus RBG-16-66-20. The sequence continues at coordinate 16,910 of JALHLN010000051.1, read as the reverse complement.
TTTCGCTCGCCTCGATGCGCTTGCCGATGCGCAGTTGCGAGCAGACCACGCCGCCGCGCTGCGACATGCCCGTGACTTCGGTCTTGCTGACCTCGTAGCCGGCCTCGATTGCGGCGCGCGCGATGACTTCGGCGGCGGTCATCACGCCCTGGCCGCCGATCCCGACCACCAGCACATCGGTGCTCATGCGGCGACGATCGCGCCGCGCGCGCAGGCCTTCGCGCACAGGTCGCATCCGGTGCACAGCGCGCGCTCGATCCGCACCCAGGCGAGGTCGACCACCGCGCCGCCCGCGCGCGGCTGCGATTCGCGCCGGCTGACCGTGATCGCCGGGCAGCCGACATCGAGGCAGCGCGCGCAGCCGTTGCACAGGTCCTCCTTCACCTCGAGCGGCCGGCTGCGCTCGAAATCGCGCGCCATCACGCACGGCCGGTCGGTGATGATGACCGAAGGCTCGGGCGCTTTCATCTCCTCGCGCAGCACCTTGAAGAAAACCGGCAACTGGTACGGATCCACCACCCGCACCCGTTCCGGCCGCACGCCGAGCGCTTCCACCAGGCGCGCGAAATCGAGCCGCGGCGCCTCGGTCCCGTCGAGCCGCCGCCCGGTTCCCGGATTGTCCTGGCCGCCGGTCATGGCGGTGGCGCGGTTGTCCAGCAGCAGCACCGTCACGTTGCCGCCCTGATAGGCGATGTTGGCGAGCGCCGGCATGCCGGTGTGCAGGAAGGTCGAGTCGCCGATCACCGCCAGCACCGGCTTCGCGGCGGCGGCGCCGGCAAAGCCCTTCACCATGCCGTGCGCGACCCCGAGCGAGGCGCCCATCGAAATGACGCTGTCGATGGCGTTCCAGGGTTCGCCGCAGCCGAGCGTGTAGCAGCCGATGTCGCCGCAGACGACCGCGTCCTTCAAGCGTCCGAGCCAGAAGTAAACGCCCATGTAGGAACAGCCGGCGCACAGTGTCGGCGGGCGCGGAAACACGCTTGCCTTGACCGGCAGGCTGCGCGGTTGCGCCCCTGCCGGCTCCAGGCGCGCGACCGCGTCCTCCAGCACCGGTACCGTGATTTCGCCCCGCAGCGGCAGCACGTCCTTGCCGTGCACCGCGATTCCCGCCGCCTTGAGCTCGTTCTCGACGATGGGATCGACCTCCTCCACCACCAGCACCCGCCCGGCCATCGCGGCCAGGCGCCTCGCGGCATCGAGCGGCAGCGGATGCGAGAACCCGAGCTTCAGCAACGGGGCGTCCGGATAGGCTTCGCGCACCACGTGCCAGGCGGGCCCGGAAACGATGAAGCTGAGCCGTGAGTCGGTGCCGGGCTCGATCCGGTTCCAGGCCGAGGCCGCCGCCTCCTGCGCCAGCGCAGCATCGCGGGCCGCGCGCAGGTCGATCCGCTTGCCGACGTGATTCGGGGTGATGATCCAGCGCTCGGCGTCCTTGCGGTAGCCGTGGCGCGAGGTATCCGGAGCCTCGCGCGCGCCGGTCAGCACCGTGCGCTTGACGTGCGACACGCGCGTGGTGAGCCGCAGCAGCACCGGCACCTGGTGGCGCTCCGAGAGCGCAAACGCTTCCCGGGTCATGGCATAAGCCTCGGCCGCGTCCGCCGGCTCGAGCACCGGCAGGTGGACGAAGCGCCCCCAGAAGCGCGAGTCCTGCTCGTTCTGCGAGGAGGAGAAGCCGACGTCGTCGGATACCGCGATCACCAGACCCGCCTTGACCCCGACCAGCCCCATCGTCATCAGCGAGTCGGCGGCGACGTTGAGGCCGACGTGCTTCATGGCGGTGAGCGCGCGCCGCCCGGTCATCGAGGCGCCGAGCACCACCTCCAGGGCCACCTTCTCGTTGGTGGACCACTCGGCGTACAGGCCGGACAGCCCCGCCAGCGTCTCCAGGATCTCGGTCGAGGGCGTACCCGGATAGGCGGCGGCGACTTCCACGCCCGCCTCCCACGCGCCGCGCGCGACAGCCTCGTTGCCCGACAGGAACTCCCGGCTTGCGGCCGGCTGGAGCATGGCGCTCATGGCGACAGACCCTCCCTCGTTTGAGGAAGTCTATGCCTCCGTACGCGCAATTTTGTTGCAATCTGGACGCTATTTAGCGACAATAAAGCAACAATATGCCAAAAACAACCTTGGACAGGACCGATCGCCGCATCCTGGAGCAGCTGCAGGTCGACGGCCGCCTCAGCAACCAGGAACTGGCCGAGCGCGTGCTGCTCTCACCCTCTCCCTGCCTGCGCCGGGTCCGCGCGCTCGAGCGCTCGGGCGTGATCCAGCGCTACGCCGCGCTGCTCGACGCGCCGCGGGTCGGGCTCGAACTGCTCGCCTACGTCAGCGTCAAGCTGGAGAAGCGCGGCAAGATGCCGGTGGACCAGTTCGCGCGCGCGGTGCTGAGCTGGCCCGAGGTGATCACCTGCCTGTCCATGACCGGCGAGATGGACTACCTGATGCGCGTCCAGGTCGAGAACCTGGCGCACTATTCGCGCTTCATCATGGACAAGCTGCTCAAGCAACCCGGCGTGATCGACATCAAGTCCAACTTCGTGCTCGAGCGGGTGAAGGACACCACCGCCCTGCCGCTGGAGCACCTCGCGTAACGCGCATCGCGGTGCTGGGCGGCGGGCATGGCAGCCACGCCGGCGCCGCTGATCCTGCCGAGCAGGGCCACCAGGTGAACCTGTGGCGGCGCGACGCGCAGCCTGCGGCTTGCGCTCGCGATCGCGCGCCGGTCGCCGGCCGCGATGCGGTTCGCCAGGCTCGCCGGGGCGCTCATCGGCGGGATCAGCGTCCCTCGGGCTTCGCGCCGGTGAGCTCGATCATGCGCCGGTAATGCGCGATGTCCTTGCGCACCCAGGCCTCCAGCTCTTCGGCCGTGCCCGGCGCCGCCTCCACGCCCGCGCTCTCGAGCCGCCCACGCACTTCCGTGGTCTTCAGGCCGGCGACAATCGAGGCGTTGAGCCGCTGGATCACCGCGCGCGGCGTGCCGGCCGGCGCGAAAATGCCGTACCAGTTGAGCATCACGAATTCCGGATAGCCCGATTCGGCGAAGGTCGGCACCTCCGGCGCGACGCTCGCGCGCGCAGGACCGCTCACCGCGAGCGCGACCAGCTTTCCGGCCTTCGCCTGGCGGATGCCGTTGGCGGCGACCACGAACGAGAACGTCACCTGCCCGCCCATCACCGCGGCGAGCGCCGGACCGCCGCCCTTGTAGGGCACGTCGATGATGTCCAGCTTCGCCATGCGCTTGAACCATTCGAAGCCGAGGAAGTGCGGGCTCGAGGTGCCGAGCGAGGCGAAGCCCAGCTTGCCGGGGCGCGCGCGCGCCGCAGTGACCGCATCGCCCAGCGATTTCAGTCCCGCCCCCGGGTGAGTGACCAGCATCAGCGGCGAAGTCGACACGCGCGCGAGGAACGCGAAGTCCTTCAGCGAGTCATACGGCAGCGGTACGCCGAAGGCGGCGTTGATCGAGTGGAAATCCGTGGTCAGGAGTAGCGTGTGGCCGTCGGCTTCGGCGCGCGTGAGCGCCTCGGTCGCGATCACGGAATTGCCGCCCGGACGGTTGTCCACGACCACGGGTTGGCCGAGTTCGCGGAACAAGTACTCGCCCAGTGCGCGCGCGGCGACATCGGTGCCTCCGCCCGGCGGAAACGGCACCAGGATGCGCAAGGGCTTGGTCGGGAACACCTGCGCCGAGACGGTGCTGCAGAGTGCGGCGAACAGAATGGCGAAAGCGGCGCGCAGCATACGGACTCCTTTCATTGGCGTGGCAGGCTCGGGCGAATCAGCATCAGGCCGTGGAGCGCGAGATAAACCAGGAAGGCCGCACCCCACAGCAGCGCCGACCCGGCGAGCGCCCACTCCCCCAGGCCGTGCACCGAGTAGGCGAGCCGCAGCAGCGACGCGGCAAACACCATCACGAAGGCCACCTGCATCGCCGCCGAAGCCTTCAGCGGGCGGCCGGTGTGGCGCAGCGCGACGCGCGTCATCAGGCCGATTTTCAGCATGCCGTAGGCGCCGAGCGTGAAGGCGTGGATCCACGCCTCGCCCGGTACCTCCACGGCAATCCCGGCGAGCGCGCGCAGCACCAGCGCGGCGATCAGCCACGCATAGCCGAGGTGGATGCACCACAGCAGCGGTTCGCTCGCCGTGCGCCAACCCCGCCAGCGCGCGAATCGCCAGCCATGCACTATGGCCGCCGCCAGCGCCGCGGCCGCGGTCCAGGCCGCAGGCGCTTCGAGCAGGTCGGCGCAGGCGAAGACGACCATCGCAAGCGCCGTGGCGTACTCCAGCGGCGGCAGGATCGCCGCCGCGCGCTCGCCGCGCGCGTGCAGCCAGCGGCGCGTGAACGCCGGGATGAACAGGCCACCGTAGAGCGTGAACAGGAACGCGAGCGCGTGCACGCCGAGCGTCAGCGCCCAGCGCGGATCCGGCCCGAAGTGGTACAGCGCATTCGCCGCCGCGAGTGCGGCGAGCGGCGGCAGTGTCCACCAGAAAAGCCTTCGCCGCGCATGGGAGACCGTGGCGAACAGCACCAGGGCGAGAACCGGGAAAAGCGCGCTGTCGAGAACGCCGGCGTACGGCAACCCGGCGAGGAACGCCGCCCGCGCCGCAGCCCAGACGATGAACAGGGCCGCAAGCCGGCCGCCACGCACCTCGCGCGCGCCGGACCAGCTCGGCAGCGCCGTGAGCAGCACGCCGCACACCAGCGCCGCGGCGAAACCGAACAGCAGTTCGTGCGCATGCAGCAGCGGCAGCGCCAGCCCCGCGGCCGGCGCGCCCCACCAGCCGGCGCGCGCCCCGTACCAGAGCGCGAGCAGCAGCGGGCCGTAGCAGGCCGCGCCGAGGAAGAACGGCCGGAAGCCGCTCGACCAGACAGCCGGGCTCAATCCGGAATCGCCCCGGCGGCCGCGAGCGCGCGGCATTCGTCATCGGAGAAACCCGCTTCGCGCAGCACCGGGCGCGTATGTTCGCCATACTTTGGCGCAAAGCGGAATTCGCGCGTCACGCCGGGCAGGTCCACCGCCATCGGCTGCATGCGCACGCGCTTGCCGTCAGGCGTCTCGGTGGAGGTGAGGCGCTCGCGCAGCGCGTCGAGTTCACGCACCGCGGCGACGCCGTTGATGCGTGCGTGCGGAATGGTCGCCGCGCGCAACTCCGCCATCGCCTCCTCCGTGCTCGCCGTCGCGGTCAGCGCGGAGATGTCGCGCTTCAGGTTCTCGCGGTCGCGGATCCGGCCCTCGTTGGTCAGGCGCTCTTCGGTAGCCAGGGAGGAAAAGCGCGCGACCCCGGTGAGGCGCCGCCACATCACGTCGCTGCCGATCGCCATGTAGAAAAAGCCGTCCCGCGTCGGATAGACATTGGTCGGCACGAACTTGCGGTGCTCGTTGCCGGCGCGCGTGATTTCCCAGGGTTCGCAGTCGAAATCGATCAGCGGCAGCGTCGTGATCAGCCAGGAGGCGGCCGCCTGCAGCATGGAAACGTGGATCTCGCTGCCGCGCCCGCTCTCAGCACGCTCTGCCAGGGCCAGCATCACGTTGGCGTAGACCTCGTCGCCAGCCTTCAGGTCGATCACCGGCACGCCGCACAGCACCGGCGTGCCGTTCGGATCGCCGGTCAGCTCGACGTAGCCCGCCATCGCCTGGATCACCGGATCGTAGCCCGGCACCTCCGGATACTCGGGCCCCAGCGCCGAGATGCCCGCCCAGACCAGGTCCGGCTTCACCGCCGAGAGCGTCGCGTAGTCGATGCCGAGCGGCGCGTAGCGCTCGGGCACGGTGTTGCAGCAGAACACGTCCGCGTCCAGACCGCGCACCAGGCGCTTGAGGGCCTCGCGCCCCTCGACGCTCTTCAGGTTGAGCGCGATCGCTTCCTTGCCGACGTTGGGCGCGATGTAATAGCTGCGCCGGTCGTCATCGGCGACCCGCTTTCCGATATACCGGTTCGGATCGCCGGGCAGGCCCCTGCCCGAGCCCAGGGCTTCGATGCGGATCACGCGCCAGCCGAGTTGCACGAATCTCAGCGTCGCGTAGGGCATCGAGAGCGCCTGCTCGAGGCTGAGGACCGTGCGCCGCTTCACGCGGCGTTCCAAACCGGGGGCTCGGAGGCGCCATGCAGCGCGCGGTAGACATTCTCCGGCGCGAACGGCAGCGCGGTGATGCGGGTGCCGGTGGCGTTGTGGATCGCATTCGCCACCGCCGCCGCGATGCAGATGGCCGGCGCTTCGCCCACGCCCTTGGCGCCCTGCGGCCCCTCGCCGTCCATGGTCTCGATGAAACTGATGTCCATTTCCGGGATCTCGGGGGCGGTGACCAGCTTGTAGTCGCGGAAGTTCGGGTTGCGGATCACGCCCGCCTCGACCCTGAGGTCCTCGGTGAGGGCGTAGCCCTGCCCCATGACGATGCCGCCTTCGATCTGGCCCTCGATGCCCAGCCGGTTGAGTACGCGCCCGACATCGTGCGCGCCGGTCACCTTGAGCAGGCGCACGATGCCGGTCTCGGTGTCGAGCTCGATTTCGCAGACCTGCGTCGCCCAGGCGTAGGCCGCCGAGACGTCGCCCTTGAACTGCTTGTCCTGGTGGCGGCTGGGCGGCTCGTAGTAGAAACTGGTCATCACCAGGTCGGCCTTGTCCGAGAAGTGCAGCGAACGCAGGAATTTCGCCAGCTCGAACAGCTTCTCGCCGCTGCTGGCGGTGATGAATCCCCCGGCGAGGCCCAGTTCGTCGATTCTGTTGCCGGTCTTTGCCGCGGCCGCTTCGAGAATTTTCCGCTTCGCCTTGCGCGCCGCGCCGATCGCCGAGTTGCCGGCGATGAAGGTGGTGCGCGAAGCGTGCACGCCCACGTCCCAGGGCGTGATGTCAGTGTCGTTGTTGACCACCGTGACCGCCGTCATCGGCAGGCCCAGCTCCTCGCATACGAGCTGCGCGAGCACCGTCTCCGACCCCTGGCCGATCTCGGATGCGCCCGTGATCAGCGTGACGTGCGCGAAGTCGTCGATTTTGAGGATGGTGCCGCAGCCGTCCGACGGATAGATCTTGGCGCCGCCGCCGACGTGCAGCATCGAAGCCATGCCGATGCCGCGTTTCACCGGGTCCGGGTCGTTCCAGCGGCTGCGGTTCTCCGCCTGCTTGCGCAGGAAGTCGCTGCGCTGCGCGGCGGTCGTCAGGCACTCCTTCAGGCCGCAGCTCTTGAAGTGCATGCCCTGCGGGGTGACCTCGCCCGGGTGCTGCGCGTTTTTCAAGCGGAAGGCGAGCCCGTCCATGCCCACGGCTTCCGCCAGCTTGTCCATGTGCGCTTCCACCGCGAACGTCGCCTGCAGGTTGCCGTAGCCGCGGAACGATCCGGCGTAGGGATTGTTCGTGTAGACGGCTACAGTGCGGTACTTGCAATGCGGCACACGGTAAAGCGACGAGATGGTCTGCATCATCACGAACGGCGTGGTCGCGCCCCAGGAGGTGTAGGCGCCGTTGTCGTGCACCGTTTCGACGTCGCGGAAAGTCAGCGTGCCGTCCTTGCGGCAGCCCGAGCGCAGCTTGAGCAGCACCGGCTGGCGCGTGGGCGAGGCGATGAACTCCTCCTCGCGCGTGAACACCAGCTTCACCGGGCGCTTGGTAATTCCGGCGAGGAAAATGGCGATCGGCTCGAACGGGTAGATGTCGAGCTTGGAGCCGAAGCCGCCGCCGATCGGCGGCTGGATGATGCGGATGCGCCCGGGATCGATCCCCAGCAGCTCGGCGAACTCGCGCTTGTGCAGGAACGGCACCTGCGTGTTCGAATAGAGCAGCAGGTTTCCGGAGGGGTCGAATTCCGCGATCACGCCCGAGACGCCCATGCAGCAGTGCGTCACGTAATGCAGCCGGAACACGTCCTCGACCACCACGTCGGACTCGGCCTCGCCCTGGGCGAGGTCCCCTTGCGCGTAGTCGAAAGTCATGGCGACGTTGTCCGGGCGATCGGGGTGCAATCGCGGCGCCCCGGGCGCGGACGCCGCAATGGTGGTCGCGAGCACCGGCAGCGGCTCGTACACGACCCTGATCAGCTTCAGCGCCGCCTCGGCGATCGCCTCGCTGTCGGCGGCCACCGCGGCGATTTCATCTCGCAAGCTGAGCACCCGGTCCGCTTTCAGCGGCAGGTGATCCCTGCCCACCCCGATCGGCCGCTGCCAGGGCACGTCCGCGGCCGTGATCACGGCGTGAACGCCGGCCAGCGCCTTCGCCGCGCTGGTGTCGATGGACAGGATGCGCGCGTGCACCCGGGTGGAGCGCAGGATCTTCCCGTGCAGCGCGCCCGGGATTTCAAGGTCCTGGATGTAGCGTGTCCTGCCGCTCGCCTTGTCCGGCGCATCCATTTTCGGGATCCGCTTGCCGATGAGAGAATCAGGGACAGACCACGTTTTCGCGGGCTCATTCATGGCTGTCCCTCCGAAAACGGGGTCTGTCCCGGATCTGGCTTTGCGGCCGACGCGATGGCATCGACGATCTTGCGATAGCCGGTGCAGCGGCACAGATTCCCCTCGATGCCGCGGCGGATCGCCGCTTCATCGGCGCCGGGGTGTTGCTCGATGAGGTGGCTCGCCTGCACCATCAGGCCGGGAGTGCAGAACCCGCACTGCACCGCGCCGCTGGCGACGAAAGCGCTGCGCAGGCGCTCGCCCGCCTCGCTCTGGACGACGCCTTCGATCGTCACCACATCGCGCCCGTCGCAATCCGCCGCGAACAGCAGGCAGGAGTTGACGCTCATCCCGTCGACGAGGATAGTGCAGGCGCCGCACTCGCCCTCGCCGCAGCCGTACTTGGTGCCGGTGAGCCCGAGTCGCTCGCGCAGCATGGCGAGCGCGCTCATGCCCGCCGGCACGCTCAGCTCCCGCTTCACCCCGTTGAGGGTGAAGGCGATGTCACAGTTTGCAGACATGGGTCAGGACCCTCTTCAGCATGTTGTGGATGAGCTCGCGCCGGTACCAGTCGCTGGCGCGCACGTCGGAGATTGGATGGATCTCCGCGAGCGCCGCCTGCACCGCCGCCTCGAGCGTCGCAGCATCGGCCCGATGGCCTTCCAGCGCGGCCTCGGCGCGCGGCGCGCGGATCACGGTCGGCGCCACCGCGCCGAACGCTATGCGCACGTCGCGCAACACTGCGCCGTCCCGGCGCGCTCCCGCCGCGATCGAGATCGTCGAAATGTCCAGCCCGGGCCGCGTGCCGTGCTTGTAAAACTCGCCGACGAATCCCGCGCCCGGCAGCGGCACTTCCACCGCGGCGAGCAGTTCGGTGAGCCCGCGGCAGCTGCGCCCCGGGCCGAGCAGGAACTGCGCCAGCGGTACGCGGCGGATCTGCAGCGTGCCGTTCGGCTTGGCGGCGAGCACCACGCGCGCCTCCAGCGCGAGGAGCGGCACCAGCGTGTCGCCCGCCGGTGAGGCGTTGCACAGGTTGCCGCCGATGGTCGCGGCGTTGCGGATCTGGTCGCTCGCGAAGTGGTCGCAGGCCTGCCAGAGAAGGTTCAACCGCTCGCGCACCAGCGCGCTGTCCAGCAGTTCGGTGATCGTGACAAGCGCCCCGATGCGCACCACGCCGTTGTCTTCGGCAATGCCCTTCAGCTCGGGCACGCGCCGCACGTTCATCAGCACCGGCCGGAACCGCAGGCGCCCGGCCTGCGTCTGCGGCATCAGATCGGTGCCGCCCGCCAGCACCGTCACATCGCCCGCGCGCAGCATCCCGGCCGCCTCGTCGAGCGACCGTGGTGCCGCATAGCTTTCGATTTCAGACACCTAGAACCTCACCGGTTCGCGATATCGGCCGAACACGCCGACCAGCTCGTTGGTGATCTCCCCCACGCTCGCGTAGGCCTTGACTGCGTCCATGATCGCGGGCATCAGGTTCGCGCCAGATCGCGCGTCCGCCTGGACGCGCGCGAGCGCCGCCTGCACGCGCGCCGCGTCGCGCTCGGCGCGCACCATCTCAAGCGCCTGCACCTGCGCGCGCGCGTCCTCGTCCTTGTAGGGGTGAAATTCCATTTCCGGGGTCTTGTCCTCGGTGCGGTAGCAGTTCACGCCCACCTTGCGGAACGTTCCGGCGTCGATGTCGCGCTGGCGCTTGTAGGCCTGCGCCGAGACCTTGGCCTGGATCGCGCCCTCGGCGACCATCTTGACGATGCCGCCCTGCGCGTCCACCTCGGCCATGATCGCCTCCATGCGGGCGCGCATCTGGTTGGTGAGCGTCTCAACGTAGTACGAACCGCCGAGCGGATCCACAGTGTCGGCGAGGCCCATCTCCTCGATCAGCATCTGCATGGTGCGCAGCGAAATCCGCTGCGCGTATTCCGAGGGGATGGTGTAGGCCTCGTCATAGCAGCACAGCGCCATGGTCTGTGTGCCCGAGAGCGCGCAGATGAGCGCGTAGTAGGCGCCGCGCACGATGTTCAACTCCGGCTGCTCGAAAGTGAGGCCGCCGCCACCGCCGCCGGCGATCATGCGCAGCCACATCGAGCCGGGCTTCACCGCGTGATACTGCTCCTTCATGATCTTCGCCCACAGGCTGCGACCGGCGCGGAATTTCGCCACCTGCTCGAACAGGTTGCCGAAGCAGTTGAAGTTGAACGACAGGCGCCCGGCGAACTCGTCCACCGGCAGGCCGCGGCGGATGACGTCGTCGGCGTAGGCCTTGGCAATGCAGAACGCGTAGGCCATCTCCTGCGCCGGGTCGGCCCCGGATTCGCGGATGTGGTAGCCACACACCGACACCGGGCTGTACTTCGGCGCCTGCGCGGCGCAGTACTCGATGGTGTCGCCCACCAACCGTATCGAGGGCTCGACCGGATACACCCAGGTGCCGCGGCCGACGAACTCCTTCAGGATGTCGTTCTGCGCGGTGCCGCGCAGTTTCGCCAGGTCGTAGCCGCGCTTCTCCGCCATCGCCAGATACATCGCGATCAGGATCGCGGCCGCGCCGTTGATGGTGAGCGAGACCGTGATGCGCTCCAGGTCCACGCCCTCGAAGGCGATCTCGACATCGCGCAGCGTGTCCACCGCCATGCCGACGCGCCCGACCTCGCCCTCGGCCTGCGGGTCGTCGGAATCCATCCCGCATTGCGTGGGCAGGTCGAAGGCCACGTTGAGCCCGGTCTGGCCGTTGGCGATCAGGTAATGAAAGCGCTTGTTGGTGTCGGCCGCGTTGCCGAAGCCGGTGTACTGGCGCATGGTCCAGGGCTGCTTGCGGTACATCATCGAATGGATGCCGCGCGCGAACGGAAACTCGCCCGGCAGCCCGATCATGCCGGCGCCGCCGCTCGCTTCGACATCGGCCGCGGTGTAGAGCGGCTTCACTTCGATCCCCGATTCATTGACGACGGGGCGCACGGCTTTTTCCGGCAGGTCTCTTGGTTTCATGGCGCGTGGGTCCGGATGTAGTTGATGATGTCGTCGAGCTTCGAGCTGGACGGGAAAATCCCGCTGAAACCGAGCGCGCGCAGCGCGTCGTGGTCCTGCGCCGGCAGGTTGCCGCCGATCACCCAGAGCTTGTCGGCGAGGCCCGCCTGCTCGAGCAGGGGCTTGAGTTTCCGGCACACCGGCAGATGCGAGCCGGCCATGGACGAAAGGGCGATCACGTCGGCATCCTCGTCGAGCGCGATGCGCGCGATCGCCTCGGGGGTCTGGCGCAGCCCGGTGTAGATCACCTCGAACCCCGCGTCCATCAGCGCGCGCGCCACCACTTTCGCCCCCTGGTCGTGGCCGTCCAGGCCCGGCTTGGCGAGCACGATCTTGATGCGCTTGCCCGGGTTCATGGCGTCGATACTTCCTTGGCGATGATCAGTTTCAGGATTTCGCTGGTGCCGCCGCCGATCAGGGTGAAACGCACGTCGCGCAGGTAGCGCTGCACCGGGTACTCCATCGCGAAGCCGTAGGAGGCATACACCCGCGCCGCCTGGTCGGCGACGCGCGCCGCGCACTCGCTGGCGAACAGCTTGGCCATCGCCGCTTCCTTGTGATGCGACCGGCCGGCGTCGCGCAGCCACGCCGCGCGATAGACCAACTGCGTCGCGGCCTCGAGCTCGGTGGCCATTTCCGCGAGCTTCATCTGGATCGCCTGGTAGCGGTTGATCGCCTTGCCGAACTGCTTGCGCTCCCCCGCGTAGCCCGCCGCCGCGCCGAGCGCCGCGCGCGCGAGGCCCACCGCCATCGCCCCGGTGATGATGCGGATCTCGGCCAGCGTCTTCCTCAGGTGCCCCTCGCCATCGCCTTCCTCCTTCGACAGGCGGTGGCTGTCGGGCACGAAGCACTCGTCGAAAGCGAGCTCCGAGGTGGGTAGCGCCCACACCCCCATTTTCTCGATGGCGCGGCCGAGCTTGACTCCCTTGAAGTCGCGCTCGACCAGGAAAATGGTGAGCTTCTTTTCCGCGCCCGCCTTGGCGAACACGGTGAAGAAATCCGCCACCGGCGCCGAGGTGACCCAGGTCTTCTGCCCGTTGAGAACGTAGCCGCCCTCGACCTTGCGCGCGTGCGTGGCGATGCCGCCGAGGTCGCTGCCCGAATCGGGTTCGGTCATGCAGATGGCGCCGATCTTGTCGCCGCGCAGCGCCGGCTTGAACAGCCGCTCCAGGATGTCGCCGCTGCCCAGCATGTGCAGGAACTTGGTCCCCATCAGCGATTGCATCGCGGCGCAACCCGCCAGCGACATGGAACCGCGCGCGATTTCCTCCAGCGCCAGGCAGAATTCCGTCAACTGCATGCCGCTGCCGCCCGCGTCCTCGGGGTAGCGCATGCCGAACAGGCCCATGCCGGCCAGCTGCGAGAACAATTCACGCGGAAACGCGTGCGCCTCGTCCATCGCCGCGGCCTGCGGCGCGATGCGCTGGTCGCAGAAGCGCGCGAATGTGTCGCGTATCTGCTGCTGTTCGGGATTCAGTTCGAAGTTCATGCCCGCAGCTCATCCCACTTGTAATCGATGATTTCGAGCAGCACGCCGTTCACCGCCTTGGGATGGACGAAGGCAAACTCGCAATCCCGGAACTTGCGCGCCCCGCCGATGAACGGATAGCCCTTCGCCTTCAGCTCGTCCATCGCCGCGCGGGTGTCGTCCACGTTGAGCGAGACGAGCATCACCCCTTCGCCGTGCTTGTCGATGTACTTGGCGACATCCCCGTCCGGCGTGAGCGACTCCATCAGCTCGAAGCCGACCCCGCCCACCCAGTAGCGCGCGACGCGGATTTTCTCGGGCTCGTCGACGTAGGCGTCGTCGGGCTTGTCCTTGCCGAGGATCGGCTCCCAGATCCTGCGGGCCGCCTCGAGGTTCCTCACCGCGATGCAGATGTGGTCCAGCTTGTTGACTTTCATGGTGCCTCCACGATTGCGGCGCGAACGTCTTCCTTGCGCACCTTGCCGAGCGCGGTGCGGGGCAGCCGTTCGAGAAAATGCACGTCCTTCGGATGCTTGTAGCGCGCGAGCCGGCCCTCGAAAAGCCCCATCACCTCGCCCCGGGTGACGCGGCAGCCGGCCTTCACCACCACGGCGGCGACCAGTTTCTCGCCCCAGCGCGCGTCGGGCTTGCCGAGCACGCAGGCTTCCTCGATCGCGGCGCACTCGAGCAGCACGCTCTCTACCTCCGCCGGATAGATGTTCTCGCCGCCCGAGATGATCATCTCGGTCTTGCGCGCGACCACGTATAGGTGCCCTTCGCCGTCGAAATGCCCGAGGTCGCCCGAGCGGTACCAGCCCCCGGCGAACGCCCGCGCCGTCTCCTCGGGCGCGTTCCAGTAGCCCGCCGCGACGTTCGGGCCGCGCACCAGAATCTCGCCGTCCCGTCCCGGAGGCAATGCGGCACCGTCCTCGCCCACGACCTTCACTTCGCAGTGCAGGGCCGGAACCCCGGCCGAGCCGGCCTTGCGCAACGCGTCGCCTGCGCGCACGTAGGCCGCGACCGGGCAGGTCTCGGTCGAGCCGTAGACCTGGATCACGGACACGCCGCGTGCGCTCACCTTGCGCACGAAGGCCTCAGAAACGATGGTCGAACCGGTGCTGATCATGCGCAGGCTGGACAGGTCGGCGCTCTGCCAGCGCGGCAGCGCCATTAGCGCACTCAGTTGCGCCGGCACCAGCACCGCGAGCGTGATCCGCTCGCGCTCGATCGCCTCCAGCGCCGCCGCCGCATCGAACTTCGCGTGCAGCGTGACGCTCGCGCCGGCGTGCAGCGCGGGCGTGGTCTGGATGTTCATGCCGCCGACGTGAAACAGGGGCAGCGTGGTCAGCACCCGGTCGGCGCTGGTGAGGTCGTGCATGTGCGTGCTGTTGACCGCGTTCCACAGGATCGCGCGCTGCGTCAGCACCACGCCCTTGGGCGCGCCGGTCGATCCCGAGGTGTAGCACAGGAGCAGCGGCGAATCTTCGCCGCCCGCCCGCTCCGGACTGCAATCGGTGTGCGCCTCGAGTATCTCCAGGCCCAGACCTGGGAGCACGCCGGCAAAACTTTTCTCGACCAGCACGAGCTTGGGCGCGCAGTCGGCCGCCACGCGCGCGATCTCCGGCGGCGCGAGGCGCCAGTTGAGCGGCACCAGCATCGCGCCCAGGCGCGCGCAGGCGAACAGCAGCACCAGCACCATGGGGTGGTTTACGCCGAGCCAGGCAACCGCATCGCCGCGCTTCACCCCGCGTTCCGCGAGGACCGCCGCCGCGCCCTGGATCCGGCGCGCCAGCTCCGCGTAGCTGATCTCCGCGCCCTCGAACCGGATCGCGACCGCGCCCGGCGCAAAGCGCGCGTGCCGCTCGATCCAGTGCGAAAGGTCCATGCGATGCACCCGCCCTATTTCCCCGACACCTCGAGCACCACCGCCATCGCGGTATCGCCCGCCGCGCAGCCGGTGAAGAGGCCGAAGCCGCCGCCGCGCAGCGCCAGCTCCTCGATCAGCTCGATGATGCCGCGGGTCCCCATCGGGCCCTGCGGATGGCCCCAGACCAGCGAGCAGCCGAAGTTGTTCATGCGGCCCATGTCCACGCCGGTCGAGCGCGAGAACAGCACGTCGTTCAGCGCGAACGGGTTATGCGTCTTGATGGCGTCCATCTTGCCGATGGCGAGCCCGGCCTGCGCGAGCGCGGCCTGCGCCGCCGGGATCGGCGCCTCGGGCATGTAGGCGAGCGCCGCGCGCGACTGGCCGAAGCCGCGCAGCCGGATGCGGATCTTCGGGTCGCGCGACAGTTCCTGCGCGCGTTCCGGGCTCGCCAGCACGATCGCGGCGTTGCCGTCGGCCGGGTGCGTCTGGGCGCCGTAGGTCACCGTGCCCTCCTGCACCACCGGCTTCAACTTCGCCAGCCCCTCGGCGGTGGAAAAATTGATGCCCTCGTCGCCCGCGAGCGTCACCGCCGTCTTGCGGTAGGCGGGGTCGGGAACCTCGAAGGGCAGCGTCATGAACCGCTTCAGGAACGCGGAGTCGTCGGCGAGCGCCTCGCGGTATTGCGCTTCGCGGCGCAGCACCACCTCGTGCTGCTCGGAGGTGCCGATGCCGTGTTTTTTCGCCACGTTCTCCGCCGTGGCCACCATCGCGTGCGGCCCGAGCGGGTCGCAGCCGAAGTTGTCCATCACCCAGTCTTCGTGGCTGCCGGTGCCGCCCGGCGCGCGCGGATTCGGGTAGTAGAGGTGCGGCCCGTTCGAGGTGCGGTCGCAGGTCACGGTCAGCGAGACCTTCGACAGCCCCGTTTCGATCTCCTGCGCGCCGGCGAGCAGCACGCGCACCCCGGTGGCGCAGGCCTGCATCAGCGTCGGGCCGCCGATCTGCCCGATGCCCGCCATCCCGGCCAGCCACGGCAGGCCGTAGAACGAATGCTTCTGCGGCACGCTGAAACCGAGCACGCCGTGGTCGAACGCCTGCGCCGGGATGCCGCGCTTCGCCAGTTCGCTTTTCACCACGTGCGCTGCGAACTCCACCGAGTTCAGGCTTGCGAACGCGCCCTGCCAGCGCGCGAACGGCGTGCTCCAGTAGCAGCCGTAGGGAATTTCCGCCTGGTAGGCCATCGCTCAGTTCCCCTGGATCTTTTCGAGCAGGATCCGCCTGGCATTGTCGAGGTGCGTGCGCATCGCCTTCGCCGCCGCTTCGCCGTCGCCCGCCGCGAGCGCCGCCGAGAGCTGCTTCAGGCCCCTGAGCACCACCGCGCGCACCACGGCATCGTCGAGCGTGAACGCGCGCAGGTAGCGCACGTGCTCGGCGTAGAGCTGGATCGCGCGCACCAGGCGCTGGTTGGGCACCAGCGCCGTCCAGGCGTCGCGATAGCGGTAGTTGGCGTCCATGAAGGCCGCGCCGTCGCCCGCTTCGTGGGCCGCCGCCATGTCCTCCAGCGCCTTGCGCAGCGGCGCGAGTTGCTTGCGATCGTGTTTCGCGGTTGCCACCAGGCGCAGCGCCTCGGGCTCGAGCAGGAACCGCAGCGCATAGATGTCCTCGATGTCGCCCTTTACCAGCGCCGGCACCGTGAAGCTGCGGCCCTCGGCGACCACCAGGCCGTCGCTCGCCAGGCGCGCAAGCGCTTCGCGCACGGGCGTGCGCGACACGCCCAGCTGCGCGGCCAGCATCGCCTCCTGCAGCGGCTGGCCGGCGGCAAGGCGTCCGGCGCGCAGGTACTCGCGCAGCGTCGAGTAGACGCGGTCGCCGAGCGGCTCGGGCCGTTCCAGCGTCTGCAGCTTGGCGCTCATGCTTGTTCCCGACCTAGCCGGTGCGCGAGAAGTCGGGCCGGCGCCGCTCGCCGAACGCGGCAATGCCCTCGCGCGCCGCCGCCGTGCATGCGCTGCGGCCGAACGCCGCGTAGCCGATCTCGAGCGCCGTCTCGAGCGTGGGTGCGGCCGCAGCGGCGCGCACCGCGTCTTCGATGATGCGGGCGACTTCGCGGCTGTAGGCCTTCGCGCCCGCCGCGTCGAACGGCGCGATCGCCACGGCCCCGTCGAGCGCGGCGCG